>JBKHAV010000084.1:0-12632 GCA_046542715.1 Desulfovibrionales bacterium
TCGACGAGCTGGGGTATCGCATGGAGCGGGACTATATCCTCGGGGCGTGATCCGGCAGCACAACCCTTCAACCTCAACCCTCTTCATCAGCCTCCGGGAGGGAAACACCTTGCTCCCGGACCGCTTTGATGATAGCCGCAAGGGCCTATGTTCGACATCAGCGAAATACTCCGAGAAATCTCCATATTGGCGGTCCCGTTTTTGATGGCCATCACCTTCCATGAGGTGGCCCACGGGTACGTGGCCTATCTGCTTGGCGATCCCACGGCAAAAAACGAGGGGCGGCTGACCCTGAATCCGCTCAAGCACCTGGATCCCATGGGCACCCTGGTCCTGGTCCTGACCCGCATGATCGGGTGGGCCAAGCCAGTCCCGGTCGATCCCCGATATTTCAAGGACCCGCGCAAGGGGATGATCTACGTCTCCCTGGCCGGGGTGACCGCAAACTTCATTCTTGCGGTGCTGTTCGCGCTGCTCTTCCGGGTGATTTTCTTCTATTTGAACACCGGAACCTCACCGGTCATGACCAATGTGCTGATCCCCCTGGCCTTGATGGCGAAGGCAGGGGTGATGATCAATCTCGTTCTGGGGATTTTCAACCTGATCCCCATTCCGCCCCTGGACGGCAGCAAAGTCGTGGCCGGGTTCATGCCTGCAGGCATGGCCATGAACTACCTCAGCATCGAACGGTACGGGTTTTTCATTATCCTTTTTCTGGTGTTCTTCGGGTTTTTTCAAAAGATACTGTTCCCGATCCTTGGTTTTCTCCAGCCGCTGCTCATGGGTGTTTGAGGGTGAAAGAAACTGTTGCAGGGACTCGAACGGGACCGACACGTTGAGGATTACATGAGTACGAAAGGACGAATCGTCTCCGGCATGCGGCCGACAGGCCCCCTTCACCTGGGGCATTATTTCGGAGTGCTCAAGAACTGGATCGAACTCCAGGACGAGTACGAGTGTTTCTTTTTCGTTGCCGACTGGCACGCCTTGACCAGCGAGTATGCTACGCCGCAGCGGATCAAGGGGTTTGTCCCCGAACTGGTCAAGGACTGGATCTCCTTTGGACTGGACCCGGAAAAGTGCACCATTTTTCTGCAGAGCCATGTGCGGGAACATGTGGAGCTGCACCTGCTGCTCTCCATGATCACCCCCCTGGGCTGGCTGGAGCGCAACCCCACCTACAAGGAACTCAAGCAGGAACTGGTGCAGAAAGATCTGAACACCTACGGCTTTTTGGGTTACCCCGTGCTTCAGGCCGCAGACATCCTCATCTACAAGCCAAGCGCCGTGCCTGTGGGCCAGGACCAGCTCCCCCACCTGGAACTGACCCGGGAGATCGCCCGGCGGTTCAACTTCCTCTACGGCAACTATTTCCCCGAGCCCCAGGCCAGGCTGACCGCAGCGCCCAAAATGCCCGGGCTCGACGGCCGCAAGATGAGCAAGAGCTACGGAAACGCGATTTCATTGTGCGAGGACATGGACTCCGTCCGCCAGAAGGTCATGACCATGCTCACGGACACCAACCGGGCCCGGCTCAAGGATCCCGGGGACCCCAAGGTCTGCAATCTCTTCCCCTATCTGGACATTTTGGCCTCCCCGCAGGAGTGCGCTGAAGTGGAAGAGGGGTGCACCACCGCATCCCGGGGGTGCATGGACTGCAAAAAGATTCTGGTGGAACGGCTGGGTGAGTTCCTCGAACCCATGCAGGCCCGCCGCAGGGAGCTGGACAAGGATCCGGACCGGATCATGGCCATCCTGGAGGAGGGCTCGACCCGGGCCAGGGAAAAGGCCCAAGCGACCCTTGCCGAGGTTTTGAAACTTTTGAACATGGATTATTGAAGCTTTTCCGGACACGGCATTCGGGTAGAATCCATCAGTTTAGATTTCCCGGTTGAAAAAAATATTTCCCTATGAAATTGTATTGACATGAGAGGGCGGCCCATATAAACAGTCTCTCTCTCAGGGGGCGAATAGCTCAGCTGGGAGAGCATCGGCCTTACAAGCCGAGGGTCACAGGTTCGAGCCCTGTTTCGCCCACCAGTTTTTTACCAGCGCGGAGCCGTAGTTAAGCTGGTTATAACGCCGGCCTGTCACGCCGGAGGCCGCGAGTTCGAGTCTCGTCGGCTCCGCCACTAAAACATGCAGCTATTTCAGCTGCTTATCTTACAAGGGTCAGTGCAGCAGCACTGGCCCTTTCTTCGTAATTGGGCCCAATATTGGGCCCAGTGGGCCCAATTTTTTTCCCCGTCCTTCGAGCACCCTCAGGCCGGCCATTTTTCTGCCGCTCACGAGCTCATGAATGTACTGCTCGGTCGTGGACAGTTTGGCGTGCCTGAGAATTTTCTGGATTGTCGGGACGGCGACCCCTTCGTCAGCCATGATCGTGGCACTGAGGTGCCGGATGCCATAGGCACCGAAAGGCCTGACTCCTGCCAGGTCGCAGAGGTTTTGCGGAAAGCCTCTGTACTGCTTGAAGGGTCTTCCCTTGTGCTTGGGCATTTTCTCGAACCGTTTTCCCTTGGGCTCCAGCCACTGCACGAACACATGCTCGTACGGGTGGGCCTGCCGATGGGTTTTCAATGCCTCATACAGGGAATCGATCATGGGAATCCACTCATACACGAGGGAGCCATCAACCGTTTTGCGGGTCCCCAATCGGACCTGACGACCATCGAAGTCGATGTCGTCACGCCACGTCCAGCGGAAAAGCTCAGCCGTCCTGGCGTTGCGGCGTCGATCATGTTGTTGGTGGCGCAGAGATCCGGGTCCTGGAGGAGCCAAGAGAGAGGTCCGGTTTCCTTCCAGCGAAAACGCGACCCTGCCGAAGAGGGAGGCAGACTTTGAGCATTCGCATCAGGTGTAGTGAACGAGAAGGGCTTCCTGATGATCTTCAGGCGCCCGAAGTTCGACTTCCCGGTTCGCTGAATCGTGACCGTATCGCAACACGATTGTCGCGGACAAGGTGGATAAAAAAAACTTTCTGCTGACCATCACAACATTTCAAAACAGGATATCACGCATGGGTTCGGAAACGCGCATGGAACGGTTTATGCCCAGGGACACCCTGCCCGGCTTTTTTCGGGAGCTGGCCGAGATGCTGGAGAACGGCGGCGGCAACGGCATGGAGTCCATAAGGGCCTTCAGGAAGATGAAGATCACCCTCGAGGACACGGGCACGAGCGTGGCCGTGAAGGTCAAGTTCAAGGCAGGGGAGGAGTCTGGCGAGGCAGGGGTCTGGATCGAAGAAGGGCACGAGCTGCCTCAATACGCTGTCAAGAAGCTCCTCAAGTACAAGGACCTGAAGAAACGGATGAAGAAGAGTTACAAGGCCCTCTTCACCGTGGTCCACGACGGCCGGATGCCGGAGAGGGAGATCGTGGAGGAGTTCCTTCGCCAGTCGGAGCTCATGACCTCTTTCCCGGGGTATGGGGACGAGTACTATGACGAGTACAACGAGGCCTGTGCCGCATTCGCAGCCGCCTATGAGCGCGGGGACATGGCAGTGCTGCACAAGGCCTTCGACCGGCTGGACCAGGCCAAGAGCCACTGCCATAACCGCTACAAGTGAAAGTTCATGAGGCTCGTGCGACCAGATTCGACAACTGACCGTATACCTGACCGGATTCCGGACGCCATCACCGAGGAGGACGAACGGATCTTTGCCTCCGTGGTCTCCGTCGACCTCGAACCATGGCAGAAGGAGCAGATCGTCTCGCCCGAGACCACCTACCCGCGTCAAGGGCGGGTGCTGGCCGCCCACTGGCATCCGGAGTTCGTGCCGCTCGAGCTCGTTTCCCGCCGCCTCGAGGCTCTTTTCCCCAACAAGGCCGAGGAACTCGTCATCCCCACGCAGCACAACGAGTTGCTGGTCTTCGGCCCCTATGCCGGGGTGGAGGTGGACTGCTACGCCGGTCGCTTCGACCAGAAGGTTCAGCTGCTGCTGCATTTCCGGGCCGAGCGCGTGGCCGAGGCCGGGGTGCTCACGTCCTTGCTGGCCCACACCTACCAGTACCGCTCCAAGCAGCTTTGGGACTTCATCCATGCGGTTGTCGGGCCGGACGAATCGATTGTGTCCGTGGCTGCCAAGGCCACTGGTGCGGGCTCAGGACTGGTGAATTTCGTGCGGGCCTACGTGAAGCGGGTGGAGGAACTTCTGGAGAAGCACTGGAGCGATGTTTCCCGGGATTCCTTTAAGAACAAGCTGTTGCGCAATTTTTTCAACGGGCTGCGGCCGGTCTACGGGGACTCTGTCATCGACCGGGCCCAGGCCTTCCTCAAGGTGGTCAAGGAGCAGGTCAAGCTTGGGTTCTCGCCCACCTATTTCTACCGGGTTTCGGAGGTTATCGAGGAGGCGCGATCCCTTGGCGGGTGCGTGGTCATCCCCCATCCCGAGCAGTTCTGGCCCATTCTGCTCGCCCGTTACGACGTGGACGGGTACGAGGTCTGGAACCCTCAGTCCAGGCGCTACACGGACTTTCTTGTGGATGTGGTCACGGAGATGAACGCCAAGAGTGGATCAGGCCGGAGGATTCTGGTCTTCATGGGTGACGACACGCACATGGGCGAGAAGGTCAAACCGCCGGCCCTGCAGGACCCGGCCAAGGCGGCCCGGGAGATCGGGGTCCAGCCCGCCTGGGATGATATGGGGCTGCGGACGCGGCTCATCTTCGCAAACATGAGCAGGCAGGCCGTGATCAGGGAGTACATCGAGAGGCTTTCGGCCTGAGAACCACGGGAGAACGCAATGGCAAACGAAGAAAAATTCCTGTTCGAGTCACTGCAGGATACCAAAACCATCCAGAATTTTCTCGAGGCGCTGGTGGATGGGTTCAGCAGGGAACGGATCGTTTTGACCACGAACCGTGACGAGATCGCGCTCGTCCCTTCCGGGCTTCTTAACGTCAGCATCAAGGCCCGGAAGAAGGAGGGTGGGTCCAAGCTCTCGATCAAGATATCCTGGAAGGATTCCGACCTCGACAAGTCCCCTGGCGGCAGGGAGATCAGTGTCAGTTCCTAATCCCCCGGACCGCGCATGATCACCTTCGAAGGACTGGACGAGAACTACCGCTTCATCGTGCTGGAGGTCGAGAACCAGATCCGTTCCACGGTTCAGTTCCTGAACGCCCCTTCCAGGGAGCTCTACGACAAGATCGTCTCCCGGGACGATTACATCGACAACCTGAAGACCATCATCGAGAACAAGTGTTACTCGCGAATCCACACGGACAAGTCCCTGGACATGAAACGGGTGGACCGAATCCGGGCCGTGCAGGTCGTCTGCGTGAACCTCGAGCGCATCGCGGACTACTGCGTGAACATCGCCCGGCAGACCGGCTATCTCTCCGACCAGGAGATTCTTGGGCGCTATGACCACGAGCCCTTTTTCGACGAGATCATGCGCAGCATGTCGGCCATCCTGCCCACCTACAAGTCAAACGACATGTCAGAAGCCCTGGCCATCTGCCGGTCGGAATTCGAGCTTGACCGGATGTACAAGACCCAGTTCGACCGGCTCAAGGCCGAGATAGGCAAAGACGGCGACTCCGGCGACCTGATCACGATCCTGTTCATCTTCCGGTACCTGGAACGGATCGGGGACTCCCTGCTCAACATCGGGGAGGCGCTCATCTTCGCCATCCTGGGCGAGCGCATCAAAATCGAGCAGTTCGACTCCCTGCAGCAGACCCTGACAAAGACCGGATTTTCGGGCAGCTTTACCGACATAGATTTCAAGTCCATCTGGGGAACACGCTCCGGGTGCCGCATCAGCCGCGTGAGAAGCAAGGTGACCAAGCCGGGCCCCCCCAGCGCCCACGGCTCCATCTACAAGGAAGGCAACCTGGAGAAGATCAGCAAGGAGCGGGAGAACATCCTTCGCTGGAAGAGCCTCTTCCCTGGAATCGTGGCCGAAATATACGGCTACAACGAGGAAGGCGGGAAGGGGTCAATGCTGCTCGAGTTCCTGCCCGGATGCACCCTGGACGAACTCGTGCTTACGGGTGATCGGGAAATGGTCGAAAACGCCTTCTTCGTGCTCGAGCAGACGCTGGTGAACGTGTGGGAGACGACCCGGAAGCCGGGCCCGGTTCCGACCGATTACATGAAGCAGCTTCGAGGGCGGCTCGGCTCTGTCCTGCAGATCCACCCCGAGTTCCAGCGCACCGCGCTCAGGCTCGGCGACTCGCAGGTGGATTCCTCTGAGAGGCTCATACGCGACTGCGAGGCCCTGGAGACCACGCTGCAGGCGCCGTTCGCCGTGTTCACCCACGGCGACTTCAACGTGAACAACGTCGTCTACAATCACGAGCGGCAGCAGATCCATTTCATCGACCTCTACCGCTCCCGAGAGTATGACTATCTCCAGGACGTCTCGGTCTTCCTGATTTCGAATTTCCGCATGCCGGTGTTCGATCCGGCCCTGCGAGGCAGGATCAACGCCGTGATCGAGAAGTTCTTCACCTTTGCCCGGGACATGGCGGCGAACCAGAACGACCCGACCTTCGAGGCCAGGATGGCATTCGCCCTGGCGCGGTCCTTCTACACCTCCACCCGCTTCGAGCTGAACCACAAGTTCGCCAAGGAGATGTTTCACCGGGCACTATTTCTGCTGGAAACGATCCGTCGCTTCGGCAATTCCGCCTGGGAGGGGTTCAGGCTGCCGGCGGATGTCCTCTACTACTGAACACAGGGAGCATAAAGGGTGAGAATAGGGGTGATCGGGACGAAAGGCGGGTGGTCCTCGGAGCGTCTGGCCGATGCCGTGGCCAGACGCACGGGCGAACGGATCCTCATCGACATGGCGGACGTCCGGCTCGACCTGCCCTCGGGTCGGGTCGTGAACGGCGGGGTGGAACTCTCCGGCCTGGACGGTCTGATCATCAAGAAGATCGGAGCGCGCTACTCCCCGGATCTCCTGGACCGGCTTGAACTCCTGCGCTTCCTGGCCGAACGGGGCATACCCGTCTTCTCCAGTCCCATGCGCATTCTCCGGGTGCTGGACCGGCTTTCCTGCACCATCACGCTGCAGCTGGCCTCCATTCCCATGCCGCCGACCACCATAACCGAAGACAGAAACCACGCCCTGGCCGCGGTGGAGGACTACGGGGAGGCGGTGTTCAAGCCTCTGTACACCTCCAAGGCCAGGGGCATGACCCTGATCAGAAGGGGAGCAGACGCGGCCCAAAGGATAGAGACATTCGCGGACGAGTACCCGATCATGTATATTCAAAAGACCGTGGACCTCGGGGGCAGCGACCTCGGGGTCGTCTTCCTCGGCGGGGAGTACCTGACCACCTATTCCAGGAGGATGCACAGCGGGGCGTGGAACACCACGACCGCGTCCGGTGGGAAGTACGAGCCCTTCGACCCCCCGGTGGAGATCATCGAGCTGGCCCGCCGGGCCCAGGAGCCGTTCGGGCTGGACTTTACCTGTGTGGACGTGGCCCTCACCAAAGATGGGCCCTATGTGTTCGAGGTCTCCGCCTTCGGCGGGTTCAAGGGGCTTCTGGAGGCCAGGGGCATCGACGCGGCGGAACTCTACACCGACTTCGTCATCGGGAGGATTGGAGGATGAAGCAGGACGTGTTCTCCAGGCAAGACCTGGTGCGGCGATTCAGGGAGGAGTATCCGGCCGAGCATGCCCTGTGGCTGGGCCTCGGGGGCTGCCGGGTTGAGGTGCGGACCAACTCCGAAACGCTTCTGGACGAGCTCGTTGAATACTTCGCGCCGTTTCTGACCGATCGATGCGATCGGGACATCCTCATCACGGCGCATCAGAGCCCGGTCTGGAACCTGCCGGTGTGCTACACGGAAAAAGAGCCGGAGCCGGGAAAAACCAAAATCAAGGAAGAGTACGCCGACCTCAGAGACGGACGCATCGTACGCAAGAAGCTCACCGGGATGGTCTTCGTGTTCGGGGGCGGCGACAACCTAGCCATCGGCCCCTGCACTGCCAATCCCAACCAGGTGGTCAACTTCGTGAACAACCGCTTCATCGAGTGGCGACTGAACCGCGGCGGGCTGCTCGGCCACGCCGCTGGAATCACCCACAGGGGGGTGGGCTTGGCCTTGGCCGGCTTCTCGGGAATGGGCAAATCGACCCTCGCCCTCAAGCTCATGAGCAGGGGCACGACCTTCGTGAGCAACGACCGCCTCATTGTGACGCAAGGCCTCGGGGGGCCGCGCATGATCGGAGTTGCCAAGCACCCTCGAATCAACCCGGGAACTGCCCTGAACAATCCCGACCTGGCATGTGTGATCGATCCCGCGGATAAGGAGCGTTTCGAGCGGCTGCCCGCCGAAGCCCTCTGGGACTTGGAGCACAAGTACGACGCCCTGATCGAGGAGTGCTTCGGGGCCGAGCGATTCGTGCTTTCGGCGGCTATGCACGGGCTGGCCATCCTCAACTGGCGGCGCGGTGAGACCGGGTTCTCGGTCCATCGGGTGGATCCCCGGAAGCGGCCCGACCTCCTCTCCGCCTTTCGGAAGGAGACCGGACTCTTTTTCCTGCCGGAAAACGGGTATGCAGAGCCCGGACCTGAGCGCTATGCAAAGTTCCTTTCCCAGGTCGCGGTCCTGGAGATTTCCGGGGGCATAGACTTCGACCGCGCCGCTGATCACTGTCTCGACTTCCTTCAGACCGGAACCCTCTGAGGGCTGAGCCCGAAGGCAAAGCTGACGTGGCAACGGCAAGAATCACCCGGGAGGTCGGCCTGCCAGACCCGATCAAACTGGAGCGGTACCGCCGAAGTCCCGACCTGGGGCCGAAGATCCTGTTCTTCAGCGGGGGAACGGCCCTGCGCCGGACAGCCAGGGAGCTGACCCGCTACACGCACAACTCCATCCACGTGGTGACCCCCTTCGACTCCGGGGGCAGCTCGGCAAAGCTTCGGAAGACCTTCCGCATGCCCGCGGTAGGGGACGTGCGCAGCCGGCTCATGGCCCTGTCAGACCAGTCCATCCTCGGCAATCCGGAGATCTTCGCCCTTTTCGCGCACCGGATGTCCCAAAACGCCCTTATTCAGGACCTGCAAGGGGAGCTCGAGCGCATGAGCAGGGGAAGGCACCCCCTGGTAGCCTCCATACCCGACCCCATGCGGAAGATCATCCGCAACCACTTCCGCGACTTCATCGAGCGGATGGGCGATTTCGACCTGCGGGGGGCGAGCATCGGCAACATCGTGCTGACAGCCGGGTACCTGACCAATCGCCGCCACCTGGATCCGGTCATCTTCCTCTTTTCCAAGCTGGTCCAAGTCCTGGGCGTGGTCCGGCCGGTTGTCAACGCCAATCTGCACCTAGCCGCGGAGCTCGAAAGCGGGGAGGTCGTGATCGGGCAGCACCGCATGACCGGCAAGGAGGCGGCCCCCCTGGCATCACGCATCGATCGAATCTGGCTGACCCGTTCCCTGGACGACCCGGCCTCGACGGAAGCGAGCATCAGGGCCAAGATGCGGGAGCGCATCCTGGGGGCCGACCTCATCTGCTATCCCATGGGCAGCTTCTTTACGAGCGTGATCGCGAACCTTCTCCCCAAGGGCGTGGGAAAGGCGATTGCAGGGAACCGCTGCCCCAAGGTTTTTATTCCGAATACAAAGCCTGATCCTGAGCTTTTCGGGTACGGACTGGCCGATCAAGTGGAGATCCTTTTACGCACGCTTTTGGCCGACAGCAAAGTGAGCAATCCCAGAAACGTGCTCGACTTCGTGCTTGTCGACACAACCAATGGACCGGGTTTAGAGCGGCGGGAGCTCAGTCAAATACAGGAGCTCGGCTTCGAGGTGCTTGACCTGCCCCTGATCAGCGCCCAGAGCAGTCCGCTCATAGACGAGAAACTGCTGGTCCCCATCCTGTTGTCCCTTGCGTGAGCAAATACCCATCATACCGGAGGAGCGAATGGAAAAGATTACGGTCGACATCAAGCAGGTTCTCTCCCCTTTGATGAGAATTGGAATCGATGATCGAGGAGAAGAAGTATGATGGGGTCATGTGTGATTATTCAAAAAACTTTCAAATCATTTTTCAGCACCCATCCATAATGTCGATTCGAGCCCTTGAGCATCCTCAGGCCAGCCATGTTCCATCCTGCCGCAGAAGTTTTTCTGGCGTTGTTCGCCCTGCCGGTCCTGGTCAACTTCCTTGTAGTGTTCTTGTTCTCCGCCCATAGCGTTGCCGCAGTCCGGGGTTGAGCGTTTGCTTTATGCCTTGTCTTGGATACTATGCTATCAAGATTCTAACGTGCCGTTGACGTTTTGTTTTCCACCGAGGAGGGTAATATTCATGATCCATCGCCAGCGAATCGTTCCGCCCCCGCACATCTATCCCGCCGATCCCTGGCGCATCGTGGAAAAGGGGTTTGCGCCCCGCTTCCTGGGGATCATGGAATCCGTGTTTTCGGTTTCCAACGGCTATCTCGGGATACGCGGAGTCTGCGACGAGGGCGAACCCATGGTGGAGCGGGGCACCTATGTGAACGGGTTTCACGAGACATGGCCCATTGTCTACGGGGAAGCAGCATACGGCTTCGCCAAGACCGGACAGACCATCGTCAACCTGCCATGTCCAGTGGTGGTCCGACTGCTGGTGGATGACGAACCATTGTATCTTCCCACGGCATCCCTGGAGCGCTTCGAACGCTCTCTCGACATGCAAAACGGGGTCATGAAGAGGGAACTGCTCTGGGAGACGCCTCTTGGTAAACACGTTTCCTGGTCCACGACACGCATGGTTTCCTACGTGCATCGCCATCTGGGGGCGGTGGTCTGCCGCCTGCGCCTGGATGCCGATGCTCCGGTGGTCCTGGTTTCCGAATTGTCCCACCCGGGCAGGGAGGGTCCGGCTGCATCCCACCACAAGGACCCTCGCCTGAGCCAGTTCTTTGACCACAGATGTCTGGAATCAAAGCTTGCCGAGTGCACCAAAGCCCGTGTCACCCTGGGGATGGTGGCGCGGGAAAGCCGCATGGCGGTCGCCATGGCCATGGACCACGTACTCGAGGTTCCCGAGGGGACACACGTGGAGGCCGAGGCGGGGAGCCATTCGGGGCGTGTGGTCATCCGGGCGCAGATGCCCGCCGAATACGAGCTGACCCTGGTCAAGTTCTTCTCGGTCCATACCTCGAGCAGGTCCGAGCCGGAGGAATTGTGCTGGCGATGCGGCCTGACTCTGGACCGGGCCATGAGTCAGGGATGGAACGAGATCGCCGCCGGGCAACGGAGCTTCATGGACGACTTCTGGCAACGCTCGGACGTGCAGCTGGAACTCGACCCCGACCATTCCCGCAACGGGCCGGTGGAGAGCCAGCAAGCCGTGCGCTTCAACATTTTTCAGGTCATGGCGGCCTCGGCCAGAGCCGAGGGGTCCGGGATCCCGGCCAAGGGGTTGACCGGCCAGGCATACGAAGGCCACTTTTTCTGGGACCAGGAAATCTACATCCTGCCGTTTTTGTCCTATACCAGCCCGCAGTGGGCTGAAAACGTGCTGCGCTACAGGCTGAGCATGCTCGACAAAGCCAGGGAGCGCGCCAGGGAGCTTGGCCAGGCCGGAGCGCTCTTTCCCTGGCGTACCATAAACGGCAGCGAAGCCAGTGCCTACTACGCAGCAGGGACCGCCCAATATCACATCAATGCCGACGTGGCCTATGCCCTGCGCCGGCATTTCCTGGTGTCCGGGGAAGAAGAGCTGCTTGAGGGGACCGGCGGGCAGGCCCTTGTGGAGACGGCGCGTATGTGGGCTGATCTTGGGTTCTATTCCAAACGCAAGAACGGCGCCTTTTGCATCGACGCGGTGACCGGGCCGGACGAGTATACCACCGTGGTCGACAACAATTTGTACACCAACCTGATGGCCCGGCTGAATCTGCGGTTCGCAGCCGAATATTGCCGCCGCCTGGAAAAGGAGAATCCCGGGGCCTGGGCTGCTCTGACCCACGCTACCCGGCTGGACCCTGAAGAGATCAGCGCCTGGGAGCGCGCCGCCCAGGCCATGTTCATCCCATACGACACAGATCTTGGCATCTATCCTCAGGATGACGGGTTCATGGACAAGGAAGTGTGGGACTTCGACAGCGTGCCCCAGGACAAGTACCCCCTGTTGCTGCATTTCCACCCGTTGACCATCTACCGTCACAAGGTCATCAAGCAGGCTGATGCCGTGCTGGCCATGTTTTTGCTCTCCAGCGAGTTCACACTCGAGGAAAAAATTCGCAACTTCAACTATTATGACCCCTTGACCACAGGAGACTCCTCGCTCTCCGTAGGCATCCAATCCATACTGGCGGCGGAAACAGGACACATGGAAAAGGCGAGTCAATATGCAGAGTACGCCATTCTCATGGATCTGGGCGACGTGGCAGGCAACGCCCGAGACGGATTGCACATCGCCTCAATGGGTTCCGTGTGGATGGTCCTGGTGAACGGAGTGGCCGGGCTGCGCGACGATGACGGAACCATTCGCTTCCATCCACGCCGGCTGCGGACCATCAAGCGACTGCGAATACCTTTGACGGTGCGTTCCAACCGCTTTGTGGTGGACATGAATGCACGCCATGTGAGCTATACGCTGGAGTCGGGGAACGGTTTGGACATCGTTCACGGAACCCAGTCCATTCACCTGAGCCCGGAAAGTCCACGCTT
>JBKHAV010000085.1:0-12609 GCA_046542715.1 Desulfovibrionales bacterium
GTGGGGCAGGCGATCGGGTACAGATCGTGGAAAGCCGTCCTTTGAGCCGGCGGAAGCGGTGGCATTTGCTCAAAATCATTCATAAGGCGGTGTAAGGGCCATGATTCAGGTTGAAACCAATCTCGACGTAGCCGACAACTCCGGCGCCAAACGAGTGAGCGTGATCAAGGTCCTGGGCGGCAGCAAGCGCAGGTACGCGAGTCTCGGCGATCTCATTGTCGTGTCTGTGAAGGATGCCATGCCCAACTCCAAGGTGAAAAAAGGCGATGTCATGACTGCGGTCATCGTCCGCACCAGGAAGGAGGTCGGCCGGCCCGACGGTTCCTTTATCCGGTTCGATACCAATTCGGCCGTTCTTTTGAACAAGAACATGGAGCCGATCGGAACCCGTATTTTTGGACCCGTGGCCAGGGAACTGCGTCAGCGAAATTTCATGAAGATCGTATCCCGTGCCCCCGAGGTCCTGTAGAGGTATGCAATGAAAAAGTTCAGAATACATAAGGACGACAAAGTCATGGTCCTTGCCGGAAAAGACAAGGGCAAGGTGGGCAAGGTCCTCAAGATTCTTCGGAAGAAGGATCAGGTTCTGGTTGAGCAGGTCAACATGGTCAAGCGGCACGTCAAGGCTAACCCCTACAAGGGTGACAGCGGTGGAATCGTGGACAAGGAATCCCCCCTGCATATCTCCAATGTGGCCGTATTGTGCAACGCCTGTACCAAGCCCTCCCGCATCGGCTACAAGATAACCGAAGGTGGAAAGAAAATTCGGTACTGCAAGAAATGCGATGAAACCATCGATTAGGGCGTAACCAATGACTCGAATGGAAGCGATTTACAACGACAATGTCGTGCCGGAACTGCAGAAACAGTTCGGGTACAAGTCCCACATGGAAATTCCAAGGCTTCAGTTCATCTCGTTGAACATGGGGCTCGGCCGGGGCAGCCAGGACAACAAGCTCATCCAAACTGCCATTGATGAGCTGGCTCAGATCGCAGGTCAAAAACCGGTGGTCACCCGGGCAAAAAAGTCCATTGCCGCGTTCAAGCTGCGGGAAGGCATGCCGGTCGGGTGCAGAGTCACCCTGCGCCGGGAGCGGATGTGGGACTTTTTCGATAAACTGGTCAACTTTTCCCTCCCCCGAGTTCGCGACTTCCGCGGTATTTCAGATCGCGGGTTCGACGGCAGGGGAAACTTCACCCTCGGGATCAAGGATCACACCATCTTCCCGGAAGTGAATCTGGACAAGGTAGACCAGGTGAAAGGAATGAACATCACCGTGGTCAGCTCGGCCCAAACCGACAAGGAAGGCCGGGAATTGCTGAATTTACTGGGAATGCCCTTTAGGAAATAAGGAGGACGCTTTGACTCGTACATCACTTATGGTCAAGGCCAAGCGGAAACCGAAATTTTCCAGCAGGGCCTACAACCGTTGCCCCATTTGTGGCCGCCCCCGGGCATTCATACGCCGTTTCGGGATTTGCCGCATTTGTTTCAGGAACATGGCCCTGGCCGGAGAACTGCCAGGCGTGAGAAAATCCAGCTGGTAAGGAGAGGTCCATGGCTGTAGTGGATCCCATTGCGGACATGCTCGCGCGTATCAGAAATGCGCACGGAGCCCTGCATAGCGAAGTGTCGGTTCCCAAGTCGAAATCCAAGATTGCCCTTGCCCATATTTTAAAGGAAGAGGGGTACATCCAGGATTTCACGGAACAAGATCGTGATTTCACAATTCAACTCAAGTACATGGACGGCAAGCCGCTGATCGCCGGACTGAAGCGGGTGAGCAAGCCTGGTCGACGTGTCTATGTCGGTTCCCAGGATGTTCCCATGGTTCAAAACGGCCTTGGAATCTGCATCCTCTCGACTTCCAGGGGAATCATGGAAGGGACCAGGGCCCGCGGAGAGAATGTCGGCGGCGAAATCCTTTGCGAAATTTGGTAGCGGAGCAGAACATGTCCAGAATCGGGAAATTACCCATTGAAATACCCCAGGGTGTTGAGCTGACCCGCAAGGGGGAGAGTATCGAGGTGAAGGGCCCCAAGGGGATGCTCGAGGTGCTCACCCATCCCAAGATCATTTACGATATCGGGGACGGCGCCGTGACATTGTCCCGGGCCGACGAATCCCGGACCGCACGTGAGCAGCACGGCCTGCGCCGCACGCTCTTGTCCAATGCCGTGACTGGCGTGTCCAAGGGGTTTGAGAAGGGCCTCGAGGTCATTGGTGTCGGCTACAAGGTGAACCTCGAGGGATCGAAGGTGGTTCTTAGCGTGGGATACTCCCACCCGGTGGAATACCTGCTGCCCAAAGAGGTCTCCGCCAGAGTGGAGGGGACGAAAATTTTCCTGTCCTCCACGGACAAGCAGATTCTGGGCGAAGTTGCAGCTCAGATCAGGCGAGTGCGCAAGCCTGAACCCTACAAGGGCAAGGGAATCAAATACATGGATGAAACCATCAGGCGCAAGGCCGGTAAATCCGGAGCGAAGTAGGAAAATGCCATGAATCTGTCGAAGAACGAAGCGCGCAAAAAGCGCAAGATCCGCATCAGAAAGAAGCTGTCCGGTACCGGCGAGCGTCCGCGACTGTGTGTATTCCGGTCCAATCGGCACATATACGCCCAGATCATCAATGACGAGACCGGGTCCACCTTGGTGGCCTCTTCCTCGCAGGTTTTGGAGGGCGACACCAAGCTGACCAAAGAAAACGCCTTCAAGGTCGGGAAGGACATCGCGGACAAGGCCAAGGCCAAGCAGATCGAGTCGGTGGTATTCGACCGGAACGGTTTTTTCTATCATGGCCAAGTGAAATCCCTTGCTGAAGGCGCCCGCGAGGGCGGGTTAAAATTTTAATTGAGGTTTCCGATGGAACAGAATGACCTGGGTTTGATTGAGAAGCTCGTCTACCTGAACAGGGTGGCCAAAGTGGTCAAGGGCGGCAGGAACTTCAGCTTTAGCGCTCTTGTCGTCGTAGGTGATGGGAAGGGCGGTGTCGGGTGCGGACTTGGAAAGGCCAATCAAGTTCCCGACGCCATCAGAAAAGCCACTGACGCGGCCAAAAAGAGCATGGTGCAGATTCCCCTTCTGGATGGAACGCTGCCCTATGAAGTCCTGGGAAGGTACGGAGCCGGCAAGGTCATGCTCAAGCCTGCGTCCAAGGGAACCGGAATCATAGCCGGCGGGCCGGTCCGTGCGGTCATGGAGGCCGTGGGTGTCAGGGATATCCTGACCAAGGCCATCGGTACCAACAATCCCCACAACGTGCTCAAGGCCACAATGGAAGGGCTTACCTCCCTGCGTAGCGCCGAAGATGTGAGCCGTTTGCGCGGAAAGCGCATCAGCATCAGCCGCAAATAGAGGTGGAACCGTGCTTAGGGTACAACTTGTGAAAAGTCCTATCGGGTGCACCCCGAAACAGCGAAGGACCCTTGAGGCGTTGGGCCTGCGTAAGATACGTCAGGTCAAGGAACTCGAGGACAGCAAAGCCCTTCAGGGAATGCTGGCCAAGGTCAATCATCTGGTCAAGGTGGAACAATAATGAGACTGCATGAGCTTTTTCCCTTTGAGGAAGAACGCAAGAATAGAAGACGGATCGGCCGCGGCCCTGGCTCAGGTCTGGGCAAAACAGCCGGCAAGGGCCACAAGGGGCAGAATTCCAGAGCCGGCGGCGGTGTTCCTGCCTTCTTTGAAGGCGGGCAGATGCCTCTTAGGCGCAGATTGCCCAAGCGCGGTTTCACCAATATTTTCAAGACCGCGTATCAGCCGGTGAATCTTGCCCAGCTGGAGTCCTTTTTCGGTGACAAGAGCGAGATCACTCTGGATGATCTTTATGAGCGTGGCGTGTGCCGCAAGGGCCGGCCGGTCAAGATCCTTGGAGACGGCGATATCAGCCGGGCCGTGAAGATCGAAGCCCATCGGTTCAGTGCGTCCGCTGCGGAGAAGATCAAAAACGCCGGCGGCGAACCAGTAGCTCTGGAAGGGTAACCCTTTATGCAACGGGCGACGGGTACAACAGGCGGGAAGTCTGAGCTGAAAAGAAAGCTTCTTTTCACCTTTGGCATGCTCATCATTTTCAGGCTGGGCATTCACATTCCCATCCCGGGAATCGACAGCCTTGCGGTGGCTGAATTCTTCGCCAGCGCGCAGAACACCTTGTTCGGACTCTTTGACATGTTTTCCGGTGGAGGGCTCAGTCGTCTCTCCATTTTTGCGCTGGGAATCATGCCCTATATTTCAGCGTCCATCATCCTTCAGCTCCTGACCGTAGTCAGCCCTGAGCTCAAAAGGCTGAAGAAGGAAGAGGGCGCTGCGGGCCGGAAGAAAATTACGCAGTACACCCGTTACCTGACCGTGGTCATCACGGTGATTCAGGGTCTGGGAATTTCCATCGGTCTGGAGAACATGACCAGTCCGGCCGGCGAAAGCGTCGTTCTCAATGCCGGCTGGGGGTTCCGTTTCGCCGCAATCATAACCCTTACCGCGGGCACCGTGTTTCTCATGTGGCTTGGGGAGCAGATCACGGAACGGGGAATAGGCAACGGGATCTCGTTGATCATTTTTGCCGGTATTGTCACCGGACTCCCCGGTGGGGTGGTTCAGTCTTTTCGCCTGCTCAAGACAGGTGAGCTGACCATTTTCATCCTTCTGATCGTGCTGGCGATCATGATTGCGGTTCTGGCCACCATCGTGTTTGTGGAGCGGGGTCAGCGGCGAATACCGATTCAGTACGCCAAGCGGATGATGGGGCGAAAAATGTACGGTGGACAGACCAGCCATTTACCGTTGCGTGTAAATACGGCCGGTGTCATTCCTCCGATCTTCGCCTCTTCGGTGCTCATGTTTCCGGCGACAGTGGCGAATTTTTCCCAGGCGGAATTCCTGAACACGATGGGAGCGTATTTTCAACCCGATTCCATCGTGTACAACATTTTGTTCGTTATCATGGTCGTGTTCTTCTGCTACTTCTATACGGCGATCATCTTTGATCCCAAAGATATCGCCGATAATCTGAAGAAGCAGGGCGGATTCATCCCCGGGATCAGGCCGGGGGCCAAGACCAAGCAGTACATCGACAGGGTACTCTCCCGAATCACCCTGTGGGGTGCCATGTACATTTCTGCGGTCTGTGTCCTGCCCATGATCCTGATCGCGAATTTCAATGTGCCGTTTTATTTCGGCGGCACCGGACTTTTGATTGTGGTTGGCGTGGCCATGGATTTCATGTCCCAGGTCCAGTCGCACATGATATCGAGCCACTACGACGGCTTGATGCAAAAAGCCAAAATCAAGGGCCGAACATAGTTTTGCGGAAGTACAGAGGCATTTTCCTTAAAAACGACGCTGAGATTGAACTCCTGAGAGGGGCCAATCGCATTGTGGCCCACATCCTTGCTGCGTTGCAGGAACATGTGGCACCAGGGCGCAGAACAATGGAGTTCGAGGAAATTGCCCAGAAAATGTGCCGGGAGTACAAGGTCAAGCCGGCATTCGAAGGGTATCATGGTTTTCCATATGCCCTCTGCTGTTCTGTGAATGAAGAAGTGGTCCATGGGTTTCCCTCCGACCGGATACTGGAGGAAGGGGACATCGTCAGCTTTGATATGGGGGTGGTCTACGAAGGATTCTTTGGAGACGCTGCCAGGACCTTTACGGTAGGGACGGTCGCCCCGGAAAATGAAAAGCTTCTAGCGGTGACGCGCCGGGCCCTGGACCGGGGAATCGAGCAGGCGCGGGTCGGCAACGACCTCTACGAGATTTCACGAGTCATTCAGGACCTTGTGGAGGCGGAAGGGCTCTCCGTGGTCAAACGGTTTGTCGGACACGGAATCGGACGCAGCCTCCATGAAAAGCCGGAGATTCCGAATTTTGTGCCCAAGCGGGCGCCGCAGATTCCGCTCAAGGCCGGGATGGTTCTGGCCATTGAGCCTATGGTCACGAGGGGCACCGACGAGGTGGAGATACTCTCGGATCGGTGGACCGCAGTGACCAAGGACAGAAGTCTTTCAGCCCATTTCGAGGAGTCGATCGTGATCACGAAAAATGGGCCGGAGATCTTGAGCGTTATATAATCGCAAGCAGGAATGCGAGGACATTATGAAAGTCAGACCGTCTGTGAAAAAGATGTGCGCAAAATGCAAAATCATCAAAAGAAATGGTGTATTGCGCATTATTTGTGAGAACCCGAGACATAAGCAGCGACAAGGCTAAGCTGTAGGGGGATGAACTGTGGCAAGAATAGCTGGCGTTGACTTACCGAGGAGAAAGCGGGTTGATGTGGCCCTTACGTATATTTACGGGATTGGCAGGGCAACCTCGCAGAAAATCCTTGACGCTACCGGCGTTGACTGGACCAAGCGCTCCGACGATCTGAGCGCAGACGAGATCAACGAGATCCGCAAGGAAATTGAAACGAATTACAAGGTCGAAGGCGATCTCAGGCGCGACATTACGTCGAATATCAAGCGACTCATGGACATCGGGTGTTATCGGGGACTGCGGCATCGCAGATCTTTGCCGGTCCGGGGCCAGAGAACGCATACCAACGCCAGAACCCGCAAGGGGCCGAGACGGTCTGTTGTCGGGAAAAAGAAGAAATAACCCACAGGGACGGAGACAGGATTCATGGCGAAACCGAAAAGAGTCACGAAGAAGAAGGTCAAAAAGAATATTCCCACCGGAATTGCGCACATCAAGGCTACCTTCAACAATACCATCATCACGTTTACCGACGTGAACGGCGCTGTTGTCAGTTGGGCCAGTTCCGGGATGTCCGGATTCCGGGGCTCGCGGAAATCCACCCCCTTTGCAGCCCAGGTGGCGGCAGAAACCGCAGCCAGGAAGGCCCAGGAACAGGGCATGCGTACGGTGGGTATCCTGGTCAAAGGACCCGGATCCGGCAGGGAGTCCGCCATGCGGGCCATCAACCAGGCCGGGTTCAAAATCACCTTCATCCGTGACATCACGCCGATTCCCCACAATGGGTGCCGTCCTCCGAAACGGCGCAGGGTTTAATCGCGTATACTTTTTTGAGGAGGAAATACCATTGGCACGATATACTGGACCGAAATGTCGGATTTGTCGCAGGGAGAGCGAGAAGCTCTTTCTCAAGGGGGACCGGTGCTACACGGATAAGTGCGCAGTTGAGCGACGCGCCTATCCTCCGGGAGATCATGGGAGAAAGCGCAAGAAAAGCAGCGATTACGCCCTGCAGTTGCGGGAAAAGCAGAAGGTTCGGCGCATGTACGGCCTGCTGGAAGGACAGTTCATGAGTTACTTTCAGATGGCAGACCGGCAACGGGGTGTCACCGGCACGAACCTGCTCGTTCTTCTCGAGAGAAGGCTGGACAATGTGATCTACCGGCTCGGATTCGCCAACTCCCGGAATCAGGCCAGACAGCTGGTCCTGCACGGCCATTTTCTGGTCAACGGACACCGGGTCAGCACTCCCTCCATCCTTATCCGGGAGGGGGACGTCATCGAAGTCCGGGAACGGAGCAAAAAAGTTCCCATCATTCAGGAAGCTCAGGAGGTCCTCGCCAGGCGCGGATGCCCTGCATGGATGGAAGCAGACAGCGAGGGGCTCAAGGGATCCATCAAGGCCCTGCCCGCCAGGGAAGATATTACTTATCCGGTCAACGAGCAGTTGATTGTGGAATTGTATTCAAAATAAGCGGGTGCGCTTGACATGATGATCAAAGACGGCGGCAAACTCATCAATACCAGGAACTGGTCGGAGTTGGTCAAACCCGAACAGCTGGTTCGGGATCCCAAGTCCATGAACGGATACGGGAAATTTGTATGCGAACCACTTGAGCGGGGGTTTGGAACAACTATCGGCAACTCCCTGCGCAGGGTTCTTCTTTCATCCCTGCAGGGGGCTGCAATCGTTGCCGTAAAGGTGGTCGGCGTTCAGCACGAGTTCACCAACATCCCCGGCGTAATCGAAGATATCACCGATATTATTCTGAACCTCAAGCAGGTTCGGTTCTCCATGTCCACAGAGGAAGCCCAGAAACTGGTGCTTCGGGCCGAGAAGAAGGGTCCGGTCACAGCATCCGCCATACAGGAGAATCAGCGGGTCAAGGTGCTCAATCCCGATCAGCACATTGCTACGCTGTCCGAGGATTTGAATCTGGAGATGGAGCTGGAAGTGCGCATGGGCAAGAGCTATCTTCCTGCAGAGCTGCATGAGGAGCTGGAGGAGGAGATCGGGCTGATAACGCTGGATGCAAGCTTTTCCCCGATACGCAAGGTGGCCTACACCGTGGAGCAGGCCCGTGTCGGACAGATGACCAATTACGACAAGCTTATCCTGGAAATCTGGACCGATGGGTCGGTCTCTCCTGACGACGCTTTGGCCTACAGTGCCAAGATTCTCAAGGAACAGCTCACGGTGTTCATCAATTTCGACGAAATGAAATCTGATGTGGAGACCACGACATCCAGGGAATCCGAAGAAGTCAACCCCAATCTTTTCAAGAGCATCGATGAACTCGAACTCCCGGTTCGCGCCAGCAACTGTCTGAAGAGCGCCAATATCAGCCTGGTCGGCGAACTGGTGCAGCGTCCGGAGAGCGATATGCTCAAGACAAAGAACTTCGGTCGCAAGTCTTTGGAGGATATCCGCAGAGTCATCCACGAGATGGGCCTGGACTTCGGGATGAAGGTCGATAACTTCGAGCAAATGTACAAGGATTGGTTAGAGAAGAAGGAAGAAGAAAATGAGGCATAGAAAGTCCGGCAGAAAGCTCAACCGCACATGGGAGCACCGCAAAGCCATGTTCCGGAACATGGCCCGCTCAGTGCTCGTACACCAGCGGATCAGGACCACCGAGGCCAAAGCCAAGGAACTCAGGTCCTTTGTTGACAAGCTGATCACCCTGACCAAGACCGACACCCTGCATTCCCGCAGACAGGCGTATAAGGTCCTTGAGAACCACGGTTTGGTGAAGACGCTTTTTGATGAGATCGGTCCTCGTTTTGCCGGCGTATCCGGTGGGTATACCCGGGTGATCAAACTTGGCCTGCCCCGGAAGGGTGATGCCGCCCCCATGGCCATCATCGAGTTGACCAGAACCGGAGCCACGCAAGCTCCCGAGGAAACCCCGGCGAAGACCACGGCAACAGCCGCCCCTGAGGAAGCTCCTGAAGAGAAAGCGGAAGTCCAGCCGCAGGAGGAGAGTGAGTCGCCCCTCCCTGAACCTGAACCTGAACCCGCTGAAAAGGCTTCCACGAAAGAGTCTCCTGAAGCGGAAGAAAAGAAAGAGTAACACGAAAGGGGCAGGGGTGACCTGCCCCTTTTTTTGCGTGCTTGTATCCAAAAACGTGATTTAACCCATAGCCTGTATGGATTGAAGATGGATCTTCGACGACTCGACGCCTTTTGCAAAGTCTATGAGTTGAAAAGCTTTTCCAAAGCCGGTCAATCACTCTTTCTTTCTCAGCCGACCATCAGCGCCCATATCGCGGCTTTGGAAGAAGAGCTGGGCATCAATCTTTTCGACCGCATCGGTCGAGGCATAATGGCGACCATGGCCGGGGACATTCTCTATCGTCATGCCCGGGAGATTTTTCTCGCCGTAGAAAAGGCCGAAGCGGAGATTCATCTCATCCTGGATAAGATAGCCGGTGATCTTCCCATCGGCGGAAGCACGATTCCCGCAAATTACCTTCTTCCCGTTCTGCTGGCGGAGTTCACCCGAAAGTACCCGAACGTGAAGATCAACCTCAGTGTCGGCGATTCCGCCGTCATTGTGGACAAGGTCCTTTCCGGGGAACTCATGGTAGGGGTTGTGGGGGCACGTGAAGAGCACAGGGATCTCACCTATCTCCCCATTCTGCAGGACGAACTGGTTGTGGTGGCCCCGCCCGCGTTGGCAGAAAAAATGCCGGTGGTCAGCGTAAGCGATTTGCTGGCTCTGCCCTGGGTCATGCGGGAAAAAGGATCCGGGACCAGAAAAGCCATGGAACAGGGATTCGCCGAACTGGACATCGATTCCCGCAAGCTTCAGGTCGTCATCCAGGTGCACAGTACCGGCGCGGTGCTCAGGAGCGTTCAGGCAGGAATCGGGGTCAGTGTGACCTCCAGGCTCGCGGCTTCCCCGGAGATCGACCGCGGGGACCTTGTGGTGCTCAATGTCCCAGGGCTGGGTCTGGAGCGCTGTTTTTACGCCGTGTACCATGAACACCGGAAAATTTTCCCGGCGTCCCAACGGTTCATCGAATTTCTCAGCACAAAATTCACAGGAGCGGAGCAATCTCCATGTCGGATGTAAGATTGGTCGACAAAGTCAAAGCAGCGGGTTGAGCCGCTAAAATCTCTCCAGGGGACCTGGAGGAAGTTTTGCAGGATATCGTGCAGGAACCGGACCCTCGGATTCTCTCCGGGACGAGCCATAACGAAGATGCCGCTGTTTTGAGCGTGCCGCCCGGCAAAGCCCTGGTGCAGACCCTTGATTTCTTCACCCCCATTGTGAACGATCCCTATGCTTTTGGACAGATCGCAGCGGCAAACTCGCTTTCCGATGTGTATGCCATGGGCGGTGAACCTTACAGCGCCATGAATATCGTGACGTTTCCCGTCAAAACACTGAACAAACAAATCCTTCGAGAGATTCTCAAAGGGGGGTTGGACAAGATCCGGGAAGCCGGCGCGGTTCTGGCCGGGGGGCACAGCGTTGAAGACGATGAGATCAAATACGGGCTCTCGGTTACAGGACTTGTCGACCCTGACAGTTTTTCCTCCAACAACGGGCTGCGGCCCGGCGACCAGCTCCTGTTGACAAAACCCCTGGGCACCGGGGTTTTGGCCACAGCGATCAAGGCTGAGTGGGAAGGACACAGGGAAATGGAGCGGGAGCTGTGCCGCTGGGCCGCGCGCTTGAACCGGGTGGGGGCTGAAGCCATCCGCCGGTTCACCATCAAAGGGTCCACGGACGTGACCGGGTTCGGCCTGGGGGGGCACCTGCTGGAGATGGGCAGGGCCTCCAGAGTCGATATGGAACTCTGGGCCGGCAAGGTTCCCATGCTGGAGTCCGCTTTGGAACTCGCGGGCATGGGCATGATTCCGGCAGGAAGCTTTGCCAACAAACATTTCTGCGCCAAGACCGTCCGCATCGACCCTGACCTGGATACGCTGCTTCTGGACATGATGTTCGATGCCCAGACTTCGGGAGGGCTGGTTCTGAGCGTCAGGGAAGAGATATGCGGCGAGGTCCAGAGCATGCTTCAAGCCGGCGGGGACCTTGCCGCCCATATTGGGCGGGTTACCGGCCCGGGGGAAGGCATTTTGTCCATCTCCACCTGACCGGGAGCCGGGGCACTCCGTTCACCTTGGATTTTTTCCGCAGGGTGTATGGAAATCCTTGCCTCAGAAATTTTCATTCAAAATCCGTCCATATTGGGCTATTGACCCCCCATGCAGGACACACGCGTCACAATTCGCAGGGCCGGCGGGGAGCAGGATCTCCTGGTCTCATCCGATCTGACGTTTTCCCAGGCCCTTTTCATGGCGGGGTTCTTCCTTACCGCACCGCTGTGCGGCGGCATCGGCCGGTGCGGAAAATGCCTGATCCGTTATCTCGTCCCAGCACCTGATGCCACACCGGTCGAAAGGGATATTCTCCCCTTGGAAGGGCTTGCCCGGGGGGACAGGCTGGCCTGCAGGCATTATCCACGACCAGGTGACATCATCGAGGTTTTGTCACTGCCCTGTCCACGTTACACGAGCACGAAAGGTCTGCATGGCAAGGGGCTGGCCGTGGACCTGGGAACCACCACCTTGAAGTGGGCGCTGGTCTCCGAAGCGCTCATGACCAGCGGATCGGAGATCAACCCCCAGATGGGCGGGGGAAGCGAGGTCATGTCCAGAATCGCTTTTGCCGCTCGCGGTGCCGCCCAGCAGGAATATCTTCGCCAGGTGGTGATCGAGCGGCTGGAAACATGGTTTAAAGAGGCGAAAGAGGTGGAATCCCTGGTGGTGGTGGGCAACAGTGCCATGATGTATCTTCTTCTCGGGCTCGATCTTAAGGGACTGGCCTCCTCACCCTACCGACTCTCCTACCATGGAGACAGCATGGAGCAGCTCAGCCCGCTGCTTCCTGCGGCATACATCCCCCCCTTGATTGCACCATTTCTGGGCGCTGATATCAGTGCCGGGCTCGGGTCGCTCCTTCTGGACCCTGCCCATCCCAAATACCCCTTCTTGTTCTGCGACCTGGGGACCAACGGCGAGTTTGTGCTGGCATTGTCGCCGGAGGAATTTCTGGGGGCGAGTATTCCCATGGGACCCGCCTTGGAAGGGGTGGGGCTCAGGTTGGGGGCACCGGCAGGCCCCGGGGTGATCACCAGATTTTCTCTGCAGCCGGGCGGGGTCAAACCATGGGGTGCACCTGCAGGAAACCGGATGTCCGGGAGCGGATATCTTTCCCTGCTCGCGCTCCTGTTTCGTCTGGGCCTTGTGAATGTTTCCGGAGGGTTTGAGCCGCCTGGGACGCCTCTGGCTTCAAGGATCGTTGCCGAAACGGACAAGGGCCGCCTGATGCTGCGTCAAGGCATTGTCCTGGACGGAAAGGATGTGGAAGAGGTGCTCAAGGTCAAGGCGGCGTTCAATCT
>JBKHAV010000086.1:0-12370 GCA_046542715.1 Desulfovibrionales bacterium
TCCGGAACCGACCCTCACGCAAATCATTAGAAGAAGTTCAGACCAAGTTATTGTTCAAAGCTGCCCTCGGGCAGCTTTTTTTATGCTCTAGGAATGGCGCATCGGCCTGGATTAGCTGGTCATTTGCGATTTTGCGGGGAAGATGCATAAAAATGGAAAGAAAAAATTGATCAGGGGGCCTTTCTCCATCCCGGATACGTTCAAGTCATTGACTGGGATGTAATCTTCGGACATCGGATAGGATTGATGCTGCAAGGACACCATTTCTTATTCAAAAGTATTGGCATTGCAAACGGTCCGAGTAAAAGCATATGGAAACATTGAGTTCGCAAAATATCACTGTGTTGCTCCTCTCTCTCGGGGTGCTTCTCAGCGCGGCTCACCTTCTCGGCGAGGCAGCGCAGCGGTTGCATCAGCCGGCAATATTGGGGGAACTGCTGGCAGGGGTCCTGCTCGGTCCGACACTTCTTGGCAGCCTGGCGCCTGAACTGAGCGCGTTTCTCTTTCCCCCCCACGGGGTGAATGCCGTTGCCCTGGACACCATTGCGACTCTGGCGATTGTGCTGTTCCTGCTGGTAGCGGGGATGGAGGTCGACCTCTCAACTGCCTGGAAACAGGGCAGAATCGGCTTCAAAGTCGGACTTTCCAGCATCGCCATCCCCTTCACTATCGCCTTTGCAGCGGCTTGGGCCCTGCCCGGTGCGCTTGGACGGCATCCCGAGGCCGACCCGCTGATTTTTGCCTTGTTCTTTGCAATTGCCATCTCGATTTCCGCCCTGCCCATCATTGCCAAGACGCTCATGGACATGGGGCTCTACCGCAGTGATCTGGGCATGGTGGTCGTCAGCGCTGCAATCTTCAACGATCTTGTCGGATGGATCATATTTGCCGTGATCTTGGGACTGATCGGCGGTCACTCCGGAACCGGCGGTCCGATCATGCTGACCATTGTGCTGACCCTGGCTTTTGTCGGGGCCATGCTGACGGTTGGCCGCTGGCTGATCCACAAGGTGCTGCCGTTTGTCCAGGCGTATACCCGATGGCCGGGTGGTGAGCTGAGTTTTGCGTTGGTTCTGGGTCTGCTGGGCGCTGCATGTACCGAATGGATCGGAATCCATGCGATTTTCGGTGCCTTTATCGCCGGGGTGGCCATCGGCGACTCGTCACACCTACGGGAGCGCAGCCGGGTGATTATCGACAAATTCATTTCGTTTATTTTCGCTCCGGTTTTTTTTGCAAGCATTGGCCTCAAGGTAAATTTTCTGACCCACTTCGACATTGCCCTGGTTGGATTTGTGGTGGCGATTGCCGTTGCATGCAAACTCATTGGCGGCACCATGGGCGCCCGATGGGGAGGGTTGCCCCTGCGAGAAGCTTGGACAGTCGGTTTTGCCATGGTCTCTGTCGGAGCGATGGGAATCATCGTGGGGATGATTGCCCGTGAAGCAGGGATAATAGACGAACGGCTCTATGTTGCCCTGATCGTTATGGCCATGGTGACCTCGATGATGAGTGGACCCTCCATCCGACTGATCCTGCGCATGAAAAAAAAATGGAGTCTTAAGGACATCTTGTCACCCAAACTTTTCCTGCGGGAACTTGGTGCCACATCCCGCCGCGGAGTCATTCACGAAATGACGGCGGTAGTGTGCACCTTAGGGGGGTTGGATGCACATGAGGTGGAACGAGCAGTCTGGGATCGGGAAGAGGCACTGAGTACCGGATTGGGCAATGGGGTGGCCTTCCCCCATGCCCGGATCAAAGGGCTGGCAAAGCCGCTGGTGGCGGCAGGCATCTCCACTGCAGGGATCGATTTCGACGCCCCTGACGGCAAAATGGCGCATGTGATATTTCTGGCTCTTACACCTGAAAATGATCCCGGAGCCCAACTGGAAATCGCCTCCGACATAGCCCGCGTGTTTCAGGGGGCACAGATGCCTGATTGTGTTCTCTGCACCAGGAGTTTCACGGATTTTCTGGCACTCATGCGAACCGGTGCCAAATAATTTATGCGAACAAGGAGACGTTCGGGATAATTAGGGCGCTGTGCCGACCACCAGCTTGAGCAGCCGGCCCGGTTCAAGGGTTTCGTCGATTTCGGCCTGATTGAGGCGTGCGAATTCATCCACAGGAATCGGGACGTTCCTTCGGCCATGGAATTGTCTCAAGGTGGTGCGTCGTTCCACCGTGACGATATTGATGCGCAGGGGGTCCACCTCCAGGAATTTCGGGTCGGTCAGTTCCTGGAAGCTGAACATGGAGGGGGCAACGATCCGGTCGTATTTCTGCCAGGTCTGCTGGCCGGAGTAGCCGATGATCTGGAAGAGCCGTTCACCATATTCAATATAGGTGGCCCGGCCTTCGATAACACCCTGGGGGGTGCGGGCGAGGAATGTTCCGGTTGCTGCGGGCAGGCCGTTGATCCGAGTGCGTTCGGCTCCTTTGCCGGCAATCCCTTCCTGCCGGAACATGGTCTGCAGCGCTGCCACGGCTGACTCCCTGTCCGAAAGGGAGATCTGAATCACCGCATCCTTGGCCTGGCTGATGCCGAGCACGGCTTTTTTCTGGTTCACGATCTGCCACGTGTTCGGGAAATCATATTGGAAGCGCATGTCCGGATGGTAGAAGACATTTTCCCTGATAATGCCTTCCCGAGGGTCTTTTCCGTAAGTCATCCCCTCCAGCCTTCTGAGGTACCCTTCCCGGTTCACCGGCTGGTATTGCACCGGATCGGTGGATCTCAGCTGTTCTGCGATGATTTCCCTGCGGTTTTCCGGGAGCGGGTGGGTCATGGCCCATTGCGGAAGCGCACCTCTCTGCTCTGTTTCAGACACCCTGGCCAGCATCTCCATGACATCGATCAGTTCGCGGGGGTCCTCCCTGATATTTTGCATATAGCGCACCCCCAGAAGGTCAGATTCGATCTCGTCATCCCTGCTGAATTTCAAAAAGAGAAGCTGGAGACCGGCTCCGGCGGCCTGGGTCAGCCCACCAACCTCGGGCACGAGAATCTGCGCCGCTCCGAGCCCGAGCTGGGCCAGCACGGACTTGCTCATGCGGATCACGGAGTGTCGTCCCGTGACATGGCCGATCTCGTGTCCCAGGACCCCGGCCAGCTGGGCCTCGTTCTCGAAATGGGCCATGATCCCCCGGGTGACGTAGATATAGCCGCCCGGAAGGGCGAATGCATTGACCACGTCGTCGTCCAGAATCCGGAAGGACCAGGGCAGCTCCGGGCGTTCGGTTGTCGCCGCGATCCGGAGCCCGAGTTCGTTGACATAGGTCTGCAGGTCCTCATCCGGGTACAGCGACATGCTCTCCAGGATCTGTTCATTGGCCTGGGTGCCCATGGTGATTTCCTGGGACTCGCTGATCAGGGTCAACCGCCGTTGTCCCGTGGCCTCGATGGTCTGGCAGCCTGCAAGGAACAGGGCCGTGAGGACGAGAGCGAGAAGATTGCTGCGGTCAAAGTTCAACCACCCGGCCGTTGTGCTATGCCTGCGCAGGCATCCTGTGAACATTGCTTTCTGTCTCATGGTGATCCATTCCGTTCGGTTCATGTGGTGATCACGAATGTGTCAGCGCGATTACTGATATGAATACAGCATAGCGTGTTGAGCCGGAAGCTTTTGAATTCCGGGCGGTACGGACTGCAACTCCAAAAACCGCGTCCGAATCCGCTCAACCCGGTCGCTGTTCACCCCAAGGTCCCAATAGCCCGTGCGCGATGCGGACCTGATGTGGATGACCCCCTCCTTCTCCTCAAGAAGAAGTTCCAGATCGTCGATGAGTCCGAGGATTCTGCTGGTGAAGGTTGCATGCAGATACCTGCCGGTATCCTGCTGGATGGTTCCGTTCAAGGTCAAAACGGTATTTTGGACGTGACTCCAGGCTGCAAATGGGTCACCGGTAAACATCAGAGGCGGGATGAACGATGTGCCGGCAAAATCCATGCTGGACACGCAGTTCGGGGTTTGCGGACAGGCCTGGAGTTTTCCATTGGCCACCCCGGGAGTGAACTGTGGCTGCGTTGAACAGGAAAGAACGCAGAAAAGTAACGCGAGAATGCTCGTGAAGCGTATCCCTCGACCGAATAGACGATGGCTGAGTTTCATGAACAAATTGTATGGAAAAATTTACTCCAGGAAAACGGCTGGAGCAAAAAAAATGGAAAAACAGCCTCATTGAGGCTGTTTTTCCCCTGGACGATCTCAAGACACTGCTAGAGCAGACCCTTTGCGGTCAGCCATTCTCGTGCTGCCTGGCTGACGTCCTTGTGCTCGACATCCACCATGGCGTTCAGTTCCTGCATGGACTGCGTGTCCAGCTGTTGTGCCAAAGGGGCCAGAATCGTTTCAATTTCAGGATATTTCTGCAGGATTTCGTCCCGAATCACCGGGGCGGGATTATACACAGGGAAAAAGGATTTATCGTCTTCGAGGTTGACAAAATCAAAAGCGGCAATGCGCCCGTCCGTGGCAAACCCCATGGCCGAATCGACCTGACCGTCCCGCAAGGCGAGATACGTCAGTCCCATGTCCATTTTCTTGATCTGGGAGACAGGCATGCGGAAATCGTAGACCTTCATGAGTTTTTTGAATCCATCGGGGCGTTCCCAGAATTCGGCTTCAAGAGCAAAGGTGAGCCCCTTTGGATTCTCTTCCACGTAGTCCCCGTAATCGCTGATCGAACTGATGCCGAGCTTTGCAGAATCTGCTTTGCGCATCATAATGGTGTAGGTATTGTTGAATTGAACCGGATCAAGCCAGATCAGCCCCTGCTCGGCGTCTTTTTGGGCAACCCAGTCGTAGACACTTTGCGGGTCGCTCATGATTTTTTCATCGTCCTGCTTGTAGAATACGGTATAGGCTGTTCCTGTATACTCGTAATACATGTCTATCTGGTCTGTTTCCAGTGACTGCCGGGCAATGGCCGTTCCGACTCCGGTTTTCAGGGTGACCTCAAAGCCGTTTTTTTCGAGCAGGAATTTGGCCATTTCCGGGAGAAGGTATTGTTCGGTGAAGTTCTTGCCGCCAATAGTAATCCGTTTTTCAGCGGAAAATGCAGGCACTGAGCCGTTCAGTAGAAAGACCAGCCCGGTCAACAGGATGAAGAAACATTTTGCAAGCATGTATGCACTCCTTGGTTTAGGTTTTTGCCAGTCGCAGCCCTCGGGGGATCAGCACCAGCCCGGCCAGTTCCACGAGATAGTCTCCAGCCAATGCGAGAAGGGTCGTGGGCAAGGCTCCGGCCAGCAATTTTTCAGGCTGCATGAGGTTGATTCCCGTGAAAATAAGGTCCCCCAGACCGCCTGCGCCGATGAGATAACCCAGAGCGGCGGTTCCGATGTTGATGACCAGGGCGATGCGCACTCCGGTCAGGATGACGGTCATGGCATTGGGCAGTTCCACCTCGAAGAGGATGCGCATGGGACTCATGCCGATTCCCCGGGCCGCGTCAAGATACGACGAGGGAACAGCGAGAATTCCGGCCAGAGTGTTTCGGGCAATAGGGAGGGTGGAATAGACAAAAAGAGCGAAAATAGCCGGTTTGGAGCCTATACCCAGAAAACTCATGACCATGGCCAGCACAGCCAGAGAAGGGATTGTCTGCCCGAGTCCCACAATATACATAACTACACCGGCATACCGCCGAAACCTCTTCCGTGAGACGACAATGCCGACGAGCAGACCGGTAAACAGGGCCATGGAGATGGATATCCCTACCAGGTAGATATGCTGACGGATCAGAAGCAGCAAGTACTCAAATTCCCAGGGGTCGGAGAGATATTCCACCAATCCGATGCGTTCGGCTGCAATGCCGCAGGCCAGGAGCAAAGCAATCAATATGAACCTGTACAGTTTGGCAAGTGTCGAACTCATAAGTTTTTTCTCTCCAGTTTGACACCGCTGCTGGTCACGGCTCGTTCCAGCATGGCCATTCCGGCATCCACAACGATCGCGAGCATTGAAACCGAAAGGGCACCGGTCAAAATCATTTCCTCATATGAGCGGGCGATTCCCTGCTGGATGAACACCCCCAGTCCCCCGGCCCCGATGTAGGCTGCAATTGCGGCAATGCCGATGTTCATGACCGCTGCGGTGCGCAGGCCTGCCAGGATGACCGGAATGGCCAGGGGAATCTCCACCTCCTTGAGAAGTTTCCATTTCGGAAGTCCCATGCCCCGGCCGGCGTCCACCAGCGCAGGGTCCACATTGTTGATGGCTACATAAGTGTTCCGGATGATGGGCAGTTCGCTGTAGAGCACCAGCGCGATGACCGCCGGGACTTTGCCCAGGCCGAAACCGAAAACGGCCAGAATCGGCAGCATGAGTCCGAACAGGGCAATGGAGGGAATCGTCATCATGATATTGGCGCTACCGAGTATCTTGGCGGCAATCCTTTTGTTCTTCGTGATGGCGATGCCGATGGGAATCCCCGTGATGGTGGCGATGAACAGGGACAACCCTACCAGCCAGATGTGTTCCCAGGTCAGAAAGAGCGTCTGCTCCAGATTTGAGGAAATGAATCCGAAGATATCCATTTCGGATCAAACCTCCTCTTCGGAAAACATGCCGAGAATGGAACGTTGGATGCCCGGGTAGTCGATGGTTCCGGCCAGGGTTCCATTTTCATCGACAACACACAACATCATGATATCGTGCAGGAGCATGGTGGAGAGAACATCCCGCAATGGGGCGCCAAGTTCGAGATGTTCCGGAAAGGGGGCCACATGCTCCTTTACAGGACCTGTTTCATACTTGAGTCCCCGAGGGGTGACGTATCCCACCGGCTTGTCCTGTAGGACAACAATTCCTGTGCGAATCCGCTTGTCTTCCATGAATCCGAGCACGTCCGCGGCGTCACGATTCCCCTCTATGATGTTTCTCGGAGCGGTGTTCATGGCATCTTTGGCTCGAAGCAGTCCCAGGACTTTCAGGGCACGGTCGGCGCCTACAAAATCCGAGACGAACTTGTTGCGCGGGCGCATGAGGATCGCTTCCGGCGTGTCATACTGAATGAGCCTGCCATCTTTGAAGATGGCGATTTTATCCCCCATCTTGATGGCCTCGTGAATGTCATGCGAAACAAAGGCAATGGTTTTTTTCAGCTTGTGCTGCAGTCGGAGGAACTCGTCTTGAATTTGATCCCTGTTGATGGGGTCGATGGCACCGAAGGGTTCGTCCATTAGGAGAATCTTGGGATCTGCGCCAAGTGCTCTGGCCACTCCGACCCGCTGCTGTTGGCCTCCTGAGAGTTCCACAGGGTAACGGTTCCGGTACATGTCCGGATCGAGTTTTACCATGGTGAGCAGATAATCCACCCGATCGCGGATCCGTTCTTTGTCCCACCCGAGAAGCTTGGGGACGACAGCCACATTCTGGGCAATCGTTTTGTTCGGAAAAAGACCGATCTGCTGGATCACATAGCCCATGCTCTGACGAAGCCGGACTGGATCCATTTTCTGGATGTCCCGGCCATCGACACGGATTGTGCCCCTGGAGATCGATTCAAGCCTGTTCGTCATCCTGAGCATGGTTGTTTTGCCGCACCCGGATGGTCCCAGAAACACCACGACTTCACCCTCTTCAATGGTGAAATTCACGTTTTCAGTGGCGGTTACGGCTTCTTTTCCGACCCCGAATATTTTGGTCACGTTTTGGTATTCGATCATTGTCCTGCCGTACTGTTTTCTTTCCGTCTGATTTGAGGAAGGAGGGATTAAAAATGAATATGAAAGAAATTCTGAGTGGTACATAGATGATTTTTGAAGAATCTTCAAATCACCCGCAGTAGATCATGCAGTGGACAAGCACAGGGTGTCCTGCAGACTCTTTTTTCGCCTGAGATGTGCGGTCAAGATATGATGTAGTCAGTACTTGTTCGAAGAAGGGGGAAGTACATGCAGAGATCGTCATTCAGGACAATTGTGGAACTGGCAAGGGGAGACGGGAACGGCAGTGACAGCCCCCGGGTGCGGACCTTACCCGCCCTGAAAAGTAAGGCGGCCGTCAGGAAGGAAATGAAATCCTGTACGGCCGCCCAACCCCCCTGGCAGCAGTGATCAGTCCACCTTAAAGAACGCTTTTTTCGCGGCGCTGCACACCGGGCATTTGTCCGGGGGAGGGCCTTCGTGGGTGTAGCCGCAGATCGAGCAGACGTGGTACTCGACATCGGGCTGGTCCTCGCCCTTTTCCAGGCTGTTCAGGGCCTGCTGGTAGAGGTCGTGATGGATTTTTTCGACCTCATTGGCGAAATGAAAGGTCCTTTCCGCCTTGGTGTCGCCTTCCTGTTTGGCCGCTTCAATCATCTCCGGGTACATATTCTTGAATTCGAAATGCTCCCCCTTGATGGCGTCCTTGAGGTTTTCCTCTGTGGAGCCGATTCCGCCCAGGATGCGCAAATGGTTGTGCGCATGAACGGTTTCAGCCTCGGCCACGGCCCTGAAGAGCCTGGCGATGCGGGGGTGTCCGGCCTTGTCGGCCTGGCTGGCATAGGCCAGATAGCGGCGGTTGGCCTGGGATTCGCCGGCAAACGCCTCGGCGAGATTGTCTTTGGTTTTGCTCATGGGTTCTCCTCCTGATAGGTTGGAAGTAATTCCTGTATGAAGTTGAAAGAATCGGCAGTCTTTTCAGACGCTCCAGATGACCTATAGCAGAAATTTTCGTGTTTTCACAATGTTAATGCCTGAAATCCTGAGAGTGGTCCTGTGCCTAGGTTGAATGGTTTTATCGGATGGACTATGGAAAACGTTCTGCAACCAACAGGGTGAACTCGGGGCCACCGATACTCCAAAAATCAGAGGAAAGAACATGAAACGCTCCTGCACACGCATTGTCATGGCATTTTTGATACTTTTGGTTGGTGCCACAAATGGCCTGACCTCCGTGGCTACGAGTGAGAAAACTGGAGTCGAGCCGGAAAAGGAGTATGCCCTGAGTCTGTATGCCGGCCGGCTCACAGACGACAACTGGCGCCAGTCACTGACTGGAACAGCAGACTTCGTGGATTCGAATCTTTTGACGGCTGCCCTGCACTGGACATTTTTCAGGCCTGAAAACCGATGGTGGTCGCTTGAGCTCGAATCAAACATCACCAAACATTTCGGAGACCAGGAGCATTGGGAATTCAACGCTCCGATACTCACCGGAAGATGGCATCTCTTCCCGTGGAGCGATTTCGTCGCGACCAGCGCAGCTTTCGGCATGGGGCTCTCTTTTGCCACGGAGGTGCCCGATGTGGAGAAAGAACTCAGCGCTTCCAGTGAGCAGCTTATGCTCTACTGGCATCTGGAAGCGACATTGGGTCCTCCGGGGGCGAGCTGGACGACCTTGTTCCGTCTACACCACCGTTCATCCGGCTACGGACTTTTCGCAGACAGCGGGGGGGGCAATGCCCTGGCCGCCGGGGTCCGTTTCTTTTTTTGATCGCTGAAAGTCCGGCATAGTTTTTTTCTTCGTTTGAAACCAGGGAACTGAAAGATCTTCCCATCGGCAAGCGCCTTCGGACGGATCAGTCCCAGAACTTTACCTCACAAAAAGCAAGGAGCGTCCGTAATGTTCGACTCGGGAACTCTCTGGACCGATATCGAAAAGATTCGAAACACAGGGCCGCTGGTCCACAATATCACCAATTTCGTGGTCATGAACACTACGGCCAATGCGCTTCTGGCGATCGGGGCCTCGCCGATTATGGCCCACGCGCCTGAAGAGATGGAAGATCTGGTCGGCATCGTCAACGCGCTGGTGCTGAATATCGGAACGCTCCGGGGGCCGTGGATTCAAAGCATGAAAACGGCCGGTGCACTGGCCAAAAAGCGTTCGCTTCCCATCGTGCTCGATCCTGTGGGGGCAGGCGCCTCCAGGCTGCGCACGGACACCGCGCTTCAGCTTCTGGAGGAGGTCTCCCCAGCTATCCTGCGGGGCAACAGTTCCGAAATCATGGCCCTGGCCGGCCAGGTCGGCGGGACCAAGGGGGTGGACAGCACCATGGCCTCCGATGCGGCCGCAAATGCCGCAGATATTCTGGCCGAGCGATTCGGTTGCGTGGTCGTGGTCAGCGGGGCCGTGGACCTGATCACGGACGGGACAAAGAATGTGCGCCTCACCGGCGGAAGCCCGATGCTCCCGAGAGTGACCGGAATGGGATGCACGGCATCGTGTCTGGCCGGCGCGTTTTCCGCGGTCAACCCCTCCGCCTTTGAGGCCGCGGTCCACGCCATGGCCATAATGGATGTCGCTTCGGAACTGGCGCAGGAGCAGTCTCAGGGGCCCGGGACCCTGCAGCTTCACTTCCTTGATGCGCTGTACGCGCTGAAGCGGCAGGAGCTGGAAGTCCGGTTCCCCATGATCGCGGCATGATCCGGAAAAACATTGACCTGAGCCTGTACCTGGTCACGGACCGGCCCCTGTGCCGGGGCCGCGATCTTCTGGACGTGATGTATCAGGCGGTGCAGGGCGGCGTGGGCATTGTCCAGCTTCGGGAAAAGCACGCTGCAACCGCGGAATTCGTGCATCTTGGCCGCAGGGCGAGAGAGCTTCTCGACCCCTTAGGCATTCCACTGATCATCAATGACCGGGTGGACGTGGCCCTGGCCGTCAAGGCCCACGGGGTACACCTGGGACAGCAGGACATGACCGTGGAGCAGGCCAGAGGGTTGCTCGGCCCGCACGCTATTGTGGGGCTTTCTGTGGAGAACATGGATCAGGTCCGGGCGGCCGAAACGCTGGACGTGGACTATCTCGGAGTAAGCCCGATCTTTACCACACCGACCAAACCCGAGGCGGACACGCCCTGGGGGCTGGAGGGGCTCAGGCTGGTCAGGAAGGTTTCACGCCACAGGTTAGTGGGAATCGGTGCCATCGGTCCGCACAATGCAGCGGACGTCATCAGGGCCGGAGCCCACGGCATTGCCGTGGTCTCGGCTGTGTGCGCCGCTCCGGAACCGGAGAAGGCTGCCAGGAAGTTGAGCCGCATCGTGGAAAACGCCCGCCCCCATAGATCACCCCCATAGATCACCCCTATAGATCACCACTGAGGAAAATGTTGCGCCGCGCTGAAGGCTGCTGGAAGGAGCGTAATGACTGTTTGTTATGGTGCCGCCCAGAAGATGGTCACTTCCCGGACCCCCCACTGCTTGGCTTTGTTCACATCCGTGCCGAAATAGATGTCGATTTTTTTGCGCCACCTGGAAGGCATTTTGTCCAAGACCAGATATTCCCCCTCAAGCCCTTTGATCCGAACCCTGGTTCCGTCCGTCAGTCCCAGGGGAATCAGATCCTGAGAGACCGCAATGGCCTTTATCCCCGGCTCGAGCACATGGCCCCAAGCCGTGAGGAAGGGATCCCCCAAAGTCTCACTCGGCCGTGAGGTGTAGCCCGTGGCCGTGACCGTGAGGGAGCGGGTCAGCTCACCGCCCGCTGCATCCCCGGAACACAGAGCGAAGAGCATAACGATGGTCAGGAAAAAAATGCGCACCTGGCATTCCTCGTTCAACCCCGTCTGAAGGTCAAGGATCTTTTCTGATCCGCCAGAGAAAACTGCGATACGGCAGGATGCCGTTTGAATATCGTCTGCTCCAGGACATGATTTATTCATGCTGAAAAATAATGTGAGGAGAGGGATGGTAAAGGTTCCTATTACGTGATAAGAACAATTCTTAACTCCTTCTGAGGGCCTGAAGGTCCTGGATCAGACGATTCACCTGACCCTGGAAGGTCAAAACAGCCTGAGGGCTTTTTAAGCATCCGGCAGTAAAAACGATTAAAAAATTTAAAGTATGGAGGTCTGTCCATGGCACAGAACAAACCCAAACCCTTGACCAACGATGCCGGGATGCCGGTAGCCAGCGACGAGTTTTCGCTGACGGCAGGGCCGGACGGTCCTGTTCTGCTTCAGGATCATTATCTTCTGGAGCAGATGGCCAACTTCAACCGGGAAATGATTCCTGATCGGCAGCCCCACGCCAAGGGCTCGGGGGCCTTCGGACACTTCGAGGTGACTCAGGACGTCAGCGCCTACACCAAGGCGAACCTCTTCCAGCCGGGCGCCAAGACCGAGATGCTGGCCCGCTTTTCCACCGTGGCCGGCGAGTCCGGCAGCCCGGACACCTGGCGGGACGTGCGCGGTTTTGCGCTCAAGTTCTACACCCCCCAGGGCAACTACGACATGGTCGGCAACAACACGCCGGTGTTTTTCGTGCGCGATCCCATGAAGTTCCAGCATTTCATCCATTCGCAGAAACGCCGCGCGGACAGCGGCCTGCGGGACCACGACATGCAGTGGGATTTCTGGACCCTGTCTCCGGAATCGGCCCATCAGGTCACCATCCTGATGAGCGATCGCGGCGTCCCCAAGAGCTATCGGCACA
>JBKHAV010000087.1:0-12318 GCA_046542715.1 Desulfovibrionales bacterium
TGGGGGCGGCTTTTTTGCCTCCTTTTTTGCCGCCAAAAAAGGAGGTCGCCACAAGGCGAAAACAAGAATGATCGGCAGTCTCGCGCGACGCGTCAGTTAATGCCAGACAAGTTTCAAAGCGAGAACCAGGTGCTTCTCTTTTCATCCTTCTGATTTTCAGACTTCAGACTTTTCTCGAGTTCCCCCTTCGATTTTGCGAGAACCTTGCTCTCTTCTGGCAACCAGTCTAGATCACGGCTTAAAGGCCAGGATGACGATATATGGGGGCACGTTAGGCGATTTATATTCTTGCTTTGAGCTTTGAGCTTATTCAAACTTCAGCTTCTTCCCCCTAGCCGCTAGCCCCTTGCCACTTGCCGAACTCTTCATTCATCCTTCCGATTTTCATACTTCATACTTTTCTTCACTTCCTGCTTCTTGTCCGATCGGTTGATTGTGTTAGAGTCATTACCCGGACTGGAGGGCTGTTCGCGCGCGGAAAAATGGCTCTGCGCCGGGGCTTTTGTCCCGCTTATCAGCCCCGGGAGGAAAACATGAAAAAGTTTTTTGGACTGGTACTGCTCGCTTTTCTTTTTTGGAACAGCGGCGAGGTGTTTGGCGGACAGGGAAAAGCGCAGGATGCTGAGGATCCTTACGGCGAACAGCTCGGGACCGTGGTGTTTCCGGTGTCCTGCAACGGACCGGCCGCTGCGCATGCCAAGCGCGGTCTGGCCCTGATGCACCACATGACCTACGAGGGGGCCAGGAAATCGTTCAAGGCTGCCGTAGAGTCCGATCCGGATTGCGCGATGGGCTACTGGGGGCAGGCCATGAGCTTTATTCATCCGCTCTGGTCGGATCCCCCGGAGGAGGATGAATTCCAGCAGGGGCAGGCGCTCCTCGAGAAAGCCCGGGAGCAGGGAAGAACGACCGCTTGGGAGCAGGCGTATATTGAGGCAGCACAATCCTATTATGACCAGGGAATGGATACGTCCGAAGAGGACAATCTTTCCGCTTTCGAAGAGGGATGGCAGCGGGTCCACGAGCAGTTTCCAGATGATCCCGAGGCGGCCGTGTTCTATGCCCTCGCGCACCTGAGCACCGCTGACCCAGACGACAAGAGCTATGTCCATCAGAAGCGTGCGGCAGCCATTGCCCGGGAGGTTATGAAACAGGTGCCCGACCATCCAGGGGCACACCACTACACCATTCATGCCTATGACTATCCGCCTCTGGCGGAGAAGGCACTGGACGTGTCGCGAAGCTACGCCCGGATCGCTCCGGAAGTGCCCCATGCGATGCACATGCCCTCGCACATCTTCACCCGACTCGGGCTGTGGCAGGAATCCATCGCCATGAACCGGCAGTCTGCCGAGGCGGCCCTCCAGCACCCGGCCGGCAACATGATTTCCCTGCACTATCCCCATGCCCTCGACTACCTGGCCTACGCCTATCTGCAGCGGGCAGAAGACGCCAAGGCAAAAGGTGTTCTGGAAAGACTCCGGGCCATCGAAGATCCGGTGCAGCCCCACGGAACCTCTGCCTATACTCTGGCTGCGGTGCCTGCGCGGTATTTTCTGGAGCGGCAGGAATGGGCTGAAGCGGCAGCGCTGCAGCCGAGGAAACCCGCGGAGTATCCGTGGGACGATTTCCCTGCCATGGAGGCGATCACGCATTTTGCCAAAGCGTATGGTGCTGCACGGATAAAGGACGAGCAGTCGGCCCGGCAGGCGCTCGATGCGTTAACGGCCCTGCGCAAGGAGGCTGCAAAGAGTTCTGCATATTGGGCGAAGCAGGTGGACATCCAGAAACAGGCTGCAGAGGCCTGGCTCGTGTACGAACAAGGCGATCCGAAGCAGGGATTGGAAATGATGCGCAGGGCCGCTGACTTGGAGGCGACCACGGAAAAACACCCCATAACCCCTGGCGAAATCCTTCCTGCCAGCGAGCTGCTGGCAGACATGCTCCTTGATGAGGGCCAATATCAGGAAGCTGAAAAAGCGTATCGTACAGCCCTGGAACGAAGCCCCAACCGTTTCAACAGCTTGTATGGGGCTGGGCGGGCTGCCGAGCTGGCAGGTCACAAGGATGACGCCGCCCTCTTCTACTCCAAACTCGTGAACGTAACCGCAGACGATGCTACACGGGAACGGTTGAGCCATGCCAGGAAGTATCTGGAGACAGGGGCTCAGGCTCATGACGAGCAAGATGTGCATGGCAGAAATGGATTGAAGCGGTGAGTCCTCCTCTCCCGCCTCGATCGCTTGAGGCGGGAAAGGAGGGTGAATGAATATTGTGGTGTTAAACGCTCGGCTGCGGAAGAGTCCCTTCCGGGGGCAGAGGAGTCCCAGGCAAAGGGGTGCTTCCTTCGTGGATGTCGAATTTTTTAGTTGACTTATCGAATTGCCCGTAAAACAGGACCAGCTCGGGATGTGCATCCAAGGAATGGTAATTCACCACGGAAACTCCTGCTTCCTGAGCCGCGGTTGGGCAAAACAGCCGATAGTCCCATATTTTTAAATTTTCGGTCTGCGCTTTCATCACACCTTTTAGAGCCCATACAAAGTCCGGATCCATTTGTTTTTGGATCACCAAATATCTGCCTATTTCATCGGGTATGTCTTTGGGTTTGGGAAGAGCGGCTTTGGAGCCCTTGATGTCTTCTTTTTTTTGCCAGAATTTCCATCCCATGATTTCTCTCCTTCTCATTCGACATTTTTTTTGTGCAAAGGACAAAAATTGGGCTAAATAAATAACACGGAATTTTCTTATTAAAGAATTGTAAAATAAAAAAAATAAATTCTTAAAGATAGTTGTAGATAACTCAAACAAGACACATGCCCAAAGAGCACGAAGAAACTACATATCCATAATTTGTAAAGGGAAGAGCATCAGCGTCGTCCCGAACGGAAAGCCCAAGAATAGGTGTCACGTTTTTCTTTACCAAAGGAAGGAGCCTTTTGTCTACATTCGATATGGCGCCGAAAGGCTGGAAGGAGTGTTGATTACGATTTACTTGTAATTTTCGTTGGCTTTACTGCATATGTATTCTTGTTCGTAATAACATTTTAAATTTGTTATAAATAATAGTATATAAAAATAGAAAAATAAAAAGAAATTTAAAGCAATAAGCGCAATGAATTCTCTCATTTAAAAAAATCACCTTCATGAAATCAGCAGTTTTGCATCAGCAGAGTCAGGGTGTCTCGATCTTTTCTGTGCTCATTCAGAAAAGAAAAATTCCAAATGGCCATGTCATAAAGAATCACCTTTGTAGAAGTGACTTGTCCCGGGGATTCGCAGTCGCTCCGGAAAAAACGGAAGCGGCAGGAGGGAGGGAAGCCTTGCTGTCGTAGGGCTCGCTGATGGATGGGGCGGGTTGGACACACTTTGAAAGACAACCACAGGATGGCTGGACCGGACTGCGCCAAGTCCAGGGGCAGTGCCGCGGACTCGAGCCGTGCTATCTCAGGTCGTCGATGCAGCGTTTAGTGCAGGAGGTACAGATCCTGATCGGCTCACTGGCCTTGAATCTCTTGCGGAACGTGGTGTATTCGGGGCTGTTCCAGATGATATTCAAGCTTTCAGACTGAATATTGCCAAAACTTAGGTTTTGAAGTCTGTTGCTGCTGTGGTCTATGATGTCACCGGAGTTTTCAGGGAACAGGTCCGAAGTGTCGGTACAGACACAAGGCCTGATGTTGCCGTCGACGCTCATGTAGGTGGCCCGGTGGATGTTTTCGGAACATTTGCCGGCGCTTAGAAAAGGGTTGTAGATGTGAAAATGGATTTTTTCGGGATCGTCAACAGCATTTTTCATCTGAACAAGTCTCTTTCTGAGATCTTGGAATTGTTCCGGGCTTTGCGCCAGGTCCATTTCCCTTTTCATTTCCGGAGTAAAGGCCATGGTCAAACTGCTGATCACCACCTGGTCGATCTCGAGGGAGTTGAAGAATGCGGGCATGCGTTCAAGATCATCGAGACTTGACTGCAGAAGCATAAATGCCAGATGCACCTGGGGAAAGGACGTTTTCCGGGCCGCCTTGATCCTGTTGACCTCGTCGATGACCCCCAGCACTTTTTTCAGGCTCGTGCCCTTTCGTATTGCATCATTTCCCGAATCAATCCCTGCCAGTGAAAGGGAGAGGTAATCCAGGCCTGCATCCACCAACTCTCTGATCTTGTCCGGCGTCAGCAAGGTCGCATTGGAGGTCAGGCCGGCTAGACACCCCTTGTTCTTGACTATCTGCAGCATTTCCCCGATGTGGGGGTGCAAAAGGGGCTCCCCCCACCCCTGAAGGTAAATCAGCTGTGCCCTGGAAAAGGCAGGGACCAGTCGATTGAAGGTTTCCATGGACAGATCGCAGCCCCGACTGGAATCCTTGAATGCGGCATGGGGACAATACACACAGGCGGCATTGCACCTGGTGGTCACGCCGATTTGAATCCAGTCCAGCTCCGGATAGGACGGTGGAAACAACTTCCGCAAAAGCTTCATTTCTCTCCTTCCTTGACAGGCAGGTCAAATTTGAATTTTCATCGAGAACGGCCCGGTTGTCAAAGAGACTTGAAATCCCGCATTCCGGTGGCGAAAAAATCTGATCTGAAAACACTGCGCCTTGGGTGTTGGAAAATTTCATGTCCAGTATCTGCCCAAGGGATTTCCCTCAATGAATCACGTGGGCAGGGTCTTACGCGCCAGGCGCCGGCTACGCTGATGCCAGGTGCGCAGCACCAGTTTTTCGAGTTCCACAAGCACAAACACGGGCAGTCCCGCTGCCAGGATCAACCCCCATTCCTCCACGGGGATGTCTGCCGTGCCAAACAGAGTGTGCGATATCCCCAGATACGTGAAACTGAGCTGAAGGACTATGAGCGTTCCCACAGCAACAAGAACCGCTCGGTTTCCGAAAAGTCCCCTGATGCTCAGGGAGGGGTTTTCAAGGAAGCGGCTGTTGAACAGGTAGAAGATCTGGCCGGTCACGAGGGTGTTCACCGCAACTGTCCTGGCAGTTTCAAGAGAAGCCCCCATCTGCAGGTGGTGGTTGAAGAGCAGAATGGAGAACGAGGCGATGAGCGCGGACACGAAACCGATGCGCCAGACCAGATGCCGTGAGATGATCGGTTCCTGCTGCAGTCTGGGAGGGCGGCGCATGATCCCTTTCTCCGGCGGTTCAAAGGCCAGTGAAAGAGCCAGGGTCACGGCCGTGACCAGATTCACCCACAGAATCTGAATGGGCGTGATGGGCATGACATCGAAAAAGAAAAGCACCGCGGTGATGACAATAAGGGCCTGAGCCCCATTAGTGGGCAGGATGAAAAGGATGGTCTTCACCAGGTTGTCGTAGATGCTTCTGCCTTCTTCCACGGCATGCTGGATGGTCGCGAAATTGTCGTCGGCAAGGATCATGTCCGCTGCTTCCTTGGTGGCTTCGGTGCCTTTGATGCCCATGGCCACCCCTACATCGGCGCGTTTCAGGGCCGGTGCGTCATTGACTCCGTCGCCTGTCATGGCCACCACCTGTCCCCGGGACTGCAGCGCTTCCACAATGCGCAGCTTGTGCTCGGGGCTCGACCTGGCGAAAATATCGTTTTCCTCCACCAGGCGAACCAGCTCTTCGCCTCTGGCAAGTTCCAGTTCCTGGCCGGAGACGCCCCCCCTGCCGTCGGCGCCGATGCCCAGGGACGCGGCAATGCTGCGGGCCGTGAGCAGGTGGTCGCCGGTGATCATCTTGACCTCGATGCCGGCCTTGCGGCATTTCTCGATTGCCGTAACAGCTTCCTCCCGGGGAGGGTCGATAATGCCGATCAGCCCGAGAAGCGTCAGCCCCCCCAATTCCTCTTCAGCAAGCCGGCCAGCACTGTGGGAGTTTTTGGAGGCAATGGCCAGCACCCGATGTCCGCGAAACGCGAGGTCATCCTCATGCCGGGACCAGGCTTGCCTGTCTAAAGGCTCTTCCCCCTCTTGGGTCCGCTGTGTCGAACACATCTCCAGCACCACCTCCGGAGCACCCTTGAGAAAGACCATGCTGCCGCCGTCCGGAGCCCTGTGCAAACTGGCCATGTAGCGCCTGCTTGACTCAAAGGGAATGGCATCCAATTTGGGATATCGTGCCATCTCTTCCTTGCGGGACATACCGGCCTTGTGCGCCAGGACTACGACACTCCCTTCCGTGGGAGCTCCCTCGATGAACCATTCCCCTTCCCTCAGCCGCAGCCGCGCATCGCTTGCCAGCATCCCGGCCCTGGCAAGTTCCAGAAGCAGAGGATGCTCTTCCAGCGGGATGATCTCGCCCTCCAGGCAGAACTTCCCGCTGGGCCGGCAACCGATACCGCTTACCCGGTAAAGCTTTCCTGCCATGGCCACCTCGGCCACGACCATTTCGTTGCGGGTGAGCGTCCCGGTCTTGTCCGAGCAGATCACCGTGACCGATCCCAGGGTTTCCACTGCCGGCAGACGCCGGATGATGGCGTTGCGTCTGGCCATGCGCTGCACGCCCAAGGCCAGAGTGATGGTCAAGATAGCGGGCAATCCTTCAGGAATGGCCGCAACAGCCAGGCTGACCACCACCAGGAACATTTCTCCTGCAGGAAAGCCTCGCAGGAAATACCCCAGGGCGAAGACGACGGCGGCAAGAATTACGATGGCCATGGACAGAGTCCGGCCGAAATCATCCAGTTTGCGCAAAAGCGGAGTGTTCAAGGTCTCGACCTGCGATACCATCTCGCTGATGCGCCCGATCTCGGCATTTTCAGCCGTGGCCACGACCACACCCTGCAACCTGCCCCTGGTGACCAGGGTGCTGGAGTAGGCCATGCTTTTGCGGTCCCCCAGGACCGCGTCGCCCGGGACCGGTTCGACCTGCTTGAACACGGGTTCGGACTCCCCGGTCAGGGAGGCCTCCTCGACCTGGGAGTTTCGGGCTTGAATGATGCGCATGTCCGCCGGGACACGGTCCCCTGCTTTGAGCACCACCATATCTCCGGGCACCAGATCCCTGGCTGGAATCTCCTGTTCCTCACCATTGCGAAGCACCGTAGCCCTGGGCGAGAGCATGCCGCGAATGGCCTCCATGGCCTTCTCGGCCTTGCCCTCCTGCAGGTACCCGATCAGAGCATTGATAATGACCACGGATAAAATAACGCCGGTGTCCACCCATTCCCCCAAAATCACGGTGAGGAACGCCGCCAGAAGCAGAATGTAGATGAGCATGTTGTTGAAGTGGCTGAAAAAGCGCAGCAGGGCGGGCCGCTTGTCCGGTTCCGGCAACATGTTGGGGCCATGCTTTTTTAGCCTGCGTTCGGCCTCCATGTCGTCCAGACCATGGTCCCCAACCCCGAGGCGGGCCAGGACCTCATCCGTGGTCAGGGCATGCCACGGATGTTCGTCGCTGTTTGCTTCAATGCGCTGTCCTGTCCTTTGCTTGTCCATTTCCGCTCCTGTGGCAGTCATAAAGTCGATTTCGGCAGGTCGGCCAAAGGTTGGAGGCTGACGGTGGCACAGTAAAGATGATAATGATTCTTTTGTCAAAGAGAGTGTACCATGTTCAGCAGCCCTTAAAAGCATGAGAGATCCTGTTCAGATCTCCGGCACAAAGCAGCCGAATGGACATTTCCTCCTTTCCAGGGTCCGGTCCCCAATTCGGATAGGAGATGGATTGAATTTCATCATCCAAAGAGGGCATGGTTTCAAAGGGTTGAAGAAAAGCGATCCCCATAGGGGCCGTCGCCATGAGAATTCTCTTCGGTGTACTGTCGGGAGTATGGTAGTATTGCCGTCCATGGACCTTCCTGATCCGTATAACCATGAAAGGGATTGTGGGGCAGAATCGAAACCGTAATCTGAACAGGAGACCAGCAGAAAGGACCGCATTTTCCATGCAGTATCCATCAGGACCCAAACGAACTCTGCGGGTCGGCGATGCCGTGGTCATCGTCATCGGCATCGTGGTTGGTGCCGGCATTTTCAAAACCCCTTCCCTGGTGGCTATGAACGCCGGGAGCGAAACCGTTTTCCTGCTGGCCTGGATGGCCGGGGGAGCAGCGTCTTTGATCGGTGCCCTGTGTTATGCGGAGCTGGCTTCGACCTACCCTGACGCCGGCGGGGACTACCATTTCCTGAACAGGGCCTTTGGCCGCAGTTCCGGTTTTTTGCTCGGCTGGGCCCGAATGACGGTGATCCAGACCGGTTCCATCGCCATGCTCGGCTTCCTCCTGGGGGATTACCTCACAGAAGTACACAGCCTGGGAAAACACTCCAGCACCATTTATGCGGCAGGGGTCGTCATCGGGCTCACCGCAGCCAACATCGCAGGCATCCGGCAGGGCAGCAGAATGCAGCGATACTTCATCGGAGCCATCGTGCTGGGGCTTCTTGCCGTGGTGATCGCAGGGTTTCTGATTGACAGCGGGGGATCCACGGGATCGTTTCAGTCATGGTCCGGGCAGGGCGCCTTTGGGAGTTCCATGATTTTCGTCCTGCTGACATACGGGGGCTGGAACGAAGCCGCCTATCTCTCAGGGGAGGTCAAGCATCCGGAGCGGAATATGATTCGGGTGCTGCTTTACAGCATCGGGGCCATAACGCTGCTCTACCTCCTGATCAACCTGGCCATGCTCAAGGGGCTCGGGCTTTCCGCGATGTCCGGTTCCGAAGCGGTCGCAGCCGACCTGATGCGCAAGGCTGTGGGTGAGCCCGGGGCCAAGTTCATCAGTCTCCTGATCGCGCTCACAGTGGTGAGTACCATGAACGGCACGATCATCACCGGTGCCCGGACAAACTATGCCCTGGGGCGGGATGTTCCGCTGTTCTCCTTTCTGGGACACTGGCAGGAACGGCGGGGAACTCCGGCCAACGCGCTTCTTCTCCAGGGGGGGATCGCGCTGATTCTGGTTGGACTCGGCACCCTGTCCCAAAGCGGCTTCGTGATGATGGTGGAGTACACCGCCCCTGTGTTCTGGTTCTTTCTTTTCATGGCAGGGCTTTCGATTTTCAGGCTCCGGGCCAGGGACCCGGAAGTGCGCAGGCCGTTTTCCGTCCCGCTTTACCCGCTCGTTCCCCTGGGGTTTTGCGCCATCTGCCTGTTCATGCTGGCGTCGAGTATCCTCTTCACCGGGAAGGGGGCGCTGGTGGGCATCGGCGTGCTCTGTGCGGGGCTGCCTGTCCTTTTGATGAATCATCGCAGGCTTTTCAACCAACACAAAAAGACGGAGAAGAACGATGAGCAGAAAACAACAGTGTAGGTTTGTTCTCCCCGGGTTTGCCGCCCTGTTCCTGCTGCTTGCCGTCATGGGGACAGCTGGTGCCGTAAAAACGGACGTTCCCTACGTGCCCACCCCGGAAAATGTGGTGGATACGATGATCGAGATGGCCGATGTGCAGGAAAGTGATCTTGTGTACGATCTCGGGTGCGGAGACGGACGCATCGTCATCACTGCAGCTCGTGAACGCGGGGCCCGCGGCATCGGGATCGACATCGATCCGCAGCGCATCGAGGAAAGCCTGGTAAACGCTGAACAGGCCGGAGTCAACGACCGAGTCGAGTTTGCGGTGCAGGACCTGTTTGAAACAGATTTCAGCGACGCAACAGTGGTCATGCTCTATCTTCTCCCGGCGGTGAATTTGGAACTGCGGCCAAAGCTTCTCAGTGATCTCAGGCCGGGTTCGCGGGTGGTATCGCACGACTTCGACATGGGCGAATGGGAAGCGGACGAATATGCCAACGTGGACTGGAGTTCGGACGTATTCTACTGGGTGGTCCCGGCCAATGTCTCGGGCATCTGGCGGCTTGAGGACGGTGAACAGGAATATGAACTCGAGATGGAGCAGGAATTTCAGAAGGTCACAGGTGCTCTCACGGAATCGTATCGGACCAGTCCACTCCGGGATGTGGTCGTGAACGGCGATCGTATCGAATTCGTCTTGGACGGGCCCGCAGGAGAGGTGAATTACAGGGGGAGGGTCGATGGAGACCGCATCCAGGGAGAGGATCGCGAATGGACGGCAGTGAGAAAAGAAGGGAGCGAAAGCCCCATTGATCCGTCCGAGCAGCGAACCTGGTTTTGAAGTTTCGGACAAGACACTTGAGGGCTGATCGTAGGCAGCCGGTGCTGCGTCAAAGAACACTGCAGGGCGAATTCGGCAGGAGCATCAGGGGGCCTGCAGAACGCTTCAGCTGAAGATCTGTTTCAGTTCCGTTTCCCGCAGTATGTCCGAACACCGTTCCATGCGCTGCACCACCTCCTGAGCTTCGGCAGCGGGGTGGTGGGCATGAATGACAGCTTTATTGATCTCTTCTTCGGCCCTGACCAGCCTGTTGAGAAAATAGCGGTACTGACCGCTTGTGCGGTAGGCATTTTTTACGAGCGATGGATAGGTCCGTCCAGGGCTGTGCAGCAGTACACGGTAATGGGCTCTGAGGATTTCCTGTTCTTTGAGAGTGTGTTTTCTGATTGGGTCGGCAGGCTGTTTGATGTGGACTTCCGGCGCTGATGCAGAACCTGTCTGTGGAGATTTGCAGCTCTTGCACTCCTCCAGTGATTTGTCCAGGGCACGGCGTTTGGATTGGAGATAATGTCTTGAAAAATCGTGAATGCCTTTCTTGTATCTGTTTATCCAATAGGCATGGAAGATAAAAAGCGCGGGCAGGAAGATGATCCAGATCGAAGCCCTGGGTTTTTCGATGACCATCTTGGCCAGCTCGAAGGCGAACCGCTCATCCCGTTCACGAACGATGCTGTACTTTTCCTCGATGGTGGCGGACATTACGCACCTCCTGAGAGGAAGGGTTCCATGAAGCGGCAAACGATTTTTGAGAGCTGCGGGTTTTGGCTGCCGTATGACAGCGTTTCGCTATTCGCTACGATTCACAATCTGCAGACAATGTGCGGGCCTGCAGAATTTTTCTTCCCATGAGTTCTAGACAGGCATACCTGCTCTGAAGAAAAATATTTTTCCATAGTGTAGACCAAATATAGAGTTTAGGACAAGTGAAAACGTTTCACTTGTCCTGCACTTTCAGCGGGTTTGATCGGGATATCTTCGGGGAGAATCACCGTCGGCCGCTGCCCTGAGGCATTATATGATGAAGCCCGGCTGCAACGTTTTGAAATGTCCACCCGAACTACTTTCGACGTCGAGTGCGCAGCACCAGTTTTTCCATTTCCACGAGCAGGAATACGGCCAGTCCGGCGGCCAGTATCCATACCCATTCGTGGACCGGGATGCCCTGCGTCCCGAAAAGTGTGTTCGCCAGGCCGAGATAGGTGAAACCGAGTTGAAGGACCACCAGCGTGCCGACCGCAACCAGGGCCGGACGATTGCCCAGCAACCCCTTGATGCTCACGGATGAAAGCTCGAGAAAACGGCTGTTGAACAGGTAAAAGAGCTGACCGGCTACCAGGGTGTTGACGGCTACGGTTCTGGCCGCTTGGATGGACGCCCCTTCCTGCAGGTGATGATTGAAAAGCAGGATGGAAAGCGTGGCGATGATCACGGAGACAAAGCCGATCCGCCAGATCATGTGCCCGGAGATGATCGCTTCCTGCGGTGGTCTGGGGGGGCGCTCCATGATTCCTTCTTCCGCCGATTCAAAGGCAAGAGCAAGGGCCAGGGTCACGGCTGTGACCATGTTCACCCAGAGGATTTGAATCGGGGTGATCGGCATGACGTCAAAAAAGAAGAGCACCGCGCTGATAACCATGAGCGCTTCAGCGCCGTTGGTCGGCAGGAGAAACAGGATGGTCTTGATCAGATTGTCGTAAATGGTCCTGCCTTCCTCAACCGCATGCTCGATGGTCGCGAAGTTGTCGTCGGCCAGGACCATGTCAGCGGCCTCCTTGGTGGCCTCGGTTCCCTTGATGCCCATGGCCACCCCCACATCGGCCCGTTTCAGGGCGGGTGCGTCGTTGACGCCGTCACCGGTCATGGCGACGATCTGACCTTGGGACTGCAGTGCCTCCATAATCCGCAGTTTGTGTTCCGGACTCGACCTGGCGAAGATCTCATGCTCCTCCACAAGGCGGACCAGTTCCTCGCCCCTGGCCATTTCCAGCTGGGTGCCTGAAACAGCATCCCCGCCGTCTCCAATGCCCATGGCCGCCCCGATGCTCTGGGCGGTGAGTACGTGGTCACCGGTGATCATCTTTACGTTGATACCGGCCTGGCGACACTTTTTAATGGCAGAGATGGCTTCCTCCCGGGGAGGATCGATAATGCCGATCAACCCTAGCAGCGTCATATTTGTCAGTTCCCCCTCAACGAGCTTTTCGGTCCCATCATGTCGCCTGGATGCAATGGCCAGGACGCGGTGGCCCCGGGAGGCAAGTTCAGCCTCATGA
>JBKHAV010000010.1:0-45267 GCA_046542715.1 Desulfovibrionales bacterium
CATCCTCCGGCTTGACCGGGGGATCCATCTTCGCAAAGGCATGGATTCCCCGATCAAGTCGGGTAATGACGGAGAGGGGAGACAGAAGGAATTTTTCTCTTGTGACGGAGAGGCGAGACGGAAGGATTTTTCCCTTGTGACGGAGAGGTGGAGCGAAAGCCTTTTCTCTCCTGTCATCCTCTGTCTTGTTTTGAAGAATTAGGACCTATATATCCTGTCGGAATTGTATATTGTGAGCCGGGGAGAGGCATGAAAAAGGAATATTGTGGGTTGTTCGGCATCTACGGGCATCCGGAAGCGGCGAGGATGGCCTATTTCGGGTTGTACGCCCTGCAGCACCGGGGGCAGGAGAGCGCCGGCATCGTGACGTGGGACGGATCCAACCTTCGGGAGCACCGCGGCATGGGGCTGGTGGCCGACGTATTCAACGAGCGGCACCTGGGGCACGAACTCAAGGGCCAGATCGCCATCGGCCATCTGCGCTACTCCACCACCGGGGCCTCCATCGTCCGCAACGCCCAGCCCTTCAGGGTCCGGTACAAAGGCATGGACATGGCTATCGGCCACAACGGCAATATCGTCAATACCTGGGAACTGCGGCAGAAGCTGGAGTCCCAGGGCACGATTTTCCAGACCACCATGGATTCTGAGATTTTCATGCACCTGGTGGCCAAGTACATGAACGGCAAAAGCGTGGAAGAGTCCATTGCCGCGGCCTGCGGGGAGATTCAGGGTGCCTACAGCCTGGTCCTTTTGATCAACAACAAGCTCATCGCCCTGCGTGACCCCTCCGGGTTCCGGCCGCTTTCCCTGGGCAGGGTCGGGGACGCCTACGTGGTGGCCTCCGAGACCTGTGCCTTTGATCTTCTCGAGGCCGAGTACCTGCGCTGCATCCGTCCCGGCGAGATGGTGGTCATCGAAGAGGGCAAGCTCACGTCCGTCCAGTTTGCCGAACCGATCAAAAACAGCTCCTGTATCTTCGAGCTGGTCTATTTCGCCCGGCCCGACTCCATCATCTTTGATCAGGAGGTTTATGCCGCGCGAAAGCGCATGGGCGCCACCCTGGCCAGGGAAGCGCCGGTGGAAGCGGATTTCGTCATGCCCTTCCCGGATTCCGGGGTGTACGCCGCCGTAGGCTACGCCCAGACCTCGGGCCAGCCGTTCGAGATGGCCATGATCCGCAACCATTATGTGGGACGGACCTTTATCCAGCCCTCCCAGGACATGCGCGATTTCGGGGTCCGGGTGAAGCTCAACCCGGTCAAGAACATGATCAAGGGCAAGTCCATCATCATCGTGGAGGACTCCATTGTCCGGGGAACGACCATCAGGACCAGGGTCAAGAAGCTGCGGGAGATGGGCGCCCGGGAAATTCACATGCGGGTTTCCTGCCCCCCGATCCGCTATCCCTGCTATTACGGCATTGATTTTTCCTCCAAAGGCGAACTCATTGCGGCCAACCACGCGGTGCCGGATATCGCCCGATACATCGGGCTGGACAGTCTGCACTATCTCTCCATTGACGGCCTTCTCTCCTCGGTGGGCAATCCCCAAGGGTTCTGCCTGGCCTGCTTCAACGGAGAGTATCCGTTACTGCCCGGGGACCATGTGGGCAAAATGGTGCTGGAAAGCTGCTGTGGAGAGCAGGACTTCCCCCAACCCGACGAGCATCAGGGATGAACACTCCGGCGAATTCTTCACCCTGGGTGGAACTGGCCCGGGAGGTCCTGGACACGGAAATCCAGGGGCTGGAGATGGTGCGGGACTCACTTGACGGCGGCTTTACCGCGGCCCTGGAGCTGATCGCCGTCACCCCCGGCAGGGTGGTGATCACCGGTGTGGGCAAATCCGGGCTCGTAGGCCGAAAGATCGCCGCCACCTTGAGCAGCACAGGGACGCCCTCCTTTTTTCTCCACCCGGTGGAGGGGGCCCACGGCGACATGGGCATGCTGCGGGCCGAGGACGTGGTTCTGGCCATCTCCAACAGCGGGGAGACTGACGAGCTGAATTGTCTCATCCCCAGTCTTCGGACCATAGGGGTGAAGATCATCGCCATGAGCGGCAACCCCAAGTCCTCCCTGGCCCGTGCCAGTGACGTGTTTTTATGCTGCAAAGTCCCCAGGGAAGCCTGTCCCCACGGCCTGGCCCCCACCGCCAGCACGACCGCGGCCCTGGCCCTGGGGGATGCCCTGGCGGTCTGCCTGATTCGATGGAAGTCCTTCGAAGCCAAGGATTTTCAGAAATATCACCCCGGGGGGGCATTGGGGCAGCGTCTGGCAATGACGATCAGCGAACTCATGCACAGGGACGCCCTGCCCGTGGTCACCACCGGCACGACACTGCACAAGGCGTTGGAGGTCATGAATCAGGGCGGGCTGGGAACAGTTCTGGTGGTCGACGCAGACCAGCGGCTCCAGGGGATTTTCACGGATGGAGACGTCCGAAGAATGATCTGTCGCGGGGAGACCTCCCTGGACAGAGTGGTGGATGAGGTCATGATCCCCAACCCATTGTCGGCCGAGCCTTCTCAAAAGGCGGGTGAGGTCATGGACATACTGGAAGCAAAAGGCATTACTGTTTTGCCCATTGTGGACGGGTCCGGCTTGGTCATAGGAATCATTCACCTCCACGACCTTCTCGGAAAGGGCAAATACAAGTTCAGCCGTTTTTCCAAACCCTAGTTTTTTGCAAACACCCACTATTTCCGTGAGCACATACACACCCCCCTTGCACTCCATGCGGCGGATGGATTTGACAGCCGCTGCCATCATCCTGGCCACGACACTGATCCGTTTCGTCTTTGTGGCCGGGGGCGCCCTCAACCTTTCCCCGGACGAGGCCCAGTACTGGGACTGGTCGCGAACGCTGCAGCTTTCGTACTATTCCAAAGGCCCGCTGGTGGCCTACATCATTGGATTTTGGACCGAAATCTTCGGCAATACCGAACTGGGGGTGCGTTTCGGCGCGGTGTTCGGGTCCATGATGACGCAGTCGGTGCTCTATCTGGGGCTGAGCCGGTTGTGGGACAGGCCCCGGCTGGGGGCATGGGTTTTGGTCCTGGTCAACACCATGCCGCTGTTTCTGGCTTCGGGCGTGCTCATGACCACGGACAACCCGCTCATCTTCTGCTGGATAGGGTGCTTTTTTCTCCTGTACCGCATGTCCACACCGCAGCGGAAAGGGTATGACCCGTACCTGTTCGGGCTGCTCTTCGGCCTTGGGATCCTGGGCAAGTACATGATGCTGGTCTTTGCCCCCATTGCCCTGGTCTTCGTCTGGATGCTGCGCAGAAAAGGCGATGCGGCCGAGGGAACCCTTTCCAACCTGCTGCTGGGGCTGGGGCTGGGGCTGGTGATCGGATTTCTGCCGATTTTTCTCTGGAACCTGCAAAACGACTGGGTGGGATTTCGGCATGTGGCCACACTCGGCGGGGTAAGCGGGTCCAGAAGCGCCGTCCTGATCCGGTTCGACCGCTTTCCAGAGTATATCGGATCCCAGATCGGGCTGCTCACTCCCTGGTGGTTCGCCTTTCTCCTGTGGGGAGGGTGGCAGACCGCCAAAGGGTTGCTGCCCGCCGCAAGCCTTCGCTTCGGCCTGAACCGGCCCCAGGCGCTCCTGCTCACGCTCTCCTTCTGGCCGTTGTGGCTGTTTTTCATCCTCTGGAGCTTTCATACCCGGATATACGGCAACTGGCCCGCGGTAACCTACGCCGGCGGGATCATCCTGGCAGCTCTGGCCTGGGAGCGGTTCTGGGACCGAAGCCCCCGGGAGAGGGTAAAAAAAGCAGTGCTCGGCCTCGGTCTTGCGGTCTTTTGTATCGTCCAATCGGCTCCGTTTCTGCCGATTCCAGCCGAGGTCAATCCCATGCACCGGCTCATGGGGTGGGATGACCTGGGAACGACGATTGCACAGGTAAGCGAGACAATGTTTGAAAATCCCTCGAAGGTGTTCCTGCTGAGCGATCGCTACGGGGTCACAGCCGGTCTTTCGTTTTACGGTCCCGGACAGACAAGGGCATTCAATGTGGACGAGGGACGGCGCATGACCCAGTATGACCTCTGGCCCGGACCGCAGGACAAGGTCGGATGGGACGCCCTGTACGTTCGCAAACACTGGGACGAGAAAGTTACGCCAGAAGTGGGCAAAATGTTCGATCGTATCGGAGAAAAGATCATCGTCCGGACCGAGCATCTGGGGAAGCCGGGGCGAAGGTTCGCACTCTTTCCCTGTTACGGGTACAATGGTCACTGGCCGCAGCCCGAAAAGGACAGTTTCTGATGAGCGACAGTCCGGTCTGCGCCAGGTGCGCCGCACTCGGGCCGACCTGCTGTGAAATCGATCCCTCCCGGGCCGGTGACTGCTTCCCCTTGTCCCGGAAAGAGATCACGGGTATTCAAAAAGCTACTGGGCGGGACGATTTTTTCGTATCAGTCCGGAACACCGCCGGATTTGTCGCTATTGTGCGCTCCCTGTTTCCGGACAGAAAGCGGCGGGTCAGTGAACTCTTCCCAGCGAAGGGCAGCCACCATCGACTGGCGTTGAGCGACGCTGGGGCGTGTATCTTCCTGACAAAAATCGGCTGCAGCCTTTCCATACCGGTCCGGCCGTTGTACTGTAGGATCTATCCCTTCTGGATCAGGGCAGGCCGCGTGAGTGTTGTCCGAGACCGAACCTGCCTGGCCCAGAAAAACGCCTGCGGTCCTCGGGACGTCATGCAGGCGCTTGGAACCGGCCCGAAGGAAATCATCGATATTCACCACCAGCTCACTCGGGCCTGGGATTTAGAATGATCAGACGGTATCAAGGCTCAAGTATTACACTGTTCCCAATCTCCGTGACTCCGGTCGAAATTCGATCCGGTTTTGGGGCTCTGTTCAAAATTTCGGCCAGCCTGGGTGAAATGCACATCGTTACCATCGAGAGAGTGGTTCCGGGGAACCGGCCAGCGCTCCTTCAGGAAGAGATATGAAAAAGACACTCGTCATCATCGGCATTGTGTTCGCGGTTCTTCTGGTTGTTGCCGCGTCCGGACTCGGGGGGCTCTATTTCTGGGCTTCCAGGGATCTGCCTGATTTCAAGAAGATCACCGACTACCAGCCGTCCCTGGTGACCACGGTCTATGCCCGCGACGGCAGCGTGCTCGGGTATTTCTACAAGGAGAAGCGGTTTTTGATCAGCCTGGGGGAAATGTCCCCCTACCTGCCCAAGGCTTTTCTGGCATCGGAGGATTCCAGCTTTTACACCCATGAGGGGGTGGATCTTACCGGGATTATGCGCGCGGCCGTAAAAAACGTGCGGGCGCGTAGCATCGTCCAGGGCGGCAGCACCATCACCCAGCAGGTGATCAAGTCTCTCCTGCTGACGCCTGAGCGCAGTTATACCCGCAAGCTCAAGGAGGCCATCCTGGCCTACCGGCTCGAGAAGTATTTGAGCAAGGACGAGATTTTGACCATCTACCTGAACCAGATCTATCTCGGGTCCAAAGCGTACGGAGTGGAGGCGGCTGCCCGGGAGTATTTCGGCAAACATGCCTCGGAACTGACCCTGGCGGAAAGCGCGCTCCTGGCAGGGCTGCCCAAGGCCCCGTCAAAGTATTCCCCCTACACCGACCGCGAGGCGGCGAGCCACCGGCAGCGCTACGTGCTCAGGCAGATGCGCAGCCAGGGCTGGATCAGCGAACAGGAATACCAGGAAGCCAGGGAGCAGGACCTCGTGTATGCCAGTCTGGACGAACCTTCCTGGAAAACCGGGGCGTATTTCCTGGAGGAGGTGCGGCGCTGGCTGATGGCCCGGTACGGCGAGGAGGAGGTTCTGAGCGGTGGGATGCATGTCCACACCACCATGGATTTCACGCATCAGCGGGCCGCGGAACAGGCGCTCAAGACCGGACTGCGCGAATCCGGAAAACGGAGGGGCTGGCAGGGACCGGTCACCAGGCTTAAGTCCGACGAGTTCGAGTCCTTTCTGGAGCCCGTAGAAGGCAACGCGGTGCAGGAACCGGCCAACGGGGACTGGATCAAGGCGCTCGTGGTCGGCGTCAGGGAAAAGGGCGCGACTGTGAAGTTCGGCAAATACACGGGCTGGATCGACATCAAGACGATGGCCTGGGCCAGGACCCCGGATCCCACCAAGGCGCCGGAAGAGGTCCCGCCCCCTTCGGACGCCCGTACCATCCTCACGCCCGGGGATGTCGTCTGGGTCTCGATTCTCGCCGGCCCGGAGAATGCGGCCGGGGAGTGGCAGCTGGGCCTCGAACAGGAGCCGAAAGTGGAAGGGGCCCTGTTCTCCATGGAGCCTGAGACCGGGCATGTCGTGGCCCTGGTCGGGGGGTACGATTTCCACCGTTCACATTTCAACCGGGCCACCCAGGCATGGAGACAGCCGGGTTCGGCCTTCAAGCCCATCGTCTATTCGACGGCTCTGGACAACGGCTTTACAGCCGGGTCCGTGGTTCTCGACGCCCCTATTGTTTTTGACGACGTGGAAAACGAGGTGCTCTGGAAACCGGAAAACTTCGAAGGGATCTTTTACGGACCGACCCTGCTTCGCACCGCTCTGGTCAAGTCCAGAAATCTCGTGACCATCCGGGTGGCGCAGCAGCTGGGCATCAAGAATGTGATCGAGCGGGCCAGATCTCTCGGTCTGACCGGAAATTTTCCCCGCGATCTTTCGGTCTGTCTGGGTTCGGGCAGCGTCACGCTCCTGGAACTCTCCAGGGCGTATACCACGTTTGCCAGAGGCGGGTCCTACATCGACCCGGTCCTGGTGCTGCGGGTCACGGATGCCTGGGGTGAGCAGATTTTTGAAAGCGAACCGCAGATTCAAGAGGCCATCTCCCCCCAGACTGCATACATCATCAACTCCCTGCTCAAGGAGGTGGTGCAGCACGGGACCGGGTGGCGGGCCAAGGAACTGGGCCGGCCCATGGCCGGAAAAACCGGGACCACGAACGACGAGCAGGACGCCTGGTTCATGGGGTACACCCCCAATCTGCTGACCGGAGTCTTTGTGGGATTTGACAGGCTCCAGCCCATGGGCAAGTACGAGACCGGCTCCAGGGCGGCATCGCCCATCTTTGTGGACTACCGCCGGGAGGTCGAGGAGCAGTATCCGGTCAAGGATTTTGTCAAGCCGCCGGACATGGTCATGGCCAAGATTGACTCCAGGACCGGACTGCTCGCCGTCCCGGGCTCTGGTGAGAGCTATTTCCTGCCGTTCAAGGCGGGAACGCAGCCGATGGAGACCGCACCGGTGGTGGAAGATGTGGAGGGAGGCAGCCGAAGATCTTCCGGAAGCAGCGAGGATCTCTTCAAGCAGGTTTTCTAGCGTTCACGAGTGAGATCCCGGGCCGCAACACACCATGCAGACACTGATCATCACCGTCCTGGGCATCCTGCGCGAGAGTGTCCGGGTCTCCCTTTCCCTGTTCAAGATCATGGTCCCGATCATCATCGGGGTGAAGGTCCTGCAGGAGTTCGACCTGATCCGGTATGTGGCTCTTCCTCTGGAGCCGGTCATGGAAATGGTCGGGCTTCCGGCCAGTATGGGGCTTGTCTGGGCCACGGCCATGATCAACAATCTCTACGGAGCCATGGCAGTCTTTGTAAACCTTCCGCCTTCCCAGGATTTGTCCACAGCCCAGGTGACCGTTTTGACGACCATGATGCTCGTGGCCCATAATCTGCCCATTGAAATCAAAATCGCACAAAAATCCGGAACACGGTTCGCCTTTCAGCTGCTGACCCGGGTCGGCGGAGCGGTTCTTTTGGGATGGCTTCTGCATCTGACCTATGCAGGTACAGGCTTGCTCCAGAACCCGAGCACCATCCTCTGGACACCTGACCCGCAGGCTTCGGGGCTCCTGTCGTGGGGATGGGAGCAGGTGCAGAACCTCGCCATGGTCTTCGGCATCATTGTGGGGCTCATCTCGTTCATGCGGCTGATAACGGCTCTTCGGATCAATGCTCTGCTGATATCCTTGATGAGTCCTGTGCTCCGGATGCTCGGCATCGGCAAAGAGGCCGGAACCATCACCATCATCGGGATGACCATGGGGTTGGCATACGGCGGGGGGCTGATCATTCACGAGGCCAACTCCGGAAAAGTGGGTTCCAAAGACGTCTTTTTCTCCCTCACCCTCATGGGGTTGTCCCACAGTGTGATCGAAGACACGCTGCTGATGATCGCCATTGGCGGGCATGTTTCAGGCCTTCTCGGGGGGCGGATCCTGTTTTCCCTCCTGTTCGTCGGTCTGCTCGTTCATCTCGTGGGAAAACTTGACCGCTCCACTGTCAACCGGTTCTTCTATCCGGCGCCGGCTGCACAAGACCGCGAAAAAATCCTGCAGGAGCCTTCCTGATTTCCGATTTTCCTCCAGACATTCTCTGATCTCTTGCACCGGCACCCCCTGGCATGCGATGAAGGGGAAAACCAAAAAGGAGGCCGCATGCCCTATCTGACCATTACCACCAACGCATCAGTGGATGAGGCTACGGAAGTCTGCCGGGAGGCGTCCCGGCAAGTCTGCCGGATTTTGGACAAGCCGGAAAAATTCATGATGGTCTCCTTTCAGGAGGAGACGACCATGCTGTTCGGCGGACTGGACCGGCCCGCGGCCTATCTGCGGCTCGAAGCCCTGGGGCTTTCAGCGGACAGGACCGGTGAGCTGACCGAGTCCCTGTGCGGTCTGGCGGAACGAATGCTCAAGGTGCCCCGAGACCGGGTGTACATCGTTTTCAGCGATATCGAGCCGGCCATGTGGGGATGGAACAACCGAACTTTCGGGTAGCAGTTCGCCGGCCGGACTGCTGAAGAGGTTTTTTCGGCACACAGGTAAATTGTCATTCCCCGACAGTCTGCCACGTTGCTTCGCCTGGTTCGGGTAATCCATGCTTTTTTGAAGATGGATTGCCCGGATAAATCACGCGAAACGCGTGGCGGGCCAGGCAACCACGGGTTCTTGCCCGATGCTCGTCGCATGGGTCAGGAGCGGAAGGTGACCACGGTCTGCTGGTCGATTCCGGAAAAGATCGCCAGGATGAATACCAGGGCACCCACAATAATTGCAGTGGAGACAATTCTTCTTCGAGCTGAGGGCATCAAATGGATCCGCTCCCGGGACCAGGTGAACAAATTGATCAGCACGGCGCACTCCAGGGCAAAGGGCGGAAAGCCCAGAAATCCCAGCACCGGCATTTCAAAGAGCTTCAGTTCCCCGACAAAGGGAACGGTGTAGAACCATTTGGACCCGGCCCAAAAATTCCACAGTTCCCACAAGATCCCGCAGAGTGCCCCGCTGTAGAGCCAGAGGAAGAAATTTCGCCAGTTTCCGTGCTGGAGCTGCTCCATAAACGACCTGCCCCCCATGCGGTAGAGGATGGGGTCTATGAGAAACACAACGCCCCCCCAGACCAGCGGGAAAAAATACCGGGGCCAGATCAGGGGCAGGAGCATGAACACCACGCCCAGAGCCATGAACCAGGGAGCGGCCTTGTGGATATGGGTGAGTTTTTTTCCCGGGGAAAACCGGCCCGCTCCGAGTTCGTCCAAGAGCCGTCTGGTCACGTCCAGCCCGGGCAGGACCGTGGCAAAGGAGAGGGCGTAGGCTGTCCAGCGCGCAAGCGTGTCTGACGGCACGTTCAGGTAGTGCCAGTTGTCCAGCCGGAAGTTGTACAGTTCAAAAAACAGCCAGACTGTCAGGGAAAGGGGGAGGAGGCGCAGGAATTTGGACGTGTCCCGAAAGAGCAGGGAGTTTCCGCGTTTTGCCAGGATGGATTCGGCCGCAAAAATGTAAGGCCACCAGGCAAAGAGATAATACCAGGAATAAAACGGCTCGATACGAAGCCCCGGCCCGAGTGTGGAAGCCAGGGTGAAGACGCCGGCGGCAAGGAGAAGGACAAATGGGGAAGAGTGAGCGGGATTTTTGATCATGCTGCAGATTCGGTCCGGTTGCAGGAGTGTGCTTCAGGAGACATCGGTTTCGGCCATTATTCGGGAAAAGGGGGCGTTGTCGGATCATAGACCGGTCCCCGCATGTGCGGGATGAGCTGCCGGGACCGATATTCCGGTTCCGGTTCTCTATGCTGCTCCAGGAAGCGTTCCCACTCCTGCGGGTCGATGGTGCCGCTGTCATCCCTGTCGATCTTCTGAAAGTCCGAAACTGTGGCTTCGGTGTAGAGGTCCAGAAATTCCTCTCTGGTGACCAGCTGATTGTTGTCCCTGTCCAGTTCGGGAAAAGTGTACACCGGGTGGGGCGAATCCACGCCCATCCTGGGGGAGCATCCAGGCACACCCGCCCCGATAAGGGAAACAGCGACCACGAGTACCGTGGTGAACCTGGTTTGGTGCTGCACTGAACTATCCTCCTGCCTTGTCGTGATCCCCGTGGCGGAACATGGTCAGTTCCCAGCGCATCTTCCAGGGGTCGTGGCGCAGAATGTACACGTTTTTATCGTCACCCTTCACCTTGAAGTACCGGTGATCCGGGGCGAGCCACCGGTCGAGGATTTCTTCGATATGGACGGCCCGTTCGCCCAGAAAAAATCGTTTCGGCGTCTCTTCACCACGGTATCCGGAAGAGCATTCCACGGTAAGGTCTTCAAAGGTCCCCAATTCGGCCATGCGACTCCACTGGTGTTTTCCTTGGAGGCCCGAAGGAACATCAACGCTGGGAAACGGACCCACACCTCAAGAGTATGGGATAGGAGAAATTTTTTGTAAAGGCGGGACGGCCACTCGCGTGGTCCGTATCGATTCAAAGAAGCCCCTGGTCCCAGTTCCAGGCCCCGGGCCGCTTTTTCAGCGACACGCTTTTCGGGAGCGGCTCCTTGAGATGGAGAAAGAAGGTGTATCCGGCCTGTTTGAGATCCGGCCCCCGTGATCCGATGTCCAACAGCCAGTTGGGAAACGTCCAGAAGTTGGCCCCGATCCTGCGGGTCCAGGCTTCTTCGCCCTTGGGGCTGGCAAACGGCTGGTTTTCCTTGAGATCGCCGGACACCACCCGGGAGATGCACAGCGGCCAGTTCCCGGAGAGGACGATCCCCAGGGGGATGGGGGAGCGCCCAGGCAGTTTCAGGAGATCCTCCCCGCTGAGTTCAGGGCTGACCACTGCCCCGGCGCAGCCGAGTCCGGCCATGGCCTGGAAGGCAAGGGGGTTGGCCAGATTGCAGAACGGACCAGCCCACATGACGGTCTCGCGGTCGTGAGGGACCAGAGCGGCCTGCCAGGGCTGATTGATGACAAACGAAGTACTGCCTTTGCGTCTGGCCGCGGTAATGGTTTCGGCCCAGCGGTCCTCCTCGGAAGGCCAGATCACCGGGGGCAGCCACCACCAGATCCTGGGAAAGAGGGTCCGGGAAACGGTCCTGACCAGATCGGGGGACATCCAGAGCCCGAACTGCTGCTTCCCGGCACTTCGGGGGGGGACTCTGTAGACATCCATGCGCATGGTGCGGCTTTTTTGTCGCACAGGTCCGGGCAGCCGGGGGGTGAACCCGGAGAGACCCGGTTCCGGGGATTTCAGAGACTCGAGCTTTCCTCCCAGCTGATTCAAGAGCTGCACGAGTTCGGGTTCGCGGCGGTCCACGAGGATGACGGGGATCCCTTTTGGAATCCTGCCGGGCAGATCGAACCGTCCGGACTTGGGCACAGCGCGGCGGACCTTGACCATGGTGTGGAATCCGTCCTCATCCTCGGAGCCGACCCGCAGCAGGTCACCGCCGAGCAGGGGCAGCCTGGGGCGGAGAAACGTCCCCTGGGGTCCCCCGGACGTGCGGCCTGCAAGAATGCCCGAGCCGGTCTGGTCATGGGTGGGAATCGGATTGTGGGGATTTTGCGGCAGGAAATGATAATGGGTCCCCTGCCGGCCCAGGGCACGTCCCAGGAGTTCGAGCGCGTCTTTTTTGATGCGGGGGTCGTCGGGGTGATCTCGCAGGAGCTGATAGGCCTTGACCGTGTAAAACACATAATGCGGCCCCTTCTTGCGTCCCTCGATTTTCCAGGAGGTGATTTGGGGGATGGACCGCAGGGTCCTGGCCAGAACGTCCAGGCTGAGATCCAGGCAGGAGAAAAACCGGGCAGAGGTTCGTTCCTGCCGGTACATCCTTCTGCAGGGCTGGACGCATCTGCCTCTGAGGCCGCTTTTGCCACCCATGAAGCTGCTCCAGTAACACCGCCCGGAAACCCCGTAGCAGAGTGCGCCGTGGACAAAGAGTTCGAGGCCGAGAGTTTCGGGACATGCCGCAGCCATGGCCCGGATCTCATCGATGTCGAGTTCCCGGGGCAAAATGACACGATCGACCCTGAGATCCCCGGCGGCAACGGTCGCAAGTGACCGGCTGAAACTGAGATTGGCCAGGGTGGAGAAGTGGACTTCCCCGGAAAATCCCGTCTGCTTTGCCAGGTCAACGATGGCCGGGTCCTGAATGATCACCGCGTCCGGACCCACACTCCTGGTCAGCCGGTCGAGCAGTCGGCCGGCCTTGGCCAGATCGTCCGGCTTGAGCATGACGTTCATGGCGATATAGACTTTGGCCTTCTGGTCATGGGCCAGCCGGGTCAGGGCCGCAAGCTCGGCAATGGAGAAGTTCTCCGCCTTCATCCGGGCGGAAAGGTGCTTGAGTCCGCAATACACGGCGTCGGCTCCTGCCGCCAGGGCGGACAGAAAGGACTGGGTGTCGCCCGCAGGGGCGAGGATTTCGGGCGTTCGCAATCGCTCAGTCATCCAGCTGACCGTAGACCTCTTCCAGGATTTCCCGGCCGCCACCATCTAAAATGTCGTTGGCCAGGGCCCGGCCCATGGACTCGGCATCCTTGGGTTTTGCTTCGGCATGGCGCAGGATGAGGCGTTTGCCTTCCAGGTCGGCCACGAGTCCGGCCATGTGCACCTTCCCGTCTGCGGTCATTCGGGCGTGGCCGGCAATGGGAACCTGGCACCCTCCCTCGAGTTCGTGGAGAAAGGCCCGTTCGGCCCGGACACAGGCCCTGGTGGGGGCATGGTCCAAGAACCCGAGAAGCTCTTCGAGTTCTGCACGGCTCGGGTCGTATTCGATCCCCAACGCGCCCTGTCCCACTGCCGGATAGTAGTCTGGAGGGGAAAGCCGGGTCCGGATCGGCCCCTCGATGCCGAGGCGGTCCATGCCCGCTGCCGCAACCACAATAGCCTCAAACTGCCCTTCGGTGAGCTTGCGCACCCGGGTATCCAGATTGCCCCGCAGGGTGAGGATGTTCAGGTCAGGGCGTATGGCCAGAAGCTGGGACTGCCGGCGCAGGCTGCTTGTTCCCACCCGCGCGTTGCGGGGCAGCTCTTCCAGCCCGGTGTAGTGATTGGAGAGCAAAAGATCAAAAGGGTCGGCTCTTTTGGGAATGATTCCGAGGGTCAGTTCCGGGGGAAGTTCGGCAGGCACATCCTTCATGGAATGTACGGCCAGATCGGCCCTGCCGTCCAGCAGGGCTTCCTCGATTTCCTTGACGAACAGCCCCTTGCCGCCCACCTTGGCCAGGGGCACATCCAAAATCTTGTCCCCGGTGGTCTTGATGATGGTGAGGTCGACGTGCAGTCCGGGATAGCGGGTGGTCAGACGGGAGCTGATGTGCTCGGCCTGCCACAGGGCCAGTTTGCTGCCCCTGGTGGCGATGGTGATCTTCTTCATGGTTCTCGGTGGGTAAGGGGGTTTTCGAAAGCTGCGCCTATCCGCAGGTGGAGCAGCTTCCGCCGGAGCATCCGGAGCAGGAGCTTCCGCCCGAGGATCCGCCGGTGCTGCCCACAGGGGTGTCCCCTCCGCTTTTGAAGGAGCACCTGGACAGGAGCTTTGCGCTCTTGTCCGATCCGCAGGACGGACAGGTCACAGTCTCCTGGTTGCCCAGGACCACTTCCTCGAATTCCTCTCCGCATTTTGGACACTGATATTCAAAAATAGGCATGTATCGCTCCTATTCCTGGGAATGATTGTTGAGATATTTCTCCAGCTCCACAACCGCCTCGAAGAGATAGTAGTCCACGAGCCGGCAGAGCAGGTGGCCGACCCCGATCTGGACCTCCTGGATGAGCGGGGTCTCCTCGTGTTCCACAACAACGGAAAGACTGCAGTGGGCCAGCATTTCGCCCCCTTTTTTTCCCAGCAGCCCCACAGTGACCATACCGTGCTTGTTGGCCCATTTCAGAGCCTTGGTCACATTGGGGCTGTTGCCGGAGGTGGAGATGCCGACCAGGACATCGCCTTCCATGCCAAAGGCCTGGACCTGCTTGAGAAATATCTGGGAAAAATCGTAGTCGTTTCCGATTGCAGTAAGTATGGAGGAGTCGGTGGTCAAGGCCTGGGCCGGCAGCGGAGGCCGTTCCATGAGGAACCGGTTGACAAATTCGGCGGCGAGATGCTGCGCATCCGCCGCGCTGCCGCCGTTCCCGCACAGGAGGATTTTGCCTCCCCTGGCCAGGCAAACGGCCATGGTCCGGGCGATCTCTTTGATGCGACCGGCATTTTCGGCGAAAAACTCCTCCCTGAGGAGGGCACCCTTTCTGGAGTGCTCGAGAATGATCTGCTCGATATGATCGGACATGGCCCCCCCATTGTGCCCTTCGTTTGTGCCCCTTCAGGATCACGCATCCACCCAGGAGGGGCTATCCTAAAAGCGGTTCCCTGACAATGTTCTGCCCCAGGATCGGCAGATCCGCCCGCCCATGACCAGAAAAAATCAACCCGGGGAGGAGTATCAGGTTGACTAAGAAAAGACTCCATTCTAAGGGATTAGAATATATTTGGCGAAGGGTTATGTCATTACCCCAAGTCCCAACCGTTCTGTGAGAAGGAGTCTGGCATGAAAAAAACGCTACTTGGTCTCCTGGTCCTTGGTCTGGCATTGTGCGGTCCGGCATTTGCCCAGAAGACGATCAAAATCGGCTTCAACATTCCGCTTACGGGCGATATCCCGGATGTCGGTGAATCCTCCAAAAACGCGGCGGAAATGCTCAAAAAGGAGATCAACTCCGCAGGTGGGCTCGAGGTCGGCGGGGAGAAGTACATGCTTCAGTTCGTGTACGACGATAACGAATCCAAGGCGGAATCAGCGGTCACGGCCGGCACCAAGCTGATCACCGAGGACGAAGTGCTCGCCATCATCGGACCCCAGTCTTCCAAGCAGGCCGTGCCGGGCGGGGAAGTGGCCAACAACTATGCCACACCCATGATCTCTCCCTGGTCCACGAATCCCGACACAACCAAGGATCGTCCCTACGTGTTTCGGGGGTGCTTTCTCGATCCCTTTCAGGCCCCTGTGGTCGCAAACTTTGCCACCAAGGAATTCGATGCGGGCAAGGCTGCGGTCTTGTACGACATCGCTTCCGACTACCCCAAAGGTCTGGCCGAGGATTTCAGACAGGCCTGGGAAAAGGTGCACGGTCCTGGTTCCGTGGTCGCTTTTGAGACCTTCACCACCAAGGACGTTGATTTTTCCTCCCAGCTGACAAGCATCATCCTTTCCGGGGCGGACATTCTCTTTGTGCCTCAGTACTACAACGAGGTTCCACTCATCGTGCGGCAGGCCCAGGAACTTGGCTGGAACAAACCCATCATCGGTTCTGACTCCTGGGGTTCCGGTGATCTGATGGGATTGTGCGGCGATGCCTGCAAAGGATATTATTTCTCCACGCACTATGCAGCCGATGGTGCCACAGGGGCGACCAAGCAGTTCATCGACGCCTATACGGCCACCTACGGCAACACGCCGAACGACGTGGCCGCCCTGACCTGGGATTCCATCAATCTCATGCTGCAGGCCATCAAGAATACCGGCGGATTGACCGGCAATCTCAAACAAGACCGCACAGCCGTGAAAGATGCCCTGGGTCAAATTTCCGAGTTCCCAGGCATCACCGGAAAGATGACCTTCACCCCGGAAGGGGACCCCATCAAATGCGCTGTGGTCGTTCAGATCAACCAACAGGGCAAGTTCCAGTTCTACGAATCCGTCTGCCCGTAATCCGGGCTTGACGCAGAACCCGTTCCGGGCCAAATATCAGCCCGCAACATTGAACCCAAAGCCCGGGACCGTCCGGTCCCGGGCCTTCTCCTGCCGACGGAGTCCGTGACATGACATCTGCCTTCATCATCCAGAATATCATCCTGGCCCTGCAGAAGGGGAGTTTCTACGCCCTGATCGCCCTGGGCTACTCCATGGTCTACTCCATTCTCATGCTCTTCAACTTTGCCCACGGCGATATCTTCATGGTCGGGGCCTATATCGGCTTTGCCGTCAGCACGGCGCTCATCGGGCTCGTCAATCTCGGGTACATGGACCTGCCCCTGTGGATGGTGCTCATCATCACGGTGCTCATCACCATGCCGTTGACGGCATTGCTCGGCATTGGCGTGGAACGAATCGGCTACCGACCACTTCGCGACGCTCCACGGGCTTCGGCAGCCATAACCGGGCTCATGATCGGCATCATCCTGGAAACCGTGGTCCTGGCCATCATGGGCGGGCAGCGGGTGGCTTTTCCCTCGCTGATCACCACCCAGGCCTACAATGTGGGCGGAGTGCTCATCACCAACAAGATGATCATCATCGTGACCGTCTCCATCGCGCTGATGATCGGGCTGCACCAGTTCGTCAAGCGGACCAAATGGGGCATGGCCATGCGGGCCATGGCCTATGATTTCGTGGTGGTGCCCCTCATGGGAGTCCCGGTGAACACCATCGCGGCGCTCACCTTTGCCATCGGCTCGGCTCTGGCAGCGGCAGCGGGCATTCTTTTCGGCATGGCCTATCCCGTGCTCGACCCCTATATGGGCATTCTCTACGGGTGGAAGGCGTTCGTGGCCGCAATTCTTGGCGGCCGAGGCTCGATAATGGGCGCCTGCGTTGCAGGGTACATGATCGGCTTTATCGAATATTTCGTCCCCATGGTCTTTCCCTCGACCTTCAGGGATCTCATCGCCTACTCGATCATTCTGCTGATTCTGGTGTTTCGACCCCACGGGCTGTTCGGCGAATCCTACAGCGCCAAGCTCAGGCTCTAATCGCTCTACCATACGAGACGTTACATGCACGCACCTACACCACATGAGGAAAAGCAGGGATTGGTCCGGCGCCAGTTGCAACGGATGAGCCGGGTCCCCCTGATGGCATGGCTGCTTGGGGCCCTCGCCACAGTGCTCCTGGAGTATGCCGTGGGTCTTCAACTGGCGCAGATGCTGGGGCTGCCCAAAATCCCCGTGCTCTTCGGGCTGATGATCATGCTCAAGCAGCCCCTGCTGATCCCTGCATCCCTGGTCTATACCGCTGTCATCTATGCTTTGCCCATTTTCCTGTGCGCCAAACTGCTCTCCAGGCCGGCCAACCGGGTTGCAGGAAAGCTGGTCAGGTTCTCGGTTCTGTTCTCGGCGGCGGTCCACCTGATTTTGCTGTACATTGTGTTCCATCTCTGGACCGACATCAGCGATTATCGCCTGATCACGCTCAAGCTCATGTTTATCGCAATTCTCCTGACCTTGAGCCTGAACGTCATCAACGGGTACATGGGGGAATTCTCCTGTTCCCATCCTGGATTTATGGCTCTTGGGGCGTACGGGGCGTCTATTTTCACCGTGGGACTCTTTTCCACGGACCGGCTTTTCGGCGAGGCGGTCTTTTCCGGGATGCTGACCCCGCTTTTTTTTCCTGTAGGGTTGCTCTTCGGGGGAATCATCGCCTCGATTGGAGCTCTGGTCATTGCCATCCCGTCGTTCAAGACCAGGGGGGACTATCTGGCCATCATTTCCCTGGCCTTTCTCTTTATCGTCAAGAGCTTCATTGAAAATCTCGAATTCTTGGGCGGCCCCAGGGGGTTTGGCGGCCAGCCGAACTGGTCCACCCTGCCGGTGGTCTTCACCGTCACGGTCATTGGGGTGTGGGTCATCAACAATTTCGTCACCTCCACCATGGGCAAATCCCTGAATGCGGTGCGCGACGACGAATCCGCGGCCGAAGCCATGACCGTGGACACCCGAAAAGCCAAGATAACCGCGTTCATGTTCGGAGCCTTCTGGGCAGGCGTTGCCGGAGGGCTGTTCGCCCACGTGCTGCGCTACGTGAACCCGGCTACATTCGGCCTGCAGAAACTGGCCGAGATTCTGGCCATGATGTATTTCGGCGGACTGAATTCGGTGTACGGCTCCATTGTGGGGGCGGTGAGCATCAGCCTGCTTGGAGAGGCGCTGCGGCCGCTTGAAATTTACAAGTGGATCTTCATCCCCCTGCTCCTGATCCTGGTCATGATCTTCCGTCCCCGGGGCATGATCTCGTTCACGGAGCTCCGTCCCCGCCGCCTCTTCGGCCCAACGGAGGAGTAGGAACATGGCACTTCTGGAAGTCAAAAACGTCAGCCAGCGTTTTGGCGGGCTGCAGGCCCTCACCGATTACTCCCTCCGGATGGATGCAGGCGAGATCGTCGGCCTGATCGGCCCCAACGGTGCGGGCAAGACCACGACCTTCAACTGCATCACCGGGATATACATACCGACCAGCGGTGAAGTCCTGCTGGAGGGAAAATCCCTCAAAGGGCTCAGGCCGAACAAGATCGCCTCCCTGGGGATGGCCCGAACGTTTCAGGAAATGCGGCTCTGGCGGCATATGACCGTGATCGAACACGTGATGATGGCCCGGTACTCCAAACTCGGCTACGGGCTGCTGGGCGCTTTTTTCGATACGCCCAAACGTCAGCGGGAAGAGGAAAAAGCGCAGGAGCTGGCCCACGACGCCCTGAAGCTTTTCGGGGTCGATGCGTTTGCGGATCAGGTTGTCGTCAATCTGCCCTATGGCGTGGCCCGGCGGGTGGAGATGGCCCGGGCGCTGGCCACGGAACCGAAAGTCCTTCTTCTGGACGAGCCTACAGTGGGCATGACCCCGGACGAAATGGACGACATGATCGAGGTGGTGCGCGAAGTGCACAAACGCTACAATCTGGCCATTTTCCTCATCGAGCACCGGCTCAAAGTGGTTCAGGAACTCTGTCACCGGGTCCAGTGTCTGGTGTTCGGACAGGTGATCGCCGAAGGCTCCCCCGGGGAAATTCAAAACAACCCCAAGGTGGTCGAGGCCTACCTGGGAGAGGAGAAGGTGGCATGAGCACACTCTTGTCCATCGAAAACCTGCATGTCTCCTATGGAAGGATCAAAGCTCTGCAAGGGGTGGATTTCCAGATCGAAAAGGGAGAAATCACCACTATCATCGGGGCCAACGGCTCCGGCAAGTCCACGTCGCTTCGGGCGATCTCCCGGATGGTTCCCGTGGAGCCGGGATCAAAGATGTTTTTCAAAGGCGAGGACCTGACCAAATATGCCGCGGACAAGGTCGTGTCCGTGCTCGGCATTTCCCATGTTCCGGAAGGGCGGCGGCTGTTTGGCAATCTGACGGTACTGGAAAACCTGCAGCTGGCCGCGTATGCCCGCAAGGTCAAGTCCGAGATCGAACGGGACATCGAACGGGTGTTTGCCATCTTCACCCGGCTGGACGAGCGCAAGACGCAAAAGGCCGGAACCCTGTCCGGAGGCGAACAGCAGATGCTTGCCGTGGGCCGGGCCTTTGTCTCCGGACGTGAACTGATGCTCCTTGACGAGCCTTCCATGGGGCTGGCCCCCCTGCTTATGAAGCGCGTATTCGAGGCTTTGAAGGAGATCAACGAGGAGGGGACCACCATCCTGCTTGTTGAGCAGAACGCCCGGATGGCGCTGAAGTTCGCCCAGAAAGCCTATGTCCTTGAAAACGGCCGCATCGTGCGCCAGGGGCCTTCAGCGGATTTACTGGACGATGCCGAGGTCAAGAAGGCCTATCTGGGAGGGTAGTGGCTGCTCGGATATGAGTAAAGGCGTGACCATGTTCTTCAGGTCCTCCTTTTGTACTGCCTGCCTCCGGATCTGCCTCAGAACCCTCATTCTTTCGCCACGGAAAACGAGTTTGCCTTGAAACGTTCATGCAAGGCCGGTTACAAATTTTCAAAACGGTCTGATGGTTTTTACGTGCCGGATGTTTTCAAATATGGCCATCTTTCATGGAGTTCTTGAATTCAATGCCCTCTGAAAACGATTTCGCCACCCTGCCTGACGGTCAGAAACTGCCGTTTTGCATCGTGTTGATCGGCATGGCCGGGACCGGGAAGAGCACGGTGGGAAAACTCCTGGCCGAAATGATGGAATGGATGCATGTTGATACCGACCGGCTGCTGGAAGCGTATCTCGGATCGAGCCTCAAGGAGTTCAAGGACCGGGCGGGGCTTGCGGATTTTTTGCTGGCCGAGGAGCAGGTCATCAGTGAACTGATGCTGAACCGCTGCGTCATTTCCACGGGCGGCAGCGTGATATACAGTGAGTCAGGTATGAACAGACTGAAGAGCATGGGGCCGGTCATTTTTTTGGATGCCACCCTGCAGACCATTCAAAAGCGCATGTCCAGATTCTCACTGCAGAGCCTGGCCATCGCCCCGGGGCAGACCCTGGACGACCTCTATCAGGAACGCAAACCCCTGTATGAAAGGTATGCCGACACTGTTGTGGATACCGAGCACCTGTCGGCCCATGAGACAGCCGAAGCTGTTCACGCCTGGGTCACGAGCAGGTATGAAAGAATCTTTTCCGGGGAGCGGGACCAATGAAGCGGGCCACGAAACAGGCGGTGTTCAGGAAAACCGCTGCGCTGTACTCCGCCATGCAGGAACAGTACGGACAGTGCGCCGAAACCATCGGGCTCACCTGCAGCGGATGCGCGGACAATTGCTGCACAAGCTTCTTCCAGCACCACACCTATGTGGAATGGGCCTACCTCTTCAAAGGGCTTTCCATGCTTCCGGAGGAACGGCAGCGCACCATCCTGCACCGCGCCAAGGAGTATGTCTCCCAGGCCAGAATGGTCATTGCCCAGGGCGGCAGGCCGAAAATCATGTGTCCGCTGAACGAAGCGGGGTTGTGCTCCCTCTATGAGTACCGGCTTATGATCTGCAGGCTGCACGGGGTGCCCAACCTTCTCAGAATGCCGGACGGAACCCGCAGGGATTTTCCCGGCTGCGTCAGGGCGCAGGCCATAACGGCTTCCCGCGGCGCAGGGGTGGCCCTGGACAGGACCGATCTCTACAGAAGGCTGGCGTTGATCGAGATGCAGCTGCTCGGTTCCAGGAAGGGGAAGCTTCCGAGGGTGAACCTGACACTGGCGGAAATGCTGGTGTCTGGCCCACCTCCGGTATGAGATCAAGGGAGGAATAATGCACCGATATGAACAAACGCTCCTGATCAGGGTGGTTTTCGTTTTCGGGCTGCTGGTCTTTGTGCTGGGATGTGCGCATCAGAGCGTGCGACATCTGAACAAACAGCCGCTTACCGGAAACGGCACCGCCGAGCTGACCATGGACTATTGGACGTTTCGCTATACAACGGAGCAGACCGAAAAGGGGTTATTGGTGCAGGGCGTAGCCCTCCCGAAGCAGGATGCGATTCCCGTGTGGGCGAAGTGGATTGATGATCTCTGGATGGAAGCCTACCTGAGTGATGATCGGGACCATGTACTGGCCAGGCATTTGCGGGTTTTTTCATCACAACAGCTTGATTATGCCGCGGGAATCCCTTTTTCCTTCACGCTCACTCCGGAACGCATGGGCAGTCCCGGCCCGGTTTTCGTCACCTTCGGCTACCGAATGGTTCTCACCCCGGCTGAACGAGCATCCAGGGAAAGCACGGCCGAAGTGACAGGCGGCAGGGACGTGTTTTTTGCCAGTGAAGGCGCGTTGACCCGATACTGATGCAGACTATTTGTATCTGTAGGTGATTCGTCCTCGGGTCAGGTCGTAAGGTGAAAGCTCCACCTTGACCTTGTCACCAGGGAGAATGCGGATGTAGTGCTTGCGCATCTTTCCGGAGATGTGTCCCAGGACGGTGTGTCCGTTTTCCAGTTCCACCTGGAACATGGCATTCGGCAGGGCCTCCTGAACAATGCCTTCGACTTCGATCGCTTCTTCCTTTGCCATGGGGTCTCCTTACCCTCCTCTTTACCATGATTACCGGGACACGCCTCCAAAGACGCTTTCTCTCAGTGCTTTTCAGAACTCCCAGAGGTCCAATGGCCTTTACTTCTGAATCCCACATCGGTCAACATGTGTCGCCGAAGTGGTGTTGCCCTGGTACTGCGCCCAGGGTATGCGTCTGCGTGCAAACGGTAAACAGGAGAAGCAAGTGGCCAAAGGATATGTTGAAACCATAGACCCGGAGTTGGAAGGGCTTGTTCCGATTTTTCTGAAGAATGCTCTCCAGGATCTGAACCACATGCAGCAGGCTTTGGGAGAACGGGATTTCGTCACCCTGGCCCGACTAGGACACAGCCTCAAAGGCGCGGGATTGGGATATGGATTCAAGGGAATGGCCGATATCGGGGTGCGTGTCGAAGCTGCGGCCAAGGTCTGGAGGTTGGAGGATCTGCAGGCCCTGGTGCAGGAGTTCGGCAACTATCTTTCGCAGGTGACTGTCAGGTTCGAAAAATAAACCCCATGGTTACGCTACGAATTCGTCCACTAATTCGAGAAACCGGGTGTGCGGTTCGTCCTTGCAATAAGATGCCGCGGCACCAAGGCGTCTGGCGATGTGCAAATAGTCCTGGGCTTCGATTTTATCGGTCATAGCGATAACAGGCACACGGGAGGGGAACTGCTTCAGTTCCATAAGGAACTCGTACCCGTTTTTTTCCGGCATATTGATATCGGTAATCACCAGGTCGATTTCTTCCCGCGCGAGAATCGCCAGCGCGGTTTTTCCGTTTTCAGCGCATAGAACCGTGTGTCCCCTCTGTGTAAGCAGGTAGGTGTAGAGTTCCCGCATGGACTGGTGATCATCGACCAGAAGTATCGTTGCCATAATGCCCGCCTGTGTGCTTTGCAGGGCAATGCTCGAAGCAACTCGGACTCACAGATCGGATCAGCTGCACAGCAGTGTCCGGAATCAGTCTAGGATTCGAAAAAAACCCTCTTGAGCATATACGTCCGGATCACGGGAAAAGTCACGAGGCGAGCGATATTCTGGTGGAAAGCGTTCAGCCGCACTCTGTCAGCTACTCTCTGACGTGACACTCCCCGCAGCCTACCGGACCCTGCTTGCGTTCCAGATGACACCCTTTGCACTGGAGGTGATAGGCCAAAATCAGGGGAGTGGTTTCGTTTCCAGGCGAGACCGCATGGCATTCGGAACAGGGAATACCCACGGAATCGGCATCAGGGACGAGGCTGCCGTTTTCATAGAGATGATGGCAGGTCGAGCATTCGGGAACCACCTGCATGTGCAGGTCGTGACCAAAGAGCGAGGGAGGTCTGCGGTCGGAGGGAAAGGCGGAATCGCTCAAGGTGAGGAGTTCATCCTGTCCAAAGGCGATGGCGGCAAAGAGCAGGAGCAGGCAGGCTGTGACCATCCCTGCCGTCCGGTTGCGGAAGACCCGCTCAGGCCGCAGCACTAGGTTTCTCCATGCATTCATAAATGATGTCGGCCATAAACTTGAGCTCCATATCCAATTTGTGATGGTGAATGATGTCCTCGAGGCCGCCATGGCAGTTGTGACACGGGGCCACGATCACCCGGGCGCCGGTCCGCCTGAGTTGCTCGGCCTTGATCCTGTTTCCTTCCACCCGGGTCATTTTGTGGGGCGGGCCGCAGTTGATCACCCCGCCGCCGGCGCAGCAGCAGTAGTTCTGCTCTCGGTTGGGGTGCATTTCCGTATAGTCCGGACACAAGGCTTTGACCACCTCCCGGGCCTGATCGTGCAGCCCCATGCCCCGAGAGATATTGCAGGGGTCGTGGAAGGTCACCGGTTCGGTGAATTTCTTGCCCACCTTGAGCTTGCCGTCCCGGAAGAGTTCCCAGTAGAAGCGCACGCCGTGGACCACGGGGACGGGCATGTTCTTCCAGCCCAGCCAGCGGTTGCCTGTATCGTAAACCGAACGGAAGGCGTGGCCGCATTCGCCCATGACAATGCGTTTGACCTTGAGTCGCATGGCTATGTCGAAGTGCAGCCGTTTCAGCCGGCCCATGAGTTCGAAATCCCCGGAGTACATGGCCATGTCGGAGTTGTCCCATCCCGGTGTGGACGGCATGGTCCAGTTCACGCCGCACTCGTTCATGATCACGGCGGACTGGTAGATGAGCTGGGAGCGGAATTTGGGTTCCGGGCCGATGACCGAATAGAGGATGTCCGCCCCTTCCTTGTCAAAGGGGATGCGCAGACGGGGAATTTCGTCCCGGGCCTCGTCTTCCTGCCACTGGACGGTGTCGATCCACTCGTCGTCCTTGATCCACATCTGGTTCATGGTGGCGGCATGGCTGTGGGCGGTGTCCTGCATATACTGGGGGGTGACCCCGCAGCCGTGGCAGATCCGCCGGACCATGGAGATGATGTAGGCGGTGTCGATGCCGAAGGGGCAGTACATGACGCAGCGGCGGCAGAGGTTGCATTCGGTGTAGGCCACGATGGCTGCCTGTTTGAGGAAGTCCGGATCGATCGTGTCCCTGCGTTTCAAAATTTCCCACATGGTCTGCTTGACCTTGGCCACAGGGGAGTAGCGGGGATCGCGGTCCCGGGAGACGAAATAGTGGCAGCCGTCGGCGCACAGGCCGCAGTGCACGCAGGCCTCGACATACGCCTTGAGCCGGGCTCCGGCCTCGGATTCGAGCACCTTGGTCACGACCTCTCTGATCCGCTCCGGGGTGACCCGGGCGGCACCGTCCAGAATCCCGGGATCCTTTGTTGAATGAGCAAGTTCCAAAGCTGTGGGCACGCTGAATTCCTTTGGTTTGCGAAGTTACCAGTCCCTGGCGTGACGCACGGAGCCGAACTCCGACCCCATGTAGGCTCTGATGAGCAGTCCCAAAATCATGTGCGAGAGCCAGGTAAAGGGAATGAGCGCCAGAAGAAGCTCTCCAGAGAGCATGTGGATCAGGAGCATGGGAAGGTAGGGCCCGATCTGATGATAGGCCAGAAAGCCTGTGAGAAAGGGCAGGGCCACCAGAATGATGACGAGATACTCCTTGGCGCCGGTCACGTATCTGACCTCAGGGACGAAAACCCGGCGCAGGCCGAAAAAGAGAAGCGCCAGCAGGACGAGAACGGTCATCCAGTCCGTCACCTGCTCCGGCAGAGTCCAGATGGCCAGTCCAAAGGACTCCTGAAAAAGCAGGACATGGGCCAGGAGAAAGATCGGGGAAAGAAACAGGCAGAGATGAAACACAAAGGAGACCACGGTCATGAAGGGGTGCAGGCGCATGTTCCGGGTGGCAAAGGGGATGTTCCAGCGGATGATGGAACGCAGGGAGTATTTCAGGCTCAGATATTCAAAGACCATGGGATCCTTTTTTCTGGCCAGCAGGGTCAACCGGATGAACTTGTAGAGAAGTCCTCCCAAAAACAGGATCACCGAGAGCCAGACCAGGGGACCGGAGGCGAGTTCGTAAAGGGTATGCATGGGTTCTCCTAGATGAAATCGTCCACCGGGGCGACAATGCGATAGTAATTCTCGTCCTTGACCCCGCGGATGAGGATCCGGTCGCCTTCAGGGCTGAACACGGGCTCCCAGAGATTGTCGAATTCTTCCCGGTAGTGGCGCTGGTCCAGGGCCACGGTGTACCGACCCCCTTTTTCGACCTTGGTGGCGACCTGGCTCCCGTCCGGGCTGAACACGGGCTGCCAGATCATGTCTGCAGTCTCGTCCCAGAACGTGCCGTCGATACACAGGGTCCATTGGTTTTTGACCTTGGCCCTGACCGCGGCCCGGCTGCCGTCCGGGCTGACCCGCAGATCCGAGAGGGCTTCGGCCCGGTGATCCTTCCAGGGGACGCCGTCCTTGGCCACGGCCCAATGGCCGAACCTGGGGGCCACGATCGCATAGATGGAGGACCCGTGGCATTGCTGTCCCCAGAGCTGGTGGAAACGGGGTTTCCAGAAGAGTTCGCCGTCTCTGGCCAGCCCCCAGCCGCTTTTGGTGCGCACAGGGGCGATCACTGTGGAGCCTTCCGGGTCAAAGCAGGGCTCCCAGACGTTGGTAAAAATCCGGGGCCAGAGGGTTCCGTCCACGGCAATGGTGTAGTCGAAAAGCGAGGTTCGCACCTGGGCTGCGACCCTGTTGCCGTCCGGGGAGAATACAGGGGACCAGGCGTTGACGAAATTCTGGTCCCAGGCAACACTGTTGACAGCCACGGTATAGCAGCCTTTCTGATAGGTGAAGATGTCAGCCTGACCAAAGGGCACGGTCTGCACCACCGCGGCGGTGGCCGAACCGTCGCGGCTCATGGCGAAGCCGGTGGCGTTGTCAAAGAGATGGTTCCAGATGGTGCCATCCTGGATCATGCCATAGCGCATGTCCTGCTGCACGGCCACGGCAATGACGCGGCCATCGGCTGAAAAGCGGGTGTCCCAGAGGTAGGCGTAAGCCTCAGGCCACAGGCGTTCGTCCACGGCCACGGTCCACTCGTCCTCGGTCATGACCAGGGCGGTCAGTCTGCCGTCAGGGGAGTAGCGGACGTTCCAGATCTTCTCGAACTCGAGATACCAGAAATCACCGCTCACGCAGACCGTGGACGTCTCGCCGAGCTTGACCACGGCAGCGATGTTTTCGCCGTCCGGGCTGACCTGGTGCTCTTCCCGCCACTCGAAGTCGCCGGCCCTTTGGCGCAGATCCGCGACATGCCGCTTCCCCGGGGTCCAGTCCCATGCAGATCGCAACTCCGCCTCCTCAGCACCTTTCAGCATCGACATCTCCAGAGCGTATTCTCAGAACGTAACGTATTGACGGTTCCCGTGGACAGGACGGCTCACCTCGGACAGGAATACCCTTCTCAATCGGATGAATCAAGCGAACACCTCAATTTCACCGGGTTGCACAAGAGCTGGGGCTTATCCTGCCGCCTGATCGATGATTGCCCGGCAGAAGGCGGGAAGGTCATCAGGTGTCCGGCTGGAAATCAGATTTTTGTCCACCACCACTTCCTGGTCCACCCACTCGCCGCCGGCATTGACCAGGTCGTCTCGGATCGCGGAAACCGATGTGCAGGTCCTGCCCTGGACGATCCCAGCGGAGATCGGAACCCATCCGGCATGGCAGATCATGGCCACGGGTTTTTCAGACTCGAACATGGACCGGGTCACGTCGAGGACCTTGGGGATCCGGCGAAGTTTGTCCGGCGCATACCCGCCGCACAGAACCAGGATGTCGAAATTGCCGGGGTCGATCTCATCGATGGCCATGTCCGGCTTGCAGGGATAGCCGTGCTTGCCCTTGTACACGGTGTCCTTGTCCGGTCCGGCAAGGGTGACGTCCGCTCCCGCTTCCATGAGACGAAATCTGGGGTACCAGAGTTCCAGATCTTCGTAGAAATTTTCCACGAACATGAGCACCTTTTTTCCCTGAAGCTTCGCCATCTGACTCTCCTTGTTGCATTTGCACGCTAATCGGTCGGATCGGCAGAAAAAAAGCCGATCGACACGACAGCAGGAATGTCGGCATTGTAGCACACCTTGGAAAATTGAAAACCCCCAAAAAACAGCACGTTACTCCGGAATACAGGCTAATTTCGGGGCAAGATCAGCTGCTGACCGGTTCCGAAACAGCGTTTGCGCGCCAGAAGGACCACCAGGAGCGACCCCATGGCGGTGGAAGCCATCAGCATGAGCATGACCACGATCTGGTAGCGAATCGCAATCAGCGGATCCGCCCCGGCCAGGATCTGTCCGGTCATCATGCCCGGGATAAAGACCAGCCCCACGCCCATCATGGAGTTGATGGTGGGAATCATGCCAGCCCGGATGGAATCCCTGACGACATCTTCGCTGGCTTCGCGAAAGTCGGCGCCCATGCAAAGCTTCATTTCAACGATATCCCGTCTGGTGCGGAGATCGGCAAACAACCGCTCCAGCCCGATAGCCACGGCGGACATGGAGTTGCCCACAATCATGCCTGCAATGGGAATGAAATACCGGGGAGTCCACCAGGGGTCGGCGCCGATGACCAGTCCGGAAACGATCACGGAGACGACAAAGTAGCTCAGAAACATGGAGACGTACATGGGCAGGACAAAGGGGACGGACCGCTCCTTGACCCGGCCCCTGATCACGTGGGCGGCCGTGGTGATCATGGCCACGAATACGGCTATGGACAGCCAGCTGATTTCCACCTGGAAGATGAATTTCAAGGCGTAGCCCATGAGGAAAAGCTGGGCAAAGGTGCGCAGGGTCCCGACCACGATGTCCCGCCCCAGGCCCAGGCGGAAAAAGAGCGAGGTCAGCTGGGCGGCCAGGACAAAGACCAGGGCGAGGAGCAGTTCGAAAAGACCGATTTCCGGGGGGGAGGGTGTCATCGATACCTGACCTCCCCCTTGTCGATCTCGAGGATCTGGAGGGTTTTCGCGGAAACGGGCTCCCGTCCGTGGGTGACCATCAGGACGGTCATGTCCTGTTCCGTGTTGAGCCGTACCGAGGCGGCAATCACCTTGGCGGCGTTTTCCGGGTCCAGTGCGGATGTGGGCTCGTCAAGAAGCATGGCCGTGGGCGACAGAAGCATGGCCCTGATCAGGCAAAGCCGCTGCTTCTGGCCAACGGACAGGTTCCCGGCGCCCGCGTCCAGCCCGATAGTGTCGAGTTGGAACGCATCCAGGACCGAGCGCAGCTCCCTGTCATCTGGCGGTTTCCGGTCCTGATTGGCCCGGAAGGAAAACGGCAGGAGCAGGTTCTCGCGAACCGTTCCGCTGACGACCACGGGGGTCTGCTGGAGGTAGGCAATCTTCCGTCTGAGAAGGGGCGGGTCTGTCGAGCGGATATCAATGCCCTGAAAGAAAATGGTTCCGGATGTGGGGTCGGCCAGGCGGCAGAGCAAACGCAGAAAAGTGGATTTCCCGCTCCCCGAGGGGCCGGTGATCTGTACGAAACCCCCAGGGGGAATGGACAGGGTGACCTTCTCCAGGACCGGGGAGCCGGTCCCATAGGAGAAGGTCACCTCATTGAACTCGAACAGCGCAGCAGGCATGCTGGTTTTTGACTTTGGGTTGTGGACAAAAGAGCAACGTCCGTGGGCAGCCGCTTATTCGTTGAAAAACAGGTCTGCGGTTTTTTTCACCAGTTCCAGATTGTCGTTGAATTCCCGGGGGTCGAAGCGTTCAGCCGGCAGTTTGCGCTGCATGAGGAGGAACTGTTCTGGACTGTCCTCAAAGGGCGGGGTCACGGTGATGTGGGCATCGAGCATCTCGCCGTTGATCAGAAGCAGTTCGAGCAGGTCGTCCCGGTCAAGGCCCTGGGTGGAGCCCAGGGACAGGGAGATGCTCACGGTGGGGACATCACCGGTGCCGGCATTGGTTTCACAGCTGATGAATCCGCTGACGTCTTCCTCCATTTCAAATCCCCATACGGCTCCGTCGCTGGTGATTTCGCTGAGCAGTTCGGCTTCATTCGCGCTTTCCTGAAGCATCTTGTCGATCGCCTGGGCAAGAGTTGTCAGATCCATAGTATCCTCCGGTGTTCCAAATTTGCAGTGTTTTTCAGGGGTTCGGCCACCCGAAAAGTTAAACCACAATCCCGTGAAGGTAAATACGAGAATGCCTTCAACCGGGAAGTCCTGATCGGCAGTGCATTTTGCGGCCCGTTTGGGTATGTAGAAACAAAAAGGGGATGCACATGCACGTGTTGAAATATCCGGCCGCAAGGCTGCTTTGTGTTTTGGCCGTTTTTCTGGGATTTCACGTGGCAGGGGAGACCCAGGCGGCGGCCCGGGCGCAGCACGAGCTGCAGGTGACCATCGAACCGGCAGCCAGGGCGCTCTTTGGAACAGACCGAATCCACCTTGAAGGGGTCGGGAACACGGTGCGGATCGCCATCGCCCCTGGGGCGACCATCCGGGATGTCCTCTGGGACGGCAGGCCGACAGCGTTTTCCAGGGAAAGAGGATTGCTCAGCGTTCAGGTGCCTGGAAACACTTCGAGCGGCACATTGTCCTTTTCCTACCGGACGGTTTTTGACGACGAATTCGAAGTGGAACCGCTCAGTCTGGACAATCCCGGGATGGGAGTGCGGGGCACGATTTTCGAGCGGGGTGCCTTCCTGCTCCAGGGATCCGGGTGGTATCCGCGGGTGATGGCGCCGGAGGAAACCTTTGCCCTGACCGTGCGGGCGCCAAAGGGACTGTATGCGGTCACTGCCGGGAAGCTTCTTAAATTCGGGGAAGAGGGCGGCAGAAGCCTCTCTCGCTGGGAAGCGCACAACCCGGTGAAGGGGCTCTCCCTTTCTCTTGGACCGTACCAGGTCCGGGAGTCAAAAACTCAAGGCGTTTCGGTGTATACGTTCTTTTATCCCGATTCTCTTGCGCTTTCCCCCCGCTATCTCGAAGCCGCCGCATCCCACGTGCAGTTCTATGCGAATCTGCACGGACCCTATGCTTTTTCCAAATTCGCGGTTGTGGAGAATTTTTTCCCCACCGGGTACGGGTTTCCCTCCTATACCCTGCTGGGTTCGGCGGTGATCAGGCTGCCGTTTATTCCGGAGACCAGCCTGCGACACGAGGTGGCGCACTGCTGGTGGGGCAACGGGGTGCTTGTGGATTCTGCAAAGGGGAACTGGAGCGAGGGGCTGACCACCTATGTTGCAGACCATATGGTCAAGGAACTCGAATCCGCGGCAGCGGCTCGGGAGTACCGGCTCCAGGTCCTCCGGGATTTTGCGCTGCTTGCGGCAGACCGCGACCTCCCCCTGGCCGGATTCGGCGGGAGGGTCGATCCGGCCACGCGGGCCATCGGATACGGCAAGGGGATGTTTCTCTTTCACATGGCCAGGCAAAGGGTCGGTGACGAGCCGTTTTGGGAAAGTCTCCGGCAGGTCTATGAGTCGCACCTGTTCAAGAGGGCGTCGTGGGACGATTTTGCAGCCGCCTTTTCCGGCCGGTCAGGGTGGTCGGAACGCGAGGTCGAGCAGTTCTTTGAACAATGGGTGCTCAGGGCGGGTGCGCCCAAGCTTGTCCTGGCCGATGTTGAAACCGAAAAGAACGGGCAGAGCTGGTTGGTGAAGGGGAACATCGTGCAGAGCGATCCTTTCTATCGTCTGCAGGTCCCCATGACCCTGCACAGTGAAGAGGGAGCCCAGCACCACATGGTGGACGTTCATAAGGCGAGCACCCCCTTTTCCTTGCGCTCGGCCGCATTGCCGGTGCGGCTGACCCTTGATCCTGACGCGCACCTGTTTCGACTTCTGCATGGTGCAGAGATTCCACCCACGGTGAACACCATCAAGGGTGCGGACGAGTTCGTGGCCGTGTTGTGCGGGAAGTGGCAGGACAAGGGGAGAAGACTGCTTGAAGATCTCCTGATCGGTTTGAATCAGCAAGGGGCGATCATTCGCTCAGAGCGGGATCTGCAGCCGGACGACCTGGCCGGAAAAAGCGTGCTCTTTTTTGGTGTGCCGCAGTCCGCATCCCTCAGGAAGATGATTCCGGACCTCCCAAACGTGCGCATTGCCTCCGGGAACTTTCACTTCGAATCAAACCCGGCCCGAGCAGGAGACTGCCTGTTTCTGGTGGCAGAAAGGGAGAGCGGATCCGATGCGCTGGGGCTCGTCCTTCCTGCCGCAGGCACGGACAGTGATGTGCTTGCACGGACCCTGCGCAAGATCACCCATTACGGCAAGTACAGTTATCTGCTCTTCCGCAAGGCGGAAATACGGGAAAAGGGTGTCTGGGAAGTGGACAACACTCCGGTGGACATAGCCTTCCAGGAGGATTGATGAACAAAACGTTTATGCTTCTCGCGGGGATCCTGCAGCTCTTCTGTTTTGCCCAGATCGGGTGCTCGCAGCAGGAAGAGCTGCGGCTGTGGGACGTGGCCGCCGGCGAGAGGGTCACCCTGGGACAGATTCTGGGCACGCTGGGAGCATCCGACCTGGTCTATGTGGGGGAGATGCACGACCGGCCCGACCACCACGCGGCCCAGCTGGAGGTGATTCGATCGCTGCACCGGCGCAACGGGGGAGTGGCTGTCGGCCTGGAGATGATGCAGCACCGGGATCAGAAGGCGTTGGACAGGTGGGTTGCCGGGGAACTGAGCGAAGAGGAGTTCCAACGGATATTTGCCCGCAACTGGGGGATGATGTGGCCCCTGTACAGGGACATTTTCCTCTATTGCCGGGACAATGCGATTCCCATGGTCGGGCTGAACGTGCCCCGGGAGATCACCAGGCAGGTGGCCAGGCAGGGGTTCGAGTCCCTCACCCGGGAGCAGATGGCTGAACTGCCCATAGTCACCTGCGAGGTGGGTCCGGAGTACGAGGAGTTTTTGCGCCGGGTTCTGGGAAGCCACGGAGGCGGAGAGTCGTTCCGGCGATTCTGTGAGGCCCAGCTGGTCTGGGACACCTCCATGGCGGTTTACGCGCTGGAGTATCTCAAAGATAACCCGGGCAGAACCATGGTCGTGCTCTGCGGAACGGTGCACGCATGGAAAATGGCGGTGCCAAGGCAGGTGGAACGGATGAACGACAGGGTAGGGCAGCAGGTCATCGTGCCCTCTGTTCCCGGGGAGCAGGGCAAGGACGCCATCACGGTGGACGATTGCGACTACCTCATAGTGGAGGAAGATGGGTGATTCAGGGACAGGCCAAAAACACGAGTTTCGCAGACATGGCGCTTGGAGAGATCCTCGGCCGGTTCGAAAGCGAGGCGGTGTCGGTTCTGGCACAGCGAGGGACCTTTGATCCGCTGGCCGTGCTGTGCACTGACCAGACGCTCATCCCCTTGGTCCTGGATTTTGAGACACAGGAGACCCGGGATGCTTCCTTTGGAATGCTCCAGGACGCCATCAACCTGTACAGGCCTGAGTTTGCGGTGCTGCTCACCTTTGAAACCCTCCCGACTGCAGAGGAGCCGGGTTCCGGAAAATTGCATCTGCTCGCCTCCATTGCCACGTCCACGGAGGAGGTGCATGAATGTTTCATGGTGGAGCACACCCCATCTCGTCTCGAACTCGTCAAGGTCACAGGGAGAAAGGACAGGTTTTTGCTCAGCAGTTCCATGTGGAAGGACCCGGCAGAGGACCTGCATTAGCATTGGACCGGTATCAGCCCTGGCGCTCGGAAAAAACGCAGGTCCTCATCCCTGTTCGGTCTCGACCAGGCGGTCCGGTGCGGGATGTTTCGGGTCCCGCAGGTTGGACAGAAATTTTTTAAACGTCGAAAAATCCTGAACAAAGCGGTCGAACTGCTCGTGCCTGGCCTCCCGGTCCGGGATCCGAAGGAGCGAGGAAGGGTGGACCGTGACCGCGGCAAAGACCTCCCGGGTCAGGGGAAAAAACAGCCCCCTGTTTTTGTTGACGGGCGTCGCTTTCCCGAAGACCGACCGGGCCGCAGTGGTGCCCATGGCCACGATGAGCCCGGGCCGGATCAGCTCGATCTCCTGCTCCAGCCAGTGCCGGCAGGCAGTGATTTCGCCCAGATCCGGGGCACGGTGCTGCCTCTTGGCCCCCCGGGGGTCCCATTTGAAATGTTTGACCGCGTTGGTGATGTAGACATGCCTGCGGGAAAGTCCCGCCCTCTCCAGCGCCCTGTCCAACCTGCCCCCGGCCGGGCCGACAAAAGGAACGCCCTGCTTGTCCTCCTGATCCCCAGGCTGCTCGCCCACCAGCATCATGTCCGCCGCAGCAGGACCCTGTCCGAAAACCGTCTGAGTGGCGTTTTCCCACAGGCCGCACCTGCGGCATGAGGATGCTGCGTTGCGAACCTTTCCGAGCTGTTGTTCCCGTTCCCGTGTGCTTTTCATGGGCAGAGCATACACACAATCCCGGGTTTTGTCGGCAGCCGGCATCGACAAACCTGTCCCCCTTTAGCCGATCACAGTTGTTCGTCTGACTATTGAAAACAGGCGCATCTCCTCTCTGTCATCACCCGACTCGAGCGGGCGATCCAGATCCTCTTGAACAGAACATGGTGTGAATTTGGATGCTCCGGTCCAGCCTTCGCCCTTGGGCTACGCCTCGGCACGCAAGCCAGGACATGACAGGAAGTGCCTTTTGGAGAGGGCAATCAGCGTAACTCAGAAAGTCGCAGCGAAAGGCACCTCGAGAAACTGACCGAGTTCGCATAGAAACGGGAGATGGTAAAATGCTTCCAGAGATTTGACTCCGCCGGGTTTTCCTGTACTGTTATTATCAATAATAAATCCGATTAAGGATAGGAAATGACAGTTGCACCGCGGGAAATCGAACACCGGCTAAAGCTCTTTGAACGTGCGGTTCATGAGCAGGGTCTGCGGGTGACCCATCAGCGCACGGAAATTTTCAGAGAGATTCTTGCCAGCAGGGAACATCCGGACGCTGAAGTCGTGTACCAGCGGGTACACGAACGGATACCGGCAATTTCACGGGATACCGTCTATAGAACCCTGGGATTCCTCGAGAAGATGGGATTTGTCAGACGCGCGGAAATCCGCTCCGGCCCTGCGCGCTATGATGCCAATCTCGATCAGCATCACCATTTCGTCTGCACCTCATGTGGTCTGGTTGTGGATATCCACAGCAAAGAACTGGACGACATCCCCAAACCGGACTCCATCGAGGCAATCGGCAGGATTTCCGGCAGCCAGGTACAGTTTCAGGGGTTGTGCAAGGCGTGCGAACGCAAAAAGCGTCAAAACGAGGCAAAGGTCTGATCTGTACAGGAGAGTGTTGGGGCACGGTTCAGGAGTTTGTGTTTACCAATCCTGATACGCCCTCCTGCCGGTGAGTTGAATCCACTTCCAATGAAAAGCGGCGGACCTTGATACAAGATCCGCCGCTTATGCGTCCGTTTGGACTTACCGGGAAGCCCGGTTTACTGTCGTCCACTCATTCTAGTTCGGATCATACTCGTTTTGTGAACCATAGGGCTGCTGCTCTTCTCCTTGGTTCATCTCCTGCTGATACCCGTTGTCTTGAGTACCGTCTGCAGGCTGATCATAGACGTTTCCTTCCTGTCCAGGGCTTTCCATGGGCTCCTGCTCGGGCATTTCGCAGGCCAGTCCTGCAAAAGCCAGGACAAGGCTCGCAAGAACGACGAGAAAACGGTTCTTCATGGTAGGTGTCCCTCCTTGCAATTGGTGCTTGCACAAGTTGTCTGTGAGTACTTCAGCGTGATTTCTCACAGCCACGTCTGATGGTTGTGGATGGAAAAAACAGTTACTTTTGTTGTTCCTGGATCTTCTCCGTAACCGAGTTTCTCAAGTCCTCGTCCACGTTCATCTGATTGGCTATGGCGTTGTATGTTTCCACATCAAGCCCCTCGTCTTCGAGTGCAGTGATCATCTGCTGCTGCATTTCCTGCTGGATTTCCATTGCCTTTTCCCGGTCCTGAACCGATTGCAACTCTTTGGCGAACTCGTTCTGGATATTGCCGAGTTCAATGGTGGCGGCAGCGAAATTTGTGAGCGTCTGATCGTCAAGTTGCGGAGCAGGTTGGGATTGCTCCAGACCCGGATTTTCCCCCTGCTCGCCGGCACCGTACTGAGACTGCGCCATGGCCGGAAGAGAAACAACGAGAAGAGCGGCCAAAAAAAAGATGCCGGCCATAAACTTTGAGATGGACGGGGTAAAAACATTCATGTCGTGAACCTCCAAAGGTTTTGCATTTCAATGAGGAACAAGCGCTCCCAACGAGCGCTCGTTTTGCAAATCGTGTTTGCCGTTCCTCCGATCGGCATTGGCAATGGGCGTGCCAGATGCAGGCAGCTTTGCTTTTATTTTGTAACTATCTGAAATATAGGAATTTTATTACAAAACAAAGAAAATGATTGCTGTTTGATCAATGGAGGAAAGTGTGTAAAAAAGCGACATGTTCATTTTTGAGCGAGGAGTACATGGTGGTTACAATATTTCGTGAAGGATTGAGTCTGCGCCTTTCCCTTCTGCTCTTTCTTGTGATTCCGCTTATTGGAATCTGCGGGGCTGGTGGGTTTTACAGTTTAAAGCTCCTTGAAGCGCAGATTGAGGAGCGGATGCAGGATGATATCGAATTGATCGCCAGAGCCATCCGTGGTCCCCTGGAACATGCCCTTGAACAGGGACGGGAAGGAAGTCTGTCCCAGGCCCTGGATTCTGTTTTTCGCTTTGAACGGGTTTACGGAGCCTATGTGTACGGTACTGAGGGACAAAGGATCGCTCGGAGCGGTCCGCGGGAGACCGGGATCAGAGGCCGCCAGGTAGCCGAGCTTGCCGCCGGGGGGGACCGCATTGGAGAGTACCAGGAATCCGACGGCAAGCAGATGTACTCCTTTTTCATTCCTCTGTCTGATTCTTTGGGCAGAAATACGGGATTGCTCCAGCTGACCAGGGACGGCGCAGATTTCCAGGAATACATTCAGCAGGTTCGACGTCAGGGCCTGCTGTTGCTTCTGCTGCTTTCCATTTTGCTGCCAGGCATCGTTGTCTACGGACATCACCGGGTCATCGGCCGGAATCTCGGCCTGCTGGTACGCAGCATGGCTCGTATCGAGAGCGGTCATCGGGAGCACCGGGCAAATCTCTCCGGCCCGCGTGAGGTTCGGCATCTGGCAGATGGCATGAATTCCATGCTCGATAGTATTGCGCGGGCGGAAAAAAAGCTGGAGCAGCAGCGTCAGGATCAGACAAAGCTTGAGCGTCAACTCCAGCAGTCCCGAAAAATGGCTGCCATCGGGCAACTCGCATCCGGTGTTGCCCACGAACTGGGCACGCCCTTGAGCGTGGTCTCAGGCAAAGCCCAACGGCTTCTGCGCAGATCCGATCTCCCTGAACCGGCTGTGCGGGCCTTTCATGAGATCCGTGTCGCTGTGCAACGAATGGAACAGATCGTGCGCCAGCTTCTCGATTATGGCCGGAGCAATCCATTGCGGCTGCGCCCGAGGAAGCTGAACGATCTTGCCCATTGCGCTGCTGCGCACCTCCGAAAAGAGACGGAGGATCTTTCTGTAACCATGACCATCAACGGACCAGAGCCCGCTCCCATGCTGGAAGTGGATTCCGTGCGGATGGAGCAGGCTCTGATCAATCTTCTGCGCAATGGCGTTCAGGCTGCCGGACCTGGAGGTACTGTGGCGATGGAATGGTTCGAGACCCGGGATTGTCTTGGGATCCACGTCGCTGACGATGGCCCCGGAGTTCCTGAAGCGCTCCATTCCAAACTGTTTGAACCGTTCTTTACGACCAAGTCCGTGGATCAGGGCACAGGACTCGGGCTTTCCGTTGCCCAGTCCGCGACACGTGACCATGGAGGACGCCTGGAAGTGGGACGTTCCACCCTCGGCGGTGCCCGGTTCAGCATGATTTTCAAAAAGTGAACGATTTGGAAGAGGAAACAGTGCATGCCCCAAAAAACTTTCGATAAGATCCTGGTGGTTGAAGACGATGCCGCCCTGCGCAAGCTCATTGAGGAAGAGTTCATTGATGCCGGTCACCAGGTGCGTATCGCCTCTGATGCGGAGAGCGCCCTGGAAACATTGCAGCACTGGGCCCCGGATATCGTGATCAGTGACTTGCGTTTGCCCGGAGCGGACGGGATGTGGCTTCTTTCCAGGATACGGGAAATGGAACCGGCACCCGGCTTCATCATCATGACCGCATTCGGGACTATTCCCCAGGCAGTGGAGGCACTGAAAAATGGGGCTGACGATTTTCTGACCAAGCCCCTGGATTTCGATCACCTTCATTTGTGCGTCCAGCGGACGCTTGAAACTCGGCGATTGCGAAAGGATGTACAAAGATTTCGACAGATTCTCGGCAGTACTGATTTTCATGGAATCATCGGCCAAAGTGCGGCTATGCGTTCCCTGTTCGCCACCTTGAAGCAGGTTGCCAAAGCCTCAGGCCCCGTGCTCATCACGGGAGAAAGCGGCACAGGAAAAGACCTTGCGGCACGAGCGGTTCATCGGGAAAGCCCCCGTCGGGACAAGCCGTTCATTGCCGTCAATTGTGCGGCAATTCCAGCGCAGCTGCAGGAAAGCGAATTCTTTGGGCATACTGCCGGAGCTTTCACAGGAGCCGGAAGTTCCCGGAAAGGGCTGTTTTCCGAAGCAGAGGGAGGGACCCTGTTTCTCGATGAAATAGGAGAGATGCCGATCGAACTCCAGGCCAAGCTGCTGCGCATTTTGCAGGATGGAATGGTCCGGCCGGTGGGGGCCAACCGGGAGACCCGGGTTGATGTGCGCATCATCGCGGCCACGAACAAAGACCTCAAGAAGCAGGTGTCATCAAGCCTGTTTCGCGAGGATCTCTATTTTCGACTGGAAACGTTTACCCTGTCCATGCCTCCGCTCCGCCGGCGAGGAGAGGATCTCGACCTGCTTGCCGCGCGGTTCATCAACCTTCTCAGCGCGAAAATAGGCCGGGATGTTCCAGAACTGTCCAGCACTGCCCTCGAACTCTTGCACGCGTATCCATTCCCCGGAAATGTGCGGGAACTGCGCAATGCCCTCGAGCGGGCCATTGCCTTTTGTAACGGCAGGGAAATCACGCCCTCGTGCCTGCCCGAAAGAATTCGTCGCAACAAAAAGAAGCAATCAGGCAATACCAGCTCCGGCATGTTCGAAGCGTTTGTGAGCGAGGGAGAGTTGCCTACTCTCGAAGAAATGGGCAACCGCTACACCGCATACGTGCTCGGCCGGTTCGGAGGAAACAAACGGCGCACCGCCCAGGTTCTTGATATCAGCCGGGCGACCCTGTACCGCCGGCTGGGACTTCAGGGGGAGAATTAGCTTTTTGCTTTGCAATCGCATGAGGCTAAAGAACTTCCTGATCTTTTTCGGGGAAGCAAAGCGAACCTTTCTTGCAAGGTCCAGGATCGATCTCGTATTTTGATTTTATCTTTGTTTAGAATGATCCTGTTCACTATGTTTTGAACTGATGAGGTCAGATATTTCTGGCTCTAAACCCGCATGTATTTCTCCAACGAACTCTTTTGGTGCCATACCTCGTTGATCTGGCGAATGACCTGTCAATAAAAAGATTGTCTCCGAGTTTTGTTCCGAAGGGGCAGTCGTCGGACTTGAATGCCGACTCCAAAAGCTTGCGTCTTTCAGTCGCTTGGGCCAATCAGTGCCCGGGCGAATCGCTCTAGGGAAAGGAATAAATTCCGAACGCTTTGAGTTCAAGTTTTTTCCACTGTTCCCTCACTGCTCAACTCGGCTTTCCTCGTTTGGTTCGATCGTCCATCTTGACCGAATCGAACGAAACATTTATTTTTTTGTGCGGAGAGTTTCCAACTCCCTATAAGGAGATCGCATGCGAACCTACACTGCAAACGAAGCCAAAACACATTTCGGAGAGTTCATCGATCAGGCGCAGCGGGAGCCCGTTCGGGTCATGCGCCATGGACGGGTTGTGGGCGTAATGGTCAGTGCACAGGACTACGAAGAGATGCGGACTTTTTATGCCGACCGCCTTAGACGCACTCTGGACGAGGCGGCCGACAAGGCGTCCCAGGCCGGCCTGACCCCCGAGGTCTTGGACGAGCTTTTGGCTGATGAGAGCTGATAGTGTCCGATGCGCATCTGGTGGTTGTGGACACCAATGTCTGGATCAGCGGTATACTGACCAGAGAGGGTGCCCCGGCCCGGGTGGTGCGGCATGTCATGACCCGCGGTATTCCGGTCTTTTCCTTCCCTACTTTTGCTGAGTTCGAATCCAGAATCCGGCGTCCGAAGTTCGACCGTTATATCTCCCTTGAGATGAGGCGGCAAATTCTGCACGATCTGAGCGCCGCGGCCCTCTGGGTGGACATCCCCCCGGACCTCGCACGTAAACCCTTCTGTCGCGACACCGACGACGACATGTTCATCCACACCGCCCTGGCCGCAAGGGCCCCATGGCTCGTGACCGGAGACAAGGACCTTCTCGATGTTTGCGCCATCCCACAGTTGCACATCGTCTCACCTGCCGCAGCGCTGGAGCTTGCCGATCCACTTTGGAGAGGACTGCAGGCATAATCCGATCCTTGTACGTTCCTCACCTCCTTTATCATTTTCTGCTTCACTTCCCACTCGCCGCGAGCCGATTCTTCTTCCCATCGCCAAGCCAGGCTGCTGCGCATTTGCAGGATAAAAGGATCGGGCCCGTGGGGCCGACCGGGAAACCCAGGGTGATGTGCGGCAGCCTTACCCGCGTATCTGTTTTTCAACCTTCTCTCCAAGCGCGGATCCGTCACCGACGGTTTTGATGATGGATAGATCTCCGTTTGCCTCCAGGACCACAGCCTCAACTGCATCCATGGACCCGAGCCGCTTCTTCCGCACAGCTGAGCGTATTTCAGCCTCGGTGATCCGTTGACGGCGCATCGTCTCGGAGAGAAATGCATTCCGGAAGTAGAGAAGCTTCGGGGGATTGGTTACCGCGTCAGAGAAGAATGGCCACCGAATCTGAAGCCAGGCCACCCCGTACTGCAGTGATACGAGAAGGGCAAAGGCGACAATCGCCTCGGCAAGAGCAACCCCCTTTGCCGTGAGGGCACGTCCGAACGCAGACCCAATGGCCACGGTGATGATGAAGTCGAAGGCGTTCATGGAGCTGAGAGTCCTACTGCCTGAAATACGCAGGAGCACTACCAGCGCAACGTACATCATTGCGCCGACAACGAGGATGCGGCTGATCGGTGCCCATTCGGAAAAGAAGAAGATGGTTTCGCTCATGATTTCTCCAAAGGCCACGACCACGCGTCGGCCCTGACCATGCCAAGGAGTTTTCGTCGGCGATTCTCAAGCCTTGCGAGGATTTCATCAAAAGCGGCATCATCCAGGGTGGGAATGCCTTTGGACCTGAGACGTTCGAGATTGGGAGCAATGGGGGTATCAGGAGCAGGTTTGATGAAAGCGGAGTTGAGCGTTTGGAGGTAACTCTCGACGCTTGATCGAGCGCTTGTCAGGACCGCCTTGCTGGGACGTCGTTTTTCAGGGACCCCGAAGTTGAGTATCGTGAGTGCATCGTCAAAGACGGCGACTGCAATAGCCGAAGCTGTATCGCTCTTCTCGCTATGGTAATAATGAAGAATTGGGTAGGTTTTATGCTGATCGGCAAGTCTATCGAGTTGAAGCGCAAGCGAACTGAGGGGGAGTTCGAGGGAGTGAAAATCGTTGCCGTCCCACCCTTTTTCTACGAAGGATATGCTTTGCATGCCAAGGCCGGTCACACCGCTGGCAAATGAACGCTTCTGCGACACGGCGCTCAAAACGGAGAGGACATAGGAGATAGCCAGGGTGACGACGAGCATGCCGTTGGCAGTCGTCAACCCCGTGACGATTTGCCAGAAACCATCCTTTGGGTAGAAATCGCCGTTTCCCATCGTAAACATCGTGAAGGCGACAAAGTAGATCCGTCCAGGCCATGTGACGGGTTCATTGTCGCGCGCGTCGATAAGAGAGACATCGCCACCGGCAAAGCAGAAGGTCCATCCGGCCCAGAGAAGCACAACCCACATGCAGAGTGAGGTCACGAGCATGAGCGGACCGGCCAGGCTGAGTGCCCGTGAGCGCCGCCCACTGACCTTCTGAAGAATATGCCACAGCCACGTCGAGACCCGGGAGGAGAGCGGGCCTGCACCTCCGTCGACCCACAGCGTCGTCCACAGCAAATCAATCACTGCAAGGGCGAGCAGGACCACGCCGAGCACAAGAAACAGGACATTCATGCTTCCCCCATTTTGCCGTAAAAGGAGTTCGTATTCTTCGGTTTTCAAATGGCAGGCGAACAGGATCTTGAGAGAAGCCGAAGCCACGAGGCTTTGCCAAATCAGCCGGATCATCGAATCTGCCATTGGCCTGCACCGTCCATGCTATCATATTGCAGCAGATCGGGAACAGCTTCCGGCATCTCTCTCGTCCCCGTCTCCGATGCATCCCCATGCTGTCAGATGAGATCAAATTCTGTTCCGCCGGTGGCGTGAAGGGAAATGGACTTCTGCAACAGTTTGAGAACAAGCCGGTCAAGGTATCGGATCGGCCGTGCCGGGATGCGGTTTTGGTTCAGGCACAACAACATCTTTCTTGTCCGACAGCATCGCTCCCTGTATTATGGAATATTGATCATCTCCCAATCGGAAGATTTTTAAGAACTGACCGCCATGGAAGCGATTTTTTCGGTCGTGTCGGTCGAGCAGGCGTTCCTGGACAGCCAATCCGGGGTGTGTAACAACAGAATCGCCAAACTCGAACTTACGCCTACAGAGGAGGAACCCACTATGGAACGATTCGAGCGGTATTACCGATCGCTCTTCAATGTGTCCCTGGCTATCAATTCCAGCCTGGAATTCAAGGAGGTCCTGCAGACGGTGGCCAAGGAGGTTACCGAAGCCATGCAGGTCAAAGGCAGCTTTATCCGGTTGCTCGACCGGGAAGGCAAGACTCTGCTGCCAAGCGCCAGTTACGGGCTCTCCGAACGATATCTGCGCAAGGGACCGGTGGAGGTGGAAAAGAGCGCCGTGGACCGGGAGGCCATCTCAGGGAAAACGGCAGTGATCGAGGACGTGACCAGAGACGAACGTTTTCAATATCCAAAGGAAGCCAAGGCCGAAGGGCTTGTCTCCATGCTTGTCCTTCCCTTGCAGGCCAAGGGGGATTTCATCGGCGTTCTGCGGCTCTATGCGGCCGAAAGGCGCGAATTCGATACGGAAGAGCGGGAGTTCGCCACCTCCATAGCCGCTCTTTCCGCCGTGGCCCTGGAGAACGCGCGTCTGCACCAAACCCTGAAACGCGACTACGAGCACCTGGCTTCCTTTGAATACCGCATTTTCGAAGATTAGAAGGAGATTTGCATGAGCATCTGGAATATCGGCATCAACGGCTTCGGACGCATTGGACGGCAGGTCCTGAAGGCGGTGTATGAGCGATACAGGGACGACCTGCGTGTGGTGGCTGTCAATGATCTCTTTGATGTCAGCACCAATGCGCACCTGCTGGAGTATGATACCAACTACGGCATTGCAGAAGTCCCTGTGAGTCACGAGACCGCTGCCGGAGAGGGCCCTTCCACCGGAGTGATCCGCTACGGAGACTGGGAGGTGCGCAGCTACGCAGTGCGCGACCCGCACGACATTCCCTGGCGTGAATGCGGGGTGGACATCGTCGTGGAGGCCACGGGCATCTTCCGCACAGGCCCCAGATGCCGGGCGCATCTGGAAGCCGGTGCAAAAAAGGTCATTATTTCCGCCCCGGCCAAAGAGGAGGACATCACGCTTGTGCTGGGGGTCAATGACGAACTTTACGATCCCGAAGCCCATCACATCGTCTCGAACGCCTCCTGCACGACGAATTGTTTGGCCCCTCCGGCCAAAGTCATCCACGAGGCGTTCGGCATCGAGTACGGCCATATGTGCACGATTCACTCCTACACCAATGACCAGCGCATTCTGGATCTGCCCCACAAGGATCTGCGCCGCGCACGGGCGGCAGGGCAGAACATCATCCCGACCTCCACAGGCGCAGCCAAGGCCGTGGCCCTTGTTATCCCGGACCTCAAGGACCGCATCGACGGATATGCCCTGCGCGTTCCCACCCCTACGGTCTCGATAGTGGACTGCTCCCTGACCCTGGAGAAGCAGACAGATACGGCAGGACTGCGGGAGGTCCTCCGGCAGGCCGCCGAAGGCCCCTTGAAAGACATTCTGGGCTACAGCGAAAAGCCCCTGGTCTCCATGGATTTCAAGGGCGACCCCCGCTCCTCCATCATCGAAGCGGAGCATACGGTGGTCAAGGGAGGACGGCTTGCCAAACTGGTGACCTGGTATGACAATGAATGGGGGTATTCCTGCCGCCTGGCTGATCTGGCCAAATTGATGCAGGCCAGAGCATAAGAAGGTCAGGCTTGTCGCTGCTGCAGGCGATACGGCCCGGTGGACGTTATTGACCTGACCAGGCCCGGGACCCTGACTGTTGCCCCGGCATTGGCGACTCCGTGCCTGGTCAAGGTCGATGATGCGAGCGGCGGGAGGCAAACCTGACAGACCCGCCCTTGAAAGGGGGGGCTTACGAGGCGGTACTCTTTCCCGCATCCGCGGGTGGGCAGAGAGACTTCTCCAGGGACAGTTCGCTCAAGGCGGTGTGGATGACCTGCGCGGAACGGCGCAGGCTTTCGAGTTCCCCGTCAGACATCACCGTTTCCAGCACCTTTTCCACCCCGCCCGCGCCAATGACGCAGGGCAGGGAGAGGCAGATGTCCTCCTTGAGGCCGTGAACGCCGCACGGAGGTGCCGAAACCGTCAGCAGGGTCTTTGCGTCCCGCACGATGCCCTCCAGAATGCGGCAGAGGCCGGCGCCGATGCCGTAGGCCGTGGCTCCCTTGCGGTCGATGATATCATAGGCGGCGCTGCGCACGTCCCGGCCGATGCGCTCGCGAACCTCCCGAGTCAGGGGGGTTCCCCGCTGTCTGCAGAAGTCCTCCAGGGGCACGTTGGAGATGTTGGCCCTGCTCCAGACGCAGACTTCGGAATCCCCGTGTTCGCCGATCACGTGGGCGTGGACGCTTCGCGCGTCGACCCGGCAGTGATCGGCCAGCAGATGCCGGAACCGGGCCGTGTCCAGAACGGTTCCCGAGCCGAAAACATGGCCCTGGGTAAACCTGCTCGCCCCCACGGCAACGGCGGTCATGACGTCAAGCGGGTTCGTCACCACGATCACGATGGGGTTTTCAGAAACCGCCTCAATCTCCTTCATGATCGAGATGACGATCCTTGCGTTGGCGTGCAGGAGGTCAAGCCGGCTCTGTCCAGGCTCCTGAGCCTTTCCCGCCGTGACGACGAACACGTCCGCGTCCCGGCACACCTCGTATCCCCCTGAACGGATGATCAGGGGGTCGAGGTAGGCGGTGGAGTGGGAAAGGTCCATGGCCTCGCCCTCTGCCCTGCGCTTGTCAAGGTCCGTCAGCACGAGCTCGCGCGCAAGCCCCTGGTGGACAACGCCGTAGGCAAAGGCCATGCCCACCGCGCCCGTCCCGACCACGGCGATCTTGGGAAGGCTGGTTCGTCGCTTCATGAATGCTCCTTTTCCTTGTTGGCCGACCGTCAGCCCGGCGGCACTGTTCCCATTCAAAGCCCGGCATCAATTCCTTCCAGCCGTTTCTCCTGTATACCTGTTTTTCCTGGAAATGAAACATGAAAGCAGATCCCCATGGAGTGCACGAGAAACAATATGGGGAACATAGAGGGAATATGGAAGGGGATACAACGAAAAACGGCATGCAAGCGTTTCCGCCAACATGCCGTTTTTCTTGAAGATTCAATGGTCGGGATGAGAGGATTTGAACCTCCGGCCCCCTGAACCCCATTCAG
>JBKHAV010000001.1:0-102984 GCA_046542715.1 Desulfovibrionales bacterium
GACGCTGATTGTCTTGAGTTCTCCGATTTGTCGGCTCACTCGCACTTTCACCATTCGCCAATTCGCTAATTCGTTCATTTGGGAATTCGGAAATTCGCAAACTCGCCAATTCGCAAATTCGCAAATTCGCCATTTCGCAAATTCAACAGGAGGTTTCCATGGCCGATCCCACGGATTACTCGTTCAGACTCAAGGACAGCCTGCTCGGTGCGCAGATGCTTTTCGTCGCTTTCGGCGCACTCGTCCTGGTGCCGATCCTCACCGGTCTCGATCCCAATGTGGCCCTGTTCACCGCCGGAGCGGGGACACTGCTCTTCCAGATCGTCACCCGCGGCCGGATCCCGGTCTTTCTTGCCTCGAGTTTTGCCTTTATCGCGCCCATCATCTACGGGGTCCAGACTTGGGGCATTCCGGCCACCATGTGCGGACTGGCCGCTGCAGGAGTTCTCTACGTCGTGCTGAGTTTCATCGTCCGGTTCGGGGGGACGGGCATGCTGCACCGGATCCTGCCTCCTGTGGTCACCGGTCCGGTGATCATGGTCATCGGCCTGGTTCTTGCCCCTGTTGCCGTGCACATGGCCCTTGGCCGCACCGGCGACGGGTCGGCCTGGCTGGTGCCGGAAAATACGGCCATGATCATCGCCGCAGTGGCCCTGGTCACCACCATTTTGGTCTCCCTACTGGGAAAAGGGCTGCTCAGGCTCATCCCCATTCTCTGCGGTATCGCCGCCGGGTACTTTGCCGCCCTGGTCCTTGACTGGACCGGCTATTCCGCTTCCGCCCAGGCAGCTTTTGACCCCGGTCAGCTGCCGAACTGGACCGCACCCGCCCTCATCACCATGGAAAAAGTGGCCCAATCCCCCTGGTTCGCCGTCCCCAGCTTCACCTTTCCCGAGTGGAGCTGGCAAGCCATTCTCTTCATCGTGCCCGTGGCCATTGCTCCGGCCATCGAGCATTTCGGGGATGTCATGGCCATCGGGTCCATCACCGGCAAAGATTATGTAAAGCGCCCCGGCATCCAAAACACCATGCTGGGTGACGGTCTGGCCACATCTTTGGCCTCCATGCTGGGTGGTCCCCCGAACACTACCTATTCCGAAGTCTCCGGCGCCGTGGCCCTGACCAGGGTCTTCAATCCGGCAATTATGACCTGGGCTGCGATCACCGCCATCGCCCTGGCCTTTGTGGGCAAACTCGGGGGCTTTCTGGCCACCATCCCCACACCGGTCATGGGCGGGATCATGGTTCTGCTCTTCGGGGCCATCACCGTCATCGGCATCAATACGCTTGTCCGGGCTCAGCGGGACCTCACCGTACCCAGAAACCTGATCATCGTGGCCGTCATCCTGGTCCTTGGCCTTGGCGGCTTGTCCCTGGGCGGCAGCGCGGTGAAGCTGGAAGGCATCGGCCTGGCCGGCATTGTCGGCGTCATCTTGAACCTCATCCTGCCCTGCAAGGACTGCAAGGACGACATCGCCCCCCTGCTGGGCGACCCAGAGAAAGAATAAGCGCTGCAGCTTAAAGAAAAGAGGCGGATACCTGGGGTATCCGCCTCTTTTCTTTGGTCAGGTCAGTCGTAAACAGCTTCAGGAGACCTGATAGCCCGCTTTGCGGACCGCCTCCTTGACAGTAGCTTCGTCCACCTCGCGGGTCGTTTCGTAGCTCGCTTCGCCTTTTTCCAGATCGACGGAAACGTCGGTAACTCCGTCCACATTTTCCAGGGCCTTTTTGACGGCGTTGACGCAATGCTGGCAGGACATTCCCTGCACAGAGAGTGTTTTCATCTCTTCTCCCGGGTTCATATGGATTTGTCGTTTTCGTCTCTATATCATGTATTGGCTTCAAGCCAAACCAAAGCGTTTTCAAAATCCAGGCTTCCAACGTAGATGGCCCGTCCGGTGATCACGCCTTCCAGACCTTCCGGTCCGAGAGGGGCGAGGGCTTTGAGGTCTTCAAGCGTGGACACACCGCCGGCGGCGACTACGGGCAGTGCGGTCATCCCCATCAGGTCGCGAAGCGCCCGGATATTGACCCCGGACTGCATCCCGTCCCTGGCGATGTCCGTGTACACGATAAAGGCGGCGCCCCGCTTCTCGAGCCCGGGCACAATCTGGTCCACCGTTGCTCCGGCATCCCCGACCCATCCCCTGGTCTTGAGCCTGCCTTCCACTGCATCCAGGGAGACGCCGACCTGCCCCGGCAGTGCCGCGCAGACCTGTTCGAAAAGCTCGGGCTCCTCCAGAGCCATGGTCCCGATGATGATCCGCCTGACCCCGGCTTCGATATAATTTCGCGCCGTGTCCAGATCCCGGATCCCTCCTCCCAACTGCACAGGGATTTTTGCCTTCCGGCAGATGTCCCGGATCAGCTCGAAATTCACGGGCATGCCGCTGAACGCACCGTCAAGATCCACCACATGCAGCCACTGCGCGCCCTTTTCCACCCAGTGCAGGGCCATGGCCGCCGGATCAGGAGAAAAGATTGTGACCGCATCCGCCCTGCCCTGCTTGAGCCGGACGCACTGCCCGTCCTTGATGTCCACCGCAGGAAAGAGAATCATAATCCAAGCTCCTTCACTCCTTCGCTGATGCCGTCTTCGGCCAGCTTTTCCGCAGAAACCCACTTTGCGCCGCGGCTGAAAAATTTCGGGGCCTCGAGGAGGTTTTCCATCAGCGATGTCTGCCGCTCGTCAAAATGAAATCGTTTGGCCAATGTTCCCGAGCGGACGTCCACCAGGAAAAGGTCCAGAACCACGCTCGCAGGGGCTTCCACACTGTATTCCCCGCCCTGTCGTTCCTGCCAGTAGAGAAGATGCGGAACCAGAACGTAGTCCACCGGCAAACAGCGTCCGACTCGGACCCAGTACTCCAAAGCGGAGACCCGCGACCCTTCCAGCTCCGCGAGAACGATCTCCTCGCACTGGTGGGTCAGATTGGGTCCCTGAAACGAGATCTCCTGCTGGTGAAGCTTCTCGCCCAAAATCTCATCGAGCCTGTCCAGAACCTCCGGGGGGGCCTTGTACCCTTCCACCGGAGGATATCCGGCCATCATCTCCCACGGGGACTGCGGCTGTGAAAACCCGGACACGGCAAGCATCGCCCCGGGGCGGAGCAGTTCCACCTGCTCCCTGGGTGCACAGCCGACCAATACAAGCAGTGAAAAAATGGCAACCAGCCCTGTTCTGCACGCATACCGCATCAGTCCAGACTCCCCTTGGTGCTGAGAACCCCTGTGCCGGAAAGACCGCTTCCCTGAGCGAGCGCAAGTCCCAGCCCCTTGCTGGCGGACTCGAGGAGATGGTGCCCGTTGAGTCCATAGCAGAAATTCATGTGCAGGTTCAAACGGCCCTTGAAGGCAAAGGATTTGAAGAATTCCCGCCAGATGTCCTTTTCCTCACCCGCGATGACCGGGGGAAGGACCGATTCCTGGTACACAAAATACGGCCGCCCGGAGAGATCAAGCACCACCTCGGTCAACGCCTCGTCCATGGGCACTTTGGCCCATCCGATCCTGGCGATCCCCTTGCGGTCCCCCAGGGCTGTGTCCAGGGCTTCACCCAGGCAGAGCCCCACGTCCTCCAGGCTGTGGTGGGCGTCGATTTCCATGTCCCCCCGGCAGGACACGGTCAGGTCGAATCCGGCCCAGAACCCGATCAAGGTGATCATGTGGTCGGCAAGTCCAAATCCGGTCTGCACGTCCACAATGCCTGACCCGCCCAGGTTCAGTTCCACTTGGACCTGCGTCTCCCGTGTCGTCCGCTCGACTCTTCCAGTTCTCTCTGCCATGCGATATCCCCGTGGTTGCTACTGAAGCTCAGATGAGTATAGGCAGAATACGCGGTATTCTCCCAGAAAACCAGAACTTTCCATATTTTTCGCTTTGCATAGACGATGATCGTCCCCAGGTAAATCAGGAAATATCAGGAAGGTACCGAAGGGATTCACTATGGACACACAAGTCGCAGGCAGACTTGTGAACTACGATTTTCCTGAATCCTCGGCAGCTGATGCAGAGTCTGTTTCTTCGGTTTCGCCCTCTTTGGGTTTCTTTTTCTTTCCGAACGCGACGGCGACCCAGATGCCCACTTCATAGAGAATGACCAGAGGCCCGGCCATCAGGGTCTGGGTGAACGGGTCCGGGGGCGTCAACACGGCGGAGGTGATAAAGGCTATGAGAATGGCGTATTTCCGTTTTTTCCGAAGCCCTTGGGCCGTGACGAGTCCCATTCGCGCAAGAAAAAAGATGAACAGGGGAAGTTCAAACACCACCCCGAAAGCGATGAGTAGTTTGAGGGAAAAGCTCAAGTATTCGTTGAGTTTGGGAATGAACTGGATCTCATTGGTCGCAAATCCGGCAAAGAATTCGAACCCGAAGGGAAACACGACAAAATAGCCGAACAGGGCGCCCGAGACAAAGAACAGGGCGGAAAAAAGGGCAATCGGAATCAACCAGCGGCGTTCATGCTTGTACAGGCCAGGGGCGACAAAACCGTAAATCTGCAGAAACAGAAATGGGCTGACCAGAAAGAGTCCGGCAATAACGGCGACTTTGAGGTGGGCGAAAAAGGCTTCCGGCGGCGCTGTAAACTGGAAATAGCCGGTTTCGATGTTGCGGACCGCCAGTTCCCTGAGCATGTCCATGAAGGTAGGGATTTTGTCGAGATAGGGGAATTCGGTTTCCTTAAGACCGGTCTGCAGAGAGTGACCGAGTTGTTCGAAGAAATCGGCCGGCAGCAGGTCTTCCTGGGGCTTCATCTGCTGCAAAATCCGATTCATCGGCTGCATGAGATAGCCGAAGAGCTGCTTGGAAAAGGGATAGCAGACACCGAAACCGACGATCACGGCGATGACGCTCCGGTAGAGCCGTCTTCTCAGCTCTTCCAGATGCTCCGTCAGGGTCAGTCCCTGGACTTCGCCATTGTCTTCGGTCATGCCTTCTTCTCATCCCCGGAAGACGTATCAGAGGACCCTGAATCAGCGGCAGCCTTTTCAGGCTCCTGCTTTTTCTCTGCTTCAGCCTTTTTGGCCTCCTCTCCCTCGGGATAGAGGTCCTTTTTCGCTTTTTTCTTCTTTTCTTCCTCATCGGCCCGATCGACTTCCAGGTCGATGGTCCGTTTCACATCGTTGCTCATGCGGCGAAACTCGGCAAGCCCCTTGCCAAGTGAACGGGCCATTTCGGGTAGCTTCTTGGGTCCCAGGACCAGCAGAGCGACGACAAGAATAATGATGAGCTCTGTAGAGCCGATACCGAACATATTGTATCCCGTAACTACGGTGATTTAAACGGGCGGCGCCGCCGTAAACGGCTGCCCCCCTATTCCCACTCGATGGTGCTGGGCGGTTTCGAGGAGATGTCCAGGACCACCCGGTTCACACCCTTGACCTCGTTGATGATCCGGTTGGAAAGCCGCGCCAGAATTTCCGAGGGAACCCTGGTCCAGTCCGCGGTCATGGCGTCGATGCTGTCCACTATCCTCAAGGCGACCACGCTTTCATACGTTCGCTCGTCGCCCATGACGCCGACGGTTTTCAGGGGCAAAAGCACGGCAAATCCCTGCCAGACCTTGTAGTACCAGTTTGAAGCCATAAGCTCGTTGTGCACCAGCTTGTCCGCGCGGCGCAGAATTTCCAGCCGCTCCGGTGTGACCTCGCCGATGATCCGGATGGCCAGCCCGGGGCCAGGGAAGGGATGGCGCCAGACTATGAAATCGGGAAGCCCGAGTTCCACCGCCACCTTGCGCACCTCATCCTTGAACAGTTCCCGCAGGGGCTCTACCAGTTTGAGATCCATCTGCTCGGGAAGACCGCCCACATTATGGTGGCTCTTGATCACGGCCGAAGGCCCCTTGAAGGAGACCGACTCGATCACGTCAGGATAGAGGGTGCCTTGGGCCAAAAATTTCACGCCTTTGATCTTCTTGGCCTCTTGGTCGAAGACCTCGATAAAGGTGTGTCCAATGATCTTGCGCTTTTCCTCGGGATCCTCCACCCCTTTGAGGCGGTCCAGAAAGAGATCCTGCGCCTTCACATACGTCAGGTTCAGGTCGAAATGCCTCCGCAGGTACGTGACCACCTCCTCCCCTTCATCCATGCGCATGAGTCCGTTGTCCACGAAAATGCAGTGCAGCCTTTTGCCGATGGCTTTGTGCAGCAGCACGGCCACCACCGTGGAGTCGATGCCCCCGGAGAGGCCGCAGACCACGTTTGCATCGCCGATGATCGCAGGGTACTCCTCCAGGACCGACTCCATAAAGGAGGACATGGTCCATGAAGGGTCGAGGTCGGCCACCCCGAAGAGAAAATTGCGGATGATCCTGTCCCCGTCGTCCGTATGCACGACCTCCGGATGAAACTGCAGGGCATAGATTTTGCGGTCCTGGTCGGCTATGGCAGCCACATCCACCCGGTCTGTCCGGGCCAGAATGGAAAACCCCGGGGGCGGTGCGAGCACCTTGTCGCCGTGGGACATCCAGACTTTCAGGCTGGTCGTGGATTTCAAATTCTCCCAGAGCGGGCACTGGCACTGAAACTCCAGGTCCGCCCTTCCATACTCGCGATCCTGGGAGGGCACCACCTCGCCGCCCTGCATCTTGGCCAGAAGCTGCATGCCGTAACAGATGCCCAGAATGGGGATCTGCCACGTGAGAATTGCCGGATCCAGATCCGGCGATCCCGGGGCGCTCACGCTGGCCGGCCCCCCCGAGAGGATCAGGGCGTTGGGCTCCAGCGCCCTGAGTTCTTCCGTGGGTATGGTGCAGGGATGGATTTCGGAGTAGACCCCGGCCTCGCGCACCCGTCTGGCGATCAGCTGGGTGTACTGGGAGCCGAAATCGAGAATGATGACCTTGTCGTGTCCCACCATGGTGTCCTTCCGGTGTTAATAGGATTCGATGCGGTAGTTCGGGGCTTCCTTGGTGATGATGACGTCATGAACATGGCTTTCCTTCAAGCCCGCCATGGAGATCTGGATAAACCTGCTCTTGGACTGAAGATCCTTGATCGTGCCGCAGCCCACATACCCCATGCCTGATCGCAATCCCCCCACCAGCTGGTACAATGACTCTTTTACCGACCCCTTGAAGGGAACCCGGCCGACGATCCCTTCGGGGACGAGCTTGTTGGTTTTATCCTGGAAATACCGGTCACAGCTCCCCTCCCGCATGGCATCGATGGACCCCATTCCCCTGTAGATCTTATAGGTCCGGCCCTGATACAGGATCTTCTCTCCCGGGCTTTCCTCGGTTCCGGCGAACATGCTGCCCATCATAGTGGAATCCGCTCCCGACGCAATGGCCTTGACCACATCGCCGGAAAATTTGATCCCGCCGTCCGCGATCAGGCAGCGGTCCTTTTTTCGGCACGCCTTGACCGCCTCCATGATCGCCGTAACCTGAGGGACCCCGACCCCGGCCACGACCCGGGTGGTGCAGATGGACCCCGGCCCGATGCCCACCTTGACGGTGTCCACACCCGCCCCGATGAGCGCCTTGGCGCCTTCGTACGTAGCCACGTTTCCGGCAATGATCTGCGCCTTGGGAAAGGAGGAGCGGATCGCCTGGACCGCCCGAAGAATGTTTGCCGAATGCCCGTGGGCCGAATCGATCACGATCACATCCACGCCGGCGCGGACAAGCGCTTCGACCCGCTCGTCCCGGTCGCCGCCGACCCCGACGGCCGCCCCCACCCTGAGCCTGCCCATGTCGTCCTTGCAGGCGTGGGGATACTTCTTGATCTTTTCGATGTCTTTGATGGTGATCAGCCCTTTGAGCCGGTTGTCCCGGTCCACCACCAGCAGTTTTTCGATCCGGTTGCGGTGCAGGAGTTCCTTGGCCTGCTCCAGGGTGGTGCCGGTGAGCACGGTCACCAGGTTCTCGCTGGTCATCACTTCTGAGACCCTGGTGTCCATGTCCTTGACGAAGCGGACGTCCCGGTTGGTGACGATGCCCACGAGGGTTTCGCCCTTGACCACGGGGAAGCCCGAAATCTTGTACTCGCCCATGAACTGCAGGACACGCCCCACGGTGTCCTCCGGATGCACTGTAATGGGATCCACGATCATGCCGCTTTCGGACTTCTTGACCTTCTCCACTTCGAGCCGCTGCCGGTCGATGGCCATGTTCTTGTGGACGATACCGAGCCCCCCGGCCCGGGCCATGGAAACGGCCATGTCCGACTCCGTGACTGTGTCCATGGCCGCGGAAATAAAGGGAATGTTCAAAGCGATGTCCGGGGTGAGCCTGGTGCTCACGTCCACTTGATCCGGAAGAATTTCGGAATAATCCGGCACCAACAGAACATCGTCAAAGGTCAATCCCTGTCCGATCAACTTCTCCATTCATTCCTCCACTATTGAGACCTCCCTCAAAAGAAAACGATCCGAAATGCGGATCATATCCCGAGGTAGGCTGTCTTTACTTCTTCATTCGTCAAGAGGTTCGCCGCTGAATCCGTCATGGTGATTCGACCGTTTTCCATGACATAGCCGCGGTGTGCCACCTTCAATGCCTGGTGGGCGTTCTGTTCCACAAGAAAAATGGTCGTGCCGTTTTCCCTGTTGATCATTTCGATGATTTCAAAAATCTGGCGGATGATGAGCGGGGCCAGCCCCAGGGAAGGCTCATCGAGAAGCAGCAGCCTGGGCCGTGCCATCAGAGCCCGGGAAATGGCCAGCATCTGCTGTTCCCCTCCGCTCAGGGTCCCTCCGGGCTGATGCTTGCGTTCGGCCAATATGGGAAAGAGATCGAACACATATTCGAGGTCTTTTTTGATCACTTTCTTGTCGTTGCGCTTGTAGGCGCCCATGTCCAGATTCTCCAGCACGGTCATGTAGGGAAAGATCAGCCTCCCTTCCGGTACCTGGGAGATGCCCATGGACACCACCTTGTCCGGCGGGGTGGCGTGAATGGGCCGGCCCTCGAACACAATCTCTCCGGATTTGGGAGGAGTGATCCCGCAAATGGACATGAGCGTGGTGGTCTTGCCGGCGCCGTTGGCCCCGATCAGGGTGATGATCTCTCCCTTGGAAACCTCGATGGAAATCCCCTTCAGGGCCTGGATGTTGCCGTAGAAGGTGTTGATATTGCGGATCTCAAGCATCCTCTTCCTCTCCCAAATAGGCCTTGATGACATCCGGATTGTCGCGCACTTCCGCAGGAGTGCCGGTGGCGATGAGCCGTCCGTATTCCATGACGTAGATGCGGTCGGAAAGGGTCATGACCAGCTTCATGTCGTGCTCGATGAGCAGAATCGATATTTTCTCTTCGTCCCTGATCCGGTTGATGAGTTCGATCAGCGCCCCGGTTTCCTTGGGGTTCATGCCTGCGGCAGGTTCGTCCAGGAGAAGCAGGAAAGGATCCGTGGCCATGGCCCTGGCGATCTCCAGTCGGCGCTGTGCCCCGTACGGAAGGTTCACGGCCAGATCGTTCACGTACCGTTCAAGCCCCATTTTTTGAAGCAGGAGGTAGCTTGCTTCCACCACGGCCTGTTCCTCACGACGGCTGCGCGGCCCCCGCAGAACCGCGCCCAGTATGGTGGTGGAAGTGCGGCAATGCCTTCCGACCATGACGTTTTCCAGCACGGTCATATTTGGAAAAAGCCTGATGTTCTGAAAGGTCCTTGCCATGCCGAGTTCGGTAACTTTGTTGGGTTTGAGTCCATTGACCCGGTGCTTTTTGCCTTCCGGCGGATTGACGAAAACGTTTCCTTCCGTCGGGTTGTAGATCCCGGTGATGCAGTTGAAAAACGTGGTTTTCCCGGCCCCGTTGGGGCCGATCAGGGCCACGATTTCCCCAGGGGATATGGACAAATCCACTCCGTCCAGGGCCCGAAGTCCCCCGAAATTCATGGACATGTTCTGGACTTCCAAAAGCGGCTGCATTGTTTCTACCTTTTCTCCAGTTCGCGTGGTTCAGCCTTGTAATGATAGGATTTGCGGACATTGGCGATCAGCCCCTGGGGCCGGAAAACCATCATCAAAACCATGGTCGCCCCGAAAATGAGCATGCGATAATCTGCAAACGCCCGCAGATATTCAGGCAGCAGAATCAGAATAAACGCCGCCAGAACGACTCCGATGATCGATCCCATGCCACCCAGAACCACAATGGAAAGAATTATGGCCGATTCCAGGAATGTGAAGCTCGCAGGATTGATAAATGTGGTCTTGGCCGCAAAAATCACGCCCACGAACCCCGCCCAGGTGGCTCCCATGGCAAAGGCGGCCAGTTTTGTCTTGGTCTTGTCGATGCCCATGGCCTGACAGGCGATCTCGTCCTCGCGAAGGGCCAGCCAGGCCCTGCCGATACGCGAATTCTGAAGCCGGTTGACCACAAAGATCGTGAACACCACCATGGCGATCATCAGGTAGTAAATATACAGCGTGGCCTGGTGCAGACCGAACTCCAATCCGAAAAAACCCGGCCGGTCGATTCCGGCTATGCCCGAAGGCCCAAAGGAAAACTCGTTCCAGTTCTCCAGGATGAGCCGGATGATCTCTCCAAACCCCAGCGTGACAATGGCCAGATAGTCCCCCCGAAGCCGAAGCACGGGAAACCCGAGCATGATCCCGAAGAGCAGCCCCAGCAGACCACCCAGGGGCAGAACCGTCCAAAATCCCAGGCCGAAGTGGTAGTTGAGCAGGGCGTACGCATAGGCGCCCACCGCATAAAACGCCACGTAACCGAGGTCCAGCAGGCCGGCCAGACCGACCACGATGTTCAGACCGAGTCCCAGAATCACCCAGATCAGGGCTGAAATCATGATATTGGTCTGATAGGTGGAGAAAAGATGGGGGAAGAGCAGCGCAAACACGGCAATACCGCCCAGGATGGGCAGGAAAAGGCGCTTGTCCGCCAAAACTTTCATCAGGGGGGTGACACTCTCCCCCTGATGTTCCTCGTCTTCCTTCTTCTGCCGTTCCTTGCGCCTGTGCAGGTATCGCCAGACAAAGGAGAGGACAAAGCTCCCCACCCCTACGTACAGCATGTTCGCCCAGCGCCATTCCACCACATTGTAGGTCGTGTTGACCCGAATGACCATGAGGGGAAAGGTCAGGAACATGAACCAGAGGGAAACCATGAGAGAACGGGTAATCTCAGTCATAAGCGTGCTTGGTCCGGCTGTTTCCGGAAGAAACCGTCCGGTTGAGGTTTTCGGGTTACACCTTCTGGGTCGTTGTCCGGCCCAGAAGTCCGGCCGGCCTGAAAATGAGGATCAGGACCAGAAGGGAGAAGGCGAACACGTCTTCGTAGTCGCTGGAGACGTACCCTGTGGCAAAAGCCTCGGTCCAGCCGAGGACCAGCCCGCCGAGCACCGCCCCGGGAACGGAGCCGATGCCGCCGAGCACCGCAGCCGTAAACGCCTTGATGCCGGCGATGAAGCCGATGAAGAAATTGATCTGCCCGATATGCGAGGCGATGAGCACCCCACCCAGCGCGGCCATGGCAGAGCCGATGACAAAGGTCATGGAGATGACCCGATCGACATTGACCCCGGACAGCATGGCCATTTTCCTGTTTTGGGCCGTTGCCCGCATTGCCTTTCCGACCTTGGTGAATTTGATGAAGAAGGTCAAAAGCGCCATGGCCACAGCCGTGGTCACCAGGATGAAAAACTCCGAGGAGCTGAGGAAAAAGCCGTCCAGAAAACCGAGCTGGGGGATGTAGTTGGGAAAGGGCAGAAAATGGGACGTCTGGGCCAGAAGCACGTAGTTCTGCAGAAAGATGGACATGCCGATGGCGCTGATCAGGGCCGAAAGCCGCGGGGCATGCCGCAGGGGCTTGTAGGCGACCTTTTCTATGGTAAACCCGTAGGCCGAGGAGTAGATCACCGCCACGATCGCGGCGATGATCAGGATTCCGAACGCCGGAAAGCCGTACATCCCCAGGACCCCGGCCACGACCAGGGCCGTGAAGGCCCCTATCATGTAGATCTCCCCGTGGGCGAAGTTGATCAGCTCGATGATCCCGTACACCATGGTGTATCCCAGGGCGATCAGGGCATAGATGCTGCCCCGGGTCAGGCCGCTGAAAAAGAGTTCAAAGAAATATTCCATGTGCGTGTCTCTGCGTAAAAACATCAGGGGGCAGGTGAAGTCCTGCCCCTGATGTTCGATCCATTTGAATGGTTGCGGAAGGGAGGAGATTTAGTTCACTTCGGTGTAAACTCCGTCCTGAACCTGGTACATGGAGAATCCAACGCCCTCGGCATCGCCCCGCTGATCAAAGCTGATGGTTCCAAGCGGAGTGTCCACGTTCTCGTCTCGAAGCGCAGCAACTACAGCGTCATAATCCGTGCTGCCGGCCGCTTCCACGGCGTTGAGCATGGCCAGGGCGGCGGCGTAGGCGTTCAGAAAGAACGCACCAGGCTCCTCACCGTGTTTCTGCTTGTGCTCTTCCGTGGCTTCGATGGTCAGGGGATTGGTGGACGTATCCCTGGGTCCGGTGGCGTAGACGCCCTCGGCGAATTCCCCGGCCACCTTGATGAACGTGTCGTCCTTGACGCCGTCGTCGGAGATGAACACGGTATCCATGTCCCTCTTGCGCATCTGGGACACGATTTTTGAGGCTTCGGGGTGGTACCCGCCGAAAATGACGGCATCAGCCCCGGACCTGTTCACTTTCTGCACCACCGCGGAGTAGTCCACTGCACCGGGGGTCACACCTTCGAACAGCACGACTTCGGCATCAGATTCTTCATCGATGAACTGCCTGGCAAATTCCGCCAAACCCTTGCCGTAATCACCCTTGTCGTGCAGGACCGCGATCTTTTTCTTGCCCAGCTCATCGATGGCGAAATCCACCTGCAGCCTGGCCTGGGAATCGTCAGGCGCGATGGTCCGGAAAAAGTTGGGATAGTCGCCGCTTTTGGTCAGCGGAGGATTGGTGGCCGAAGGGGAAACAACGATGATTTTGTTGTCATTATATATGGCCAGGGCCGCCTTGGTGGCGCCGCTGCAGATGTGCCCCAGCACCATCGGAACATCTTCGGACACCATCTTGGTGGCGACATTGGTGGCCAGTTCAGGCTTGCACTGATCGTCCAGAACCACCAGCTCGACCTGCCTGCCCAGGACACCGCCGTTGGCATTGTAGTCGGCCACGACCATTTCGGCAGCACGGACCGAGGGGATCCCGTAGGAGGCCAGGTCGCCGCTGTGCGCTCCGGCCACCCCGAACTTCAGAGGTTCGTTCGCCGGAGCACCGGCGGTCTCTTCATCCTGCTCCCCTGAGCAACCGAATCCGAACAGTGCCAGGATGGCGAGTAAAACCAGTAACTTTCTCATTGCTCACTCCTCTCTGAATGTGCGTTCATGACCGGGTAGTCCGGTTCCTGAAAAGTATTGAAAGCCGCCCTGAAAAGATTCTGGCGTGATACTACCAAGCTTTAAACCCTGTCAATTCTTATCGGCCTGGCCGTGTTGCCTCTCGAGTTCCTGCCGGACCTGTTCGCGAAGCTCGGTCTGTTCCGGGGGTGCCAGTTCGAGCACTTTTTTGAAATGCTCGTCGCCTTCTGTCGGACGGTTCAGGTAGTGCTTGTACAGCACGCCGAGATTGAAATGGGCCAGGGGTTGATTCGGCTCCTGTTCCAGAACCCGTTCGAACTGTGCTGCCGCCTCCTGGTACTCCTTCATCTGAAACAGGGAGATCCCATAGAAATATCGGCCCATAAGATTTTCTTCCACATCTAAAAGGCGCTTCCAAAATACTGAAGCCCGTTCCCAGGCCCCCATTTCCATAAAGATTCTGCCCAGCCGTGAGAGGGCCTCCACATCGTTAGGGTTCTGCTCCAGTCTGGTCATGAACTCGCCCATGGAACTCATGTCGTTTTGCCCTCTCGACTGGGGCTGCGCCTGCATCCTGATGCTGGGATTTTCCATCCGATACACAAAGGACGACGCGAAAATTGCAATCAACCCCACACCGACAAAGATCAGGACCGCCCGGCTGGAAGGATGTTGCCTATCGGTTGAAAAAGTGTTCGTCACGGGAGATCTCCATTTGCTCCAATCGCTTGGAAATGCTGCTCTGTTTTCTGGCCAAAAAGAGGACATAGCCTCCGATTCCGGCCCATACCAATATATTGCCCCACAGCAAAAACGTCAGATTCATGATCACTCCTGTTACATTTCGGTCATGGCCGTGTCTATACGCTCACCCGCCCGAAGCTGCCGCACCCTGATCCGAAGAAGCAGGACCCACAACATACCCCAGGCGGCGAGGCTGACAAACACGGCGACCCACATCTCCGGCTCCAGCCCTCCCCCCTGGGAGGCGAACACGGCTGGGTGAATGGAACGCCATAATCGAGCCGAGTAAAAGACCAGCGGGACATCAATAAACGCCACGATGCCGATAACGGCCGAGATCATGGCCCGTTGTTCGCGATTTGACCCGGTCATGCGCTGGACCAGGTATCCGCTGTACACGAACCACATGATCAAGGTGGTGGAGAGCCGCGGGTCCCACGTCCACCAGGTGTTCCATGCGGCCCGGGCCCACACCGATCCGGTGACCAGAGCCAGTCCGCTCATGAGCACCCCCAGTTCCGCGGCTCCGCCGGCCAGAAGATCCCATTTGGATTCCCGGCGAAGAAGATAGACGATGCTTGATGCAAACACGACAAAAAAACTGGCCAGGGCCCACCAGGCCAGGGGCAGATGGGAATAGAAAATCTTCTGCACCGCCCCCATGGTCTCTTCCAGAGGAGCGTAGACATAAATAAAGTATTGGGCCGTGATCATCAAAACAATCGCGGCAATCCCCAGTGTCAAATCAAGAGTCTTCTGCACTCTCGCCTCGTAAGTTTTTTCCAATGCCAGGGTCTGGAAACGGATCAACCCGGTTCACCGCAACCACTCCTATTCAGCCCCGGCATTTCTTTTTCCCACATTCAGTGGTGGATCAGCAGCATCCGGTTCTAGTCCCCCCGGTAGACAAAAGGGAACAAGACCAATGCCGCCCCTGAAAAAATAGCGTCAAAGGCCAGGGTCAGCATCAGCCAGGAGGAAGCGCCCCCGGTATGCACCCCTGAGAGCACCTCGCCCCCCACCCGGATTCCTGCCAGAAGCACGGGGATCAGCAGGGGAAAGAGAATGATGCTCAGCAGGGCGTCCCGGGAATTCTCGCCCTGGGCCAGTGCCCCGAGAAGCCCCCCAAGGACGGTCAGCCCAACATCCGCAAGAAGAATCATGCCCAGGCCCATGAACCCGGAACCGGCAAGGTCCTGTCCCAAAAACACGATCACCGCAGGCACGAACACGATCTGGGAAAGCAGCAGGAGACAAAATCCTGCCACGATCTTGCCAAGCAGGACGGACTGGACTGGAATGGGCGCAATGATCAGGGCCAGTCTGGTGTCGTCCGCTTCTTCGATTCCATACAGGGAGTTGAAGATGAGCACCAGACTGAACGCTGAAGAGAGCCAGAACACCGCGGCGGCGCTCTGCGGCTCGATTTTGACTCCCACCGGCGCGGCAAGGCTGAACAGAAAAATGAGCAACAGCCCCAGCAAAACAGCCTGCACCAGGCCGCTTCCGCCCGAAACCACCAGCCGGAGGTCCTTTCCGGCAATGGTCAGCGTTCTAGCAACCACCAAGCGCCTCCTGGACATAGGGCTTTGGCTCTCCAAGATAGGCCACCCGTTTGGACTCCAGGGCCAGGATGCGATCCGCCAGTCCGGCGTCCCGCTCCGGATCGTGGCTCACCCAGATCACGGATTTTCCCCGGTCCCGTGCAGCCCCGATCTCCTCAGCCAGAATGGTGCGGGAACCGGGATCGAGCCCGGTGCCCGGTTCGTCGAGCAGCAGAACCATCGGATCGATGAGCAGCATTCTGGCCAGGCTGAGGCGCTGGGCCATCCCCCTGGAAAAGTGACCCACTTCTTCGTGCAGCACGTGAACCAGGCCGGTGCGCTTGAGCATTGTCACTGCTTGGTCTTTTGAAAATCTCCTCCCGTACAGTGTGGCCCAGAAGCGCAGGTTCTCCAGGGTGGTCAGCCGGGGGTAGAGAAAGGTGCGGTGCCCCATGTATGCTATCTGATCCCTGGGCACGCTCTGCGTGACGATTCCTCCGGCAGGAGTGATCGCCCCGGACAAAATCTTGAGCAGTGTCGATTTTCCTGCGCCGTTCGGCCCCACAACCAGCATCACCTCCCCGGCTCCAAGGGAGAACGTGATCTCCTGAAGGACCCATCTCGTTCCGAAACGCTTGCTCACCCCTTCGGCTGCGAGCACCGGGGTGGCGCCGGGGTGGGAACTCATCCTTGAGTTGTCTCCGGTGCAGTGGAACGGCGCCCCTTGAGGCAGAAAAACGCGGCCAGGCACATGAGTACAGACCCTATCCAGATCCAGTTGACCAGGGGGTTGATGCTCACCTTGATACTGATCACGCTTTCCGGGGTTGCCGCAAGCAAGGTGGCATACACCTCGTCACCAAGCCCCGGGATGACCGAAACCTCGGCAAAGGGCTGGTTGAAATTGCGGTAGACCCTGCGTTCCGGATTCAGGGTGCCGATCCGCTCGCCGTTTTTAAAAACATCGATTTCCGCCCTGATCGCATCAAGGGACGATGTAGAACGTTCCTTGAGCGTATTGTATTCCAGCTGGTAGCTGCTGATATTCGCAGTGCCCCCGGGCTCCAGAATGAATTCCCGCTCCACCTTGTAGGGACCGGAAAAGGCCACCCCCAAAACGATCAGGGCCAGGCCTGCATGGGTGCCGTAGACCCCCCAGAGCCTTCGGACTCTGCGGACCCCCGGATCGGCCGCCGTGAACAGGACCACGGTTGCCAGAACGGCCATGGCCGAACCCGCCCCCAGCAGGGGCAGGATCATGGTCATGTCGCCCAGGAGCCACAGTCCGGCCAGAGCGACGACCCAGACAACCAGGACGGCGACGAAAAATTTCAAGTGCCGCACCCCTTCCTTCCAGGACAGCCAGGGGCACACCGCCAGAAGTGCTGTGATGAGGACGAAAAAGGGCAACGTGGTCCGGTTGTAAAACCGGGCATCCACACCCACGGGGTTGTCGCTCCACAGACTGCTTATCACCGGCCACATGGTCCCCAGGAGCACGATCAGGCCGAGAAGGCTCAGGATCATGGCCAGAAGCACGATGAGACCCTGCCTGCTCAGGGGCTGTCCCAGAGTTCCATTGTCACCCCGGACGGAAAACGCGGCCCAGAGCGAGAGCGCGAATGTGGACAGAATGAGCATCAGCAAAGGGACGCCAATGCCTTTGGCCCCGAACGCGTGCAGGGAATCGATTACCCCGCTTCGGACCACGTAGGTCGCGAAAAAACACAGGGTCAGGGTCAGACCGATGAGCACTACATTGGTCCTGAGCAGCGCCTTGCGCTGTCTTCCCAATACTGCCGTGTGCAGGAAGGCACTGGAGACCAGCCAGGGGATCAGGGAGGCGTTCTCCACCGGGTCCCAGGCCCAGTATCCGCCCCAGCCTAGTTCCAGATAGGACCACCACGCCCCCAGGAGAATGCCGAAGGTCAGAAAGATCCAGGAGAGGATCACCCAGTTTCGCGACTGCCTGAGCCAGGAGACCGAATCCCCGGTGAAGCAGGAAGCAAAAGCCAGCAGGGCTGGGATGGTGAATCCTGCGTACCCCATGAACAGGATGGGCGGGTGAAAGATCATGCCCGGGTGCTGCAGCAGGGGGTTGAGTCCGCTTCCGTCCGAGGGGGCGGGGACGATTTCGACAAAGGGGTTGGCCGGCCCGGTCAAAAGCAGCAGGAAAAACCCTTGCACCGAAAAGAAAAACAGCCAGTAAAATCCCTTTGTCCGGTTGGGAATGGATTTGAATCTCCAGGAAAGGGTCCACAGCGCCCCGAAAAGGCTTATCATCAGCCCCCAGAACAGAAGCGACCCTGCCTGCCCGGCCCAAAACGCGGTGACGGTATAAAACATGGGCAGGAAGCTGTCCGAGTACTCGGCAACGTAGAGAAACGAAAAATCCCGGGCCACAAAGGCTCTGAGCAAAATGGCCGAACCCACCAGCATCAGGAGAAAAACACCCCACTGCCCCTTTTCCGTGACCCCCTCGCTGATCTGTTCCCCCTTCCAAAGCTGGACGATCATCCAGATACCCATGCCCAGGGAGATGAGCATGGCCAGCACCAGTGATGCGAACGCAACGATATGCATAGGACCTGCTTTCGTAATGAATTAGTAGAGTTGTGGATTCGACTTGCCGAATTCCAGTTTGGGACGCGACCTGAGAACTCTCCTGGGCAGCCGGGATGACCTGGTGCCGTTTTTTTCTTTCAATCTGCGAATGCGTGAATTCGTCAATCAGCCTGTTTCTGATACTTGGACGGACATTTCGTCATCAGAGTCGTGGCCTGGAAAACGCCGTCATCGGGCCGCATCGACCCTTCGACAATAACCTCGACCCCGGGTTTGAACGTATCCGGAACCGCACCCCGGTAAGCGACCGTTATGGACTTGCCCGTATCTTCCGTGTCCAGAATGCGGAACCCCACGCCCAGGGCTGAAGGATCTCTTTCAATGGAACCCGCCTCCACAGAACCGAAGAGCCTGGCCTGATTCAGATTTTCCGTTCCCATGGCCAATGCCTCGGAAACTTCCAAAAAATAGACGCTGTCCTGCCTGAGCCCGGAGATGACCAAAACGGCCGCACCCGCGACCACCAGCACCAAGGCCAGGGGAAGAATCCATCGATGGGTCGTTTTCTCGGACATGGATCACTCCGTATCGGTTTCCGATTCCTTGAACCGGACTATGCTTTTTTTTCGTTTCACCCGGGCCAGTTCGCGCATGTCCACCACCTGGTCGGTCTCATCCACGATCTCATTGCCCAGAATCTCCTCCAGGACATCCTCGAGGGTGACCACCCCGGCGATCCCCCCGTACTCGTCAAGAACCACGCAAAGATGAGTTCTGCACTCCAAAAACCGAACCAGCAGTTTGTCCAGGGTCATGGTTTCCAGAACAAAGTCGATGGGCTTCATGAGCTGTCCCAGCGCGACCTCGTCCTGATCGTTGGCCAGAGCCTCCAGCACTTCCCGCCGGTAGATGAGCCCCACGATTTCTTCGGGGTCCTTGTCGTATACGGGAATGCGGCTGTGGGGCCAAACAGTTTTTGTGGCCTTGGCCTCGGACACCGTCATATCTGAGGGCAAAGAAAACATGACGGTTCGAGGCGTCATGATATCCTGGACCATTTTCTCGTCCAGCGAAAGGATATTCCTGATGGACAGCTCCTCGTACGGCTTGATGATTCCTGCCCTGCGGGTCAGACTCAAAACCGCCATCAGGTCCTCTTCCGTTGTCTGTGGTCCTCGTTTTTGCTTGCCCACCAATTTGACGATAAACCGAAGGGCCCAGATCATCGGGAACATGATCCAGACCAGCCATTGCAACGGCCTGGCCAGGAGCGGAGCCAGTTGCCTGTTGTACATCACCCCGATCGTCTTGGGCAGCACCTCGGACATAACGAGCACGGCCAGCGTGAACACCGCTGAAAAATAGCCCACGAGATCCGATCCGAACACCCGGGCAGCGGCTGCCCCTGCGACTGCCGCACCGGCCGTATTGGCGATCGTATTCAGCGTCAGTATCGCGGAAATCGGGGCGTCGATGTTGTTGCGCAGGTGAAAAAGCACCTCTCCGGATTTTTTGCCCGATTTGCGCAAATTCTCGATATGGCTCCACGATACGGAATACAGGACCGCTTCCATGACCGAGCAGAGGGCGGATATTCCGATTGCCAGAACCACTGTAATGACGAGTTGAAACATGAACCTGGTCTGTCCTTGCGTTGTTTTCCAGACCGATACCTGCAACAGGACGAAAACTCAACGGGAACCGGAAGACCCTTAAATTTTGCAAGCCCATGGTTTTTATCTAACGCTCTTCCAGCCGTTTGCAAGGCCTTGCCTGTGAAATTCCCGGGAGCGTTCAACCTTGAGTGTCTGTCATATTGACCACGTCACGTGCGGTCCAGTAGTTTACTCCATCTTATGGTAATCCGAAACTCTTGGAAATAGTTGAGACTCCCCATGAACACCTCTTGCGTCATCCGCCTGAACGCCCTGGGCGACGTGGTCCTGACCACGGGCGTACTCCTGCACTGGCACCGGACCAGGAACATGCGATTCACCGTGATCACCAGAAAAGAGTTCGCCCCGATTTTTGCGGGCAACCCGGCGGTGGAAGGGATCATCGGCCTGGAATCCGCCCAGGTGCGCGCATGGCTGAAGACAGCCGGATGGCTGCGCACATCTTTTGCCCACACTCTTCTCGTCGATCTTCATGGCACCCTGCGCACCAGAATCCTCGCACTGCTCTGGCAGGGAAAGACCCGCCACTATGCCAAATACGCACTGGAACGGCGGATGTATCGTGTCGTCCGTCTTCCCTGGGTCAGAAAACGGCTCACCCGAACCACTGTTCTGCAGCGGTATGCCCTGGCATTGGATGCCGACCCGCCCCCTTGCGACCTTCTCCTCCCCAAAATCTTCCTGGAAACCCGGGAGAAGGATCTGGCTGCCCGCATGCTGCGGAATGCTGGTGTGAACTCGACCTTTGTCGCCCTGCATCCCTACGCCACCCATGCGGCCAAAACCTGGCCCCGGGAACACTGGCTCGAGTTGATACGACGGCTCGAGGCGAACGGGTACGACTGGGTCGTTCTCGGCCGGTCAGCCCACCCGCTGCTGTCCGAAGCCGAAAACCCCAGGGATCTGACCAACCGGACTGAACTCCGTATCACCTGCGCAATTTTGCACCATGCCAAAGCCATGGTCACCAGCGATTCCGGCCCCATGCACCTGGCCACAGCAGTGGGAACGCCTGTGACGGCGCTGTTTGGGCCGACCTCCAGAGAGTGGGGATTTCACCCCTGTGGCCCCCGGGACCGGGTGCTGTCTCTGAATCTGCCCTGCTCCCCCTGTTCCCTTCACGGCAAAAACGTTTGCCAATGGGATTTCCGGTGCATGCGGGAACTTTCCCCAGAAGCAGTTCTGGACGCTGTTTGCAGTCTTCCCCAGGGACGAAGTGACCTGTGACGAAACGCAAACCCAACCAGGAAAGTTTGTATCCGGATGACGTGAGCTGTATCGAATTGCGAATCCTCTGTTTGGACGGTATGCTGACCTTCTGATGTCATAAGAAAAGTTCCTGCCTTCGTCACTGAGACCCGAGGCGACATGAAACCTCTGTACTTTGATTACAACGCCACAACCCCTGTGCTCCCGCGGGTGGCGCGGGCCATCACCCCCTGGCTGACCAACCATTTCGGCAACCCCGGCAGCGATCACCTCTGGGGATTGACCGCCAGACAGGGCGTGGACGAGGCCCGTGTTGCAGTGGCAGCTCTGGTGAACTGCCTTCCCGAAGAGATCATATTCACCTCCTGCGCCACAGAGTCCAACAACCTGGCGCTTTTCGGCTCCCTCACGCCGGGAGATCACGTGATCACCAGCGCTGTCGAGCATCCTGCAGTGCTCGAACCCCTCAAGATCTATGAAAAGGAACATGGAGAGGTCACTATTCTCCCGGTGGACACCCACGGCCTGGTCTCTCCGGACGACGCCGCCCGGGCCGTGACAGCCCAGACCAAGCTGGTCACCATCATGCTGGCCAACAACGAGACCGGGGTCATCCAGCCCGTGCAGCAGATCGCCGCCGCAGTCAGAGCGCGCAAGCCCGATCTGCTCGTGCACACGGATGCGGCCCAGGCCGTGGGCAAGATCCAGGTGGACGTGAATGAACTCGGGGTGGACCTGCTCACCATTGCCGGGCACAAGCTTTACGCACCCAAAGGAATCGGGGCCCTCGTGGTCCGCAGGGGGGTCCGACTCGTCCCCCGTTTATTCGGCGGCGGACAGGAAGGCGGAATCCGCCCGGGAACGGAAAACGTCCCCTACATGGCCGGCCTGGCCGAAGCCTGCAGACTGGCCCATGACGATCTCGAAGAGGAATTCATCCGCCAGCAGCGGCTCGGCGCTGTTCTGGCCAGATCCATCGAAGAGTGCGGGGTGAAGTTTCGAATCCACGGCAGTGGCGCCCCGAGGCTCCCCAACACCATGAGCGTGGGATTCCAGAACCTGAGAGCCGGTGACATCATCTCCGGCCTGGTCGGCCTGGACGTGGGTGTCTCTGCCGGAGCCGCCTGCCACGGCCTGCACGTCGGCACCATGTCCCACGTCCTCGAAGCCATGAACACCGACCCCGCCTACGGCCTGGGCACCATCCGCATCTCCTGGGGCCGGCCGACCTCGGAAAACGACGTCCGGGAACTTGCGGACCGGCTCAAACAGGTGTTGAAACCGCTGCATCCCTGAGCCACACCTCCCCCTTGCCCTCCCTGAGTACTATCGCCAACCACCTACGGCTACGCCCGGGGCACCGAACCTGTCCGCTATATCGACAGCATCCTGACGTATTGTGACGTTCTCAGAAAACCGGCGGACGAGATCCTTTGATGCTGCCGCTGTGATTTCCCGCCTTGAGCCGATCCCCCAGGAAATCTGGGGAATCCTGATTTCCTGAGCATTTTCCCTATTTTTTTTGGGAATGGATGCGAACCGGGTCAAAATGGTGTAGAGGCCTGGCAGGACCTTTTTTCCGAAAGATGCGTCTGCGGCTCTGCGCGTTCGGAACAGATTCTGAGGGGAGGTCCTGTCAGCGGGCTCTAAGAGGGTAGCGTGCCTGTGGGAAGCACACCTGTTTTGGAGAGAACCTCCTTACGAACAAGGGCCGCCTTCCCACGTTGAATGAAACCTCGTGCCCAAAGCCTGAGGTCAAACCCGTTGTTCCGTTCCACCTTTCACCGGCAGCTGGCTTTCCAACCATGCCAGATGTTCACTCACCTTCATTCCACTTGCTCTTCGCACGTGCTTGAGAAAAACATTCTCAAGATGGCGGCCATCTTCTTCATGCATCAACAGCCATGATTTGCCCCTCAAACGATTCTGCTGTTAGTATGGCTTAAGTTTTCATAATCACCGGACAGCGGAGTCAACCCATGCAACATAAAACCTTGGTGTCCAAGCATCTCTTTTTGTTCAACAGCCTGACCGGGCGCAAGGAACTCTTTCGACCCCGCTCCGGGAACTCCGTGGTCATGTTCACTTGCGGTCCATCCATCTACAAACGGCAGCACCTGGGCAATTACCGGACCTTTCTCTACGAGGATGTTCTCCAGCGGTATCTCCAGTACAGGGGATATGACGTGCGCCGGATGATCAACTTCACGGATGTGGAGGACAAGGCCATTGCTGAGATCAGGGAGCAGAGGATCTCCTTGCAGGAGCTTACCCGGCCGGTTGAGGAAGATTTCCGAACCCATGCCGCCGCCTTGAAGATTCGCCTGCCAAACGAAATTCCCCGATCCTCCACAAGCGTGGACAGCACAGTGCGACTGATCCAGACCCTTCTGGACAAGGGATATGCGTATCGTCATGGGCAGGACGTTTTTTTCGATCCCTTGCAATACGATGGTTTCGGAAGATTATTCGGCCTGGACATGAGCCGGTGGCCGCTGGAGACGAAACGGTTCTCCAAAGACACCTATCCGGGGCAGCGGTGGAACCTCGGGGATTTTATCCTCTGGCACGGATACACCGCGGAAGATGGTGATGTGTACTGGGAAACGGCCTTGGGCAAGGGCAGGCCTTCCTGGAACGTTCAGGACCAGGGAATGATCGCCCGGGATCTTGGGTTTTCCATCGACATCCACTGCGGGGGGATGGACAATCTCTACCGGCACCACGACTACATCCTGGCTGTCATGGAAGCGGCGTCCGGCAAGCCCTACGCCCGGTTCTGGCTCCACGGGGAATACGTGCTCAAGGACGGGCAGAAGATGTCCAAAAGCAGCGGCAACGTCACCTTTCCCGAGGATGTCCTCACCAGCGGTGTCGACCCGGCACAGCTTCGGCTGCTGTTTCTTTTGCAGCATTACCGCAGTCCAGTGGACATCACCTCTGAAGGATTGGGCGCTGCCGGGGAAAAGCTCTCTTCCCTGCAAAATCTCGCCGGGGCAGTGGTCATTCCGCAAGGCGAAGTTCACCAGGACCAGTCCGCTGCGATCAAGGTGTTGTCCGATCTGCGCTTTGAATTCGAAGCGGCCATGAACGACGACTTGAACACTGGCCGGGCCCTGGACTCGCTTTCCCTGAACCTGGCCCGACTTCTCACGATAAAAACCCAACAGGGCCTGGGAAATCGACCGGCAGCCAGAATCAAGAATCAACTGGAGCGTATCGACGACGTCCTTGGCATTCTTTTTTGACCGGACGAGCACAACTCATGAGCATTCTTGCACAAGCCGGCGCCGCGCTCGGTTCCGGCCTGCTCCGAACCAGATTTTGGCTGAAACAAAGGACAGGCACACTGGGGCCGCTGGAGATCATCCCTTACCGGGGATATGGGACCAGAGACGAGGTCCATCTCATGGGACGGGTGGTGGAGCATAAAAATGTCCGGCCGGCCCAAGAGGAAGATTCTTTTCTGCAAAACATGACGAACATGTACCGGAGGTTCACCCGCATGCCCATCCCCGGGGCGCTGGTCAGGGCTGGGGTGGACGGCCGGGCCCGGGAAGTGAGAACCGATGGACAGGGATATTTTCGCCTTAGCCTCTCACCCTTTTCCGGCCCGGTGAACAGCCTGTGGCAACATCTCCCCTGCCGCCTGCTCGAACCTCTCCCCCGGCAGGACGTTGTCCAGTCCACCGGGGAAATTCTGGTTCCCCCTGAAGGGGCGCAGCACGTGGTGATCAGCGATATCGACGATACTGTCCTGCCGACCAAGGCCACCAGCCTCCTGCGCATGCTCCTCTCCCTTACCTCAGGCAACGCCCGGACCAGGCTCCCTTTCCCCGGGGTGGCCGCTTTCTACCGGGCCCTGCACCTGGGTCCGGATGAGTCCCCGTTGAACCCTGTTCTCTATGTCTCCCGTGGTCCGTGGAACCTTTATGAACTTTTGAGCGAATTTTTCAACCTCCACGACATTCCTGTGGGCCCGCTTCTCTATCTCCGGGACTGGGGACTCTCCAGGGAAGGGCTCCGCCCAGCCGCTCCCAGAGGGCACAAATATCGCCTCATCGCGTCCATGCTTCGCGCCTATGACGATCTTCCTTTCATCCTTATCGGCGATTCCGGCCAGAAAGACCCTGAAATCTACACCGAGGTCATCCGCGATTTTCCCGGAAGAATACAGGCCGTGTATATTCGGGAGGTCACGTTTGACCCCGACCGTATGCAGGGGGTGGAAAAACTCGCCAAAAAAGCGGCCGAAACCGGCGCAGCCATGGTCCTGGCCGCGGATACAAAGGAAATGGCAGCCCACGCTGCTGACAAAGGATGGATCGAGAAGAGAAGGCTTGCGGACATTGCCATCGAAAAGATCGTCGGAGAAGAGCCCCCGGACATTCTCGGCAAAAAAGAGTAATCCACGAGTTTGGTGTTTTCTGTTTTCCTGCTTGCTCAGAAAAAAAAGCCCGGAGGCGTACCCCCGGGCTTTATGCGTTCTTTGTGCAGCTTGCGATTTAGGCGAAAGCCTTCTCGAAGTTGGGAACGACCTGCTTTTTGCGGCTCATGACATTGTCCAGCCAGACAGACTTGCCGTCCACTGTGACGCCGAAGGCCTTTTCCACCACGGAAGCATCGTCCGTGGCCATCAGCAGCTCAGTTCCTTCCTTCATGATGTCGGTGAGCATGAGGAACACGGAATGGTGCCCTTTTTCATCTTTGAGCTTCTCGATGTCAGCCTGCAGATCGGCCTTGACCTTGTCCAGAATGGAGAGGTCCACCACTTCGAGCTGGCCGATTCCCACGCCTTTGCCGCCCATCTTGAAATCCTTGTAGTCCCGGAAGACCAGCTCGCGGATGGGAGTGCCTTCCACAGCGGATTTGACCTTGAACATTTCCATGCCCAATGCCTGCAGGTCGGATTCGCCGGCGATCTTGGCCAGAGCCTCGGCAGCCGCCTTGTCCTTGTCCGTGCAGGTGGCGGACTTGAAAATTACGGTGTCGGAGAGAATGGCGCAGAGCATGGCGCCGGCAATGTTCTTGGGAATCTCTACGCCGTAGAAGTCATACATGCTCTTGATCACGGTGCAGCTGCAGCCCACGGGCCAGACCCACATTTCAATCGGGTTGGGGGTGGTGATGTCGCCGAGCTTGTGGTGGTCGAAGATGCCCATAATCTCGGCATCGTTCAGATCGTCAGGACACTGCGCCGTGTCGGACGTGTCCACGATCATGACCTTCTGGCCGGCCACGCTGGTGACCACTTCGGGTGCGGCAACGCCGTTTTTCTCCAGAACGAACTTGGTCTCGGGATTGAGTTCGCCAAGAGCGATGGGCTTGGCCTCGGTCCCGGTCTTGCTCTTGAGATCCGCTATGGCGATAGCGGAAACAACAGTATCGGTATCAGGATTCTTGTGTCCGAAAACTAAAACAGCCATACGTTACCTCCCCAAAATGAATGGTTTTTGGCCTGTGAATTACAGAATTCAAAAATGAATTTGTGCTAAATATCACAAATTCGGTCCGGAGCAAAGAACCAAAAATCCACTGGCCTGTCAAGCAGGGGAAGGCGGATTGCCGAAGTGTGGCGCGCCGAACCAGAGAAAAAGACCGGCAAGGAGGATGGCCAGAGCCAGACCGATGTACGGCAACCTATGGCGCAGGCTCAGAACGGGTCCTAGTGACGCGAGCAGCCAGAGGTGTGCCCAGGACAGGGGATTTTTGAACAAGATGTTTCCCCACAAATCCACGATAAATCCGAACAGAAGATACAGTCCGCTTTGCAGAACAAGAAAAAGAAAGAAATCAAGGACCATGGACTGGAAGATGCCCCGCTTCACGAGCCGTTCAGGGGGGTATTTCCGCCCGGCTCCGCGGGCCCACCCGGCCAGAAGATTGTAGCTGACATTTTGCATGGTCCGCTTGATCCCTTCCATACTGGTGCCCAGCCACGCCAGCGGAAGCGTTGCCATGATCACCAGGGAGACCTCCTGGCTGGTGGCGAGTCCAAGTAAAGTGCAGGTTCCAAAGGTCAGAAAAAGCGAGAGCAGATGGTGGGGCGGAATGAACGTTCCCGCGGGAATGAAATCGAGCCAGAGCAGTTCAAAGAAGATCGCCGTTCCCAGGGCCGGGTGGACCTCACCGGTGGCCGCAGCCCAGAGCATGCCCCAAAACAGGGGACGCTCGACAATGCCCAGGTTCAGGGCGAAACGAAACAGCGAGACGAGGGCAAAAAAAAACTGAGCCCCAGGACAAAGGTATAGAACGACCAGCCGATCACCAGATGGACCTCACTTGCACCGGTTTGTTGGGAACGCAGCGAAAATCCAGGTCAACACCCCGTCGGGAGAAAAAGGAGAGGCAGGAGACGTCCTCATCGCTGACCGCAACATGATCGCAGATCTGGGTTTTGCCCGGACTGTAGTGCAGATTGGCGATGTTGATGCTGCTGAACTTGAACCCCCGCTCAAACGCATCTCTGGCATCATGGCAGGAGGCAAACAACACCAGAATGTCCCGGAAGCCTTCTTGCTTGAACTCCTCGGCGAGTGCGGATGGCAAGGTGAAGCGGATGGCAACACCGTGCGGGATGGCCAGACTCATAATCTCCTGGCGGATTTCGTCCCGGGCGAGATCTTCGTTGACGACCCAGATCGCCTTGGCCTGAATATGGGGAACCCAGGCCTCGATAATCTGGCCGTGCACGAGTCTGTTGTCGATGCGCACCAACATGGTCATCCTTCCGCCACTTTCCTCCTGAGCACTTCTCCGGCAACGAGAATGCCGTTTTTGCCTGCCCCTTTGGCTTCAGCAGCGAGCTTTTGCAGGGGCAGGGTCCTTGACCCGAGAATCTTGAGCAGCATGGGGAGATTTATGCCCGTGACAACCTCTATCTTTCCCGAACCAAGCAGAGAGAGACTCAGGTTGCTCGGGGTCCCTCCGAACATATCGGTCAGGATCAGCACACCTTTGCCCAGGTCGGTATCATCCACTGATTTCCGAATGGACTTCAATATGGATTCCATATCCCTGGACACCCCGATACTCAAGGCAACGCATCCTTCCTGGGGACCAAGGATCATCTCCGCCGATTTGAGAAGTTCTTCCCCGAATCGGGCGTGTGTGACCAGGACGACTCCTACCATTGCTCCTCCGATATATATCACCCCAGATCGAGATGGCGGTGCTCGAGAAATGTTTCATAGCCGCGGGCCCGAAGCGCCTTGTACACTGCCTCGGTCACGGCCACGGACCTATGCCGCCCCCCGGTGCACCCAAGCCCGATGGTCAACCGGTATCTCCCCTCCCTGAGATAGAGCGGGAGAAGATAGGCGAGAAAATCCGTAAACCGGGTCAAAAACTCCGTGCCCATCTCGTTGTCGAGAACATAGGCCGCAATCTTTTTCTGTTTTCCGGAGAGCGGCTTGAGGGCCTTGTCGAAATGCGGATTGGGCAGAAAACGCAGGTCAAACACCAGGTCTGTTTCAAGAGGCACCCCGTATTTGAATCCAAAGGAGACGAGATGCACCCGCAGACCGAAATGCCCTTTGCTGAAGTTCTTCCATTTCTCCTGCAGAGTCCGACGCAGATCATGAATCGAAAAATCCGAGGTGTCGATGACCACGTCCGCCTGATCGCGTACCTGGGAGAGAAGCTCGGTCTCCAGTTCCAGGGCTTGTTCCAACCCGCGGCTCTTGGTTTCCAGGGGATGCAGCCGACGGGTTTCGGCATAGCGGCGCATAAGTTCCGAAGACCGGGCCTCCAGAAATATCACCTGGGGTTTGATGGAGAATGAATCCAGGTATTCCCTGGCCTCACGCCATTCCTCGGAGATGTCGATGTTCCTGGCATCAATGCCGAGCGCCAGGCCGCGGTGCCGTCGTGACGTATCGCCACCGAACAGGTCCACCATCTTGGGAAGAAGGCTGGCGGGGAGTCCGTCCACGCAGTAAAACCGCAAATCCTCGAGGACTTTGAGGGCGGTACTTTTCCCCGCTCCTGAGAGGCCGGTCACGATCAGCACAGGTAGGGCATTCTTCATGGATACCTTCTTGCACAAACTGGACGTAATCCGCAACCGGTTGGTTAGACGCCCTCCAGAAGCTCCCAGAGCGCGTTCCCGTCCTTTGCGGACATGAAGGCCTGGCGAAACGATTCGTCACGAAGAAGGCGCGACACATGGGCAAGAATGCGCAGGTGCAGTCCGGCCACATGTTCCGGGGCCAAGACCAGAAAAAAAATGTTGCAGAGACGAAAATCCAGCGCAGCAAAATCCACACCGCTGGTGCTCCGTCCCACCACGAGAACGATATTCTCAAGCTCAGGCATTTTCCCATGGGGAATGGCGACTCCTTCGCCGATACCGGTGCTCCCCAATTGTTCTCGTTCCACAAGGACCTTGTAGGCCTTGTCAATATCAAGCTCCTGATGCGTCGCCCGAAGCGGTTCGATCAACTCGCGAATCACCTCATGCTTGGTTTCAGACTGGAGTTCTGCAATGATCAGGTCCTCGTCAAGAAAATCTTTGAGCTGCATCGTGCCTACATCCCCGGATCGATGAGACCGAAATCCCCGCTTTTTCGCCTGTAGATGACATTGATCCGGTCGATCTCGGCATTGTAAAACACAAGAAATTCATATCCCAAGGTCTCCAACTGCATGGCAGCTTCGTCTACGCCCATGGGTTTGGGCTCGTACCGGTCTGTCTGAACGATTGTGCGCTCCCGCTGCCCTCCATCGGCACTTCGGTAACTGATCACATCCATGCGGACTTGACTGGGCACCCCCCCCTTCCGCTTGGCCTTGACCTTGTCCCGGGTTTTCCTGAGCTGGGCTTCCAGTTTGTCCAGGACCAGATCAATGGTCGAGTACATGTCCTCACTCTCTTCCCGGGCCGAAATATGGGTTCCTGTATCACTCAAAACGACTTCGGCCATGTGCCGAAATTTTTCCACTTCCAGGTTGATCTGGACCGTGGCTCCACTGCCGTTTGTCAGATATTTTCCAAGCTTTTCAAAACGGCGGGACGCGTATTTTTTCAGATGGGCGGAAGGCTCGAAATTCTTGAAGTTGAACTGGATCTGCATGACACAAACTCTCCTTTGTTCGCCACGATGGGTGTCACATGCAATCAATGCTGGATGATCAGAATATCTGTTTGCGTTTGGACGATGAGGCAATTTTCAGGGCGGATCGATATTTGGCCACGGTTCTGCGGGCGATGTTCACCTGCAGTTCTTCCTTGAGGATGGAGGCGATACGCTCATCGCTCAAAGGCCGCCTGGGATTCTCCCCGCCTACGATCCGCTTGATGGCTGCTTTGACGGATTCAGAGCCGATCTGTCCGCCGTCTTCGCCCTCCAGGGCGGAGTTGAAGAAAAACTTCAACTCAAAAATTCCGTGGGGAGTGGCAACGTACTTGCTCGTGGTAATCCTGCTCACCGTGGACTCGTGCATGCCGATGTCTTCGGCCACATCCCGGAGAATAAGCGGATGCAGGTCGGTGACCCCGTTTTCAAAAAATTCCCGCTGGAAACGGACAATGGATTCCGTGACCTTGAACAGCGTTCTCTGCCGCTGATAGAGGCTCTTCATGAGCCATTGGGCCGCCCGGAGTTTGTCCTGGAGGTAATCGTTGCAGTCGTTCTTCTTGGATCTGAGTTCTTCCGCATAAAAGGGGCTGAGCTGCAGTTTGGGCAGCCCCTCCTCGTTGAGCACGATGATAAAATCGTCCTCGTAGCGGTACACAAAGACATCCGGACTGACGTACTGGGCCTCGCTCCCGCCGTAACTGCCGCCCGGCATGGGCTCGAGTGTCTGGATGATATCCAGGTAGACCTTGATGTCTTCCATCCGGATATGCAGCTTGCGGGTCAGAGCCTTGAAGTTGCGCTTCTCGATGTCTTCCAGGTGGTCGGTGATGATGCTTCGAAGGGTGGGATCGTCATGGCCCAGAAAATCGCATTGAATGAGGAGGCACTCCTGGACAGTGCGGGAGGCCACTCCCACAGGGTCGAAGTGCTGAATGGCATTGAGGACCCTTTCGACCATTTCCGGCTCGCAACCGGTCACCGCAGTGATATCCTCGACAGAGGCCTGGAAATAGCCCGCTGAATCGAGATTGCCGATAATCTCCTCGCCAACGGCACGCTCCGTGTCGGTGAGTTTGGAAAACCTGAGTTGCCAGTGCAGGTGGGCTTCCAGTGAAGGCTTGGCTGAAAGCCGGGCCTCGAGAGAAAGCATTTCCTCGGGAATCTCGGATTCCCTGGACTGGCTCTGCCGACTCATGCTGGAGAACTCGCCAAGGTAGTCCTCCCAGTCGGTGGTGCGCATCAGATCTTCATCACCGAACTCCGTGGCTGGCCGCTCCTCGGTCTCAGACGGCTTCTGCTCTTCATGCTGCTCCGCTTCCCCGCTTTCGAGCCCTTCCTCCAGGAGCGGATTTTCCAAGAGCTCCTGACTGACGGTTTCAAGAAGTTCCAAACGGGACATCTGGAGCAGCTTGATGGCCTGCTGCAGCTGAGGCGTCATGACCAGCTGCTGAGAAAGTTTGAGCTGCTGTCGCAGTTCTAAACCCATGCTACTCCTTCCATTCTGAGGCTACTGACGTTGTGTCGAAAAATGGTCCTGAAGCTTGCGCCACCCGCGCTTGAGCAAAGATCATGCCATACCCTGAAAACACTTGCAATGTCAAAGGCAGAACCCTTCTCCCAGGTAGACGCTCCGGGCGCGGGCATCACTGACGATCTCTTCCGGAGTGCCCTCCAGAATGACCTGCCCCTCGAACACGAGATAGGCTCTGTCGCAGATCCTCAAGGTTTCCCTGACATTGTGATCGGATATCAGCACGCCGATGCCGCGCTTCTTGAGGCCGGTCACGATTTTTTGGATATCGTCCACAGCCAGGGGGTCGACTCCGGCAAAAGGCTCGTCCAGGAGCATAAACTTGGGATTGCGGATCAGCGCCCTGGCGATTTCCAGCCGCCTTCGCTCACCGCCTGAAAGCTGCGCCGCCTTCTGGTCCGCCAGCCTGGTGATGCCGAGATCCTTCAACAGCTCTGCCGCCCTTGCCTTGCGCGATGTTTTGTCCAGTCCGCAATGCTCCAGGATCAGATCCAGATTCTGGCGGACCGAGAGCTTCTTGAACACGGAGCTTTCCTGGGGCAGATAGCTGATTCCCGCTCTGGCCCGCTCGTGCAGCGGCCAGGTGCCGATCCTTGTCTCGTCGATTGAGACGTCCCCCCCGTTGGGAGTGATCAAACCGACCAGCATATAGAAGGTCGTAGTCTTGCCCGCTCCATTGGGCCCGAGAAGACCGACCACTTCTCCCTGCTCCAGGCTGAGGCTTACGTCCCGGACCACGGTGCGCCGGCCGTATTGTTTCCAGAGTCCTTCGGCAGACAGCTTTGACATTACCGGTCCTGTGCTTCCTCCGGAGGAGTGAAGAACCGGGCCTTGACCCGCTCCTTGTCTCCGCCGGTGACCTCGCTTCGATTGTCAGCGAGATAAAAGGTGATCCGTTGACCCTGGACCCTGTTTTTGCCGTCCATGAGCACGGGATTGCCTTCCATGACGATGACCTGCTTGATCATGTCGTAGACGGCCACCTGACAGGTCCCGACCCGCCCTTCCCGTTCGATGCGAACGTTCCCTTCGGCCACGATCTTCTCGATATCCCCTGCAGGATCGTCCTGGACACCCTGTGCGCTCTGCGCGGCGAAATATACCGTCAGGGTATCTGACCACAGGTTCAGGTCGGGGCGGACCACCGTGACGTTGCCCTCAAAGACGATCCGCTGCTTGTCCTGCTGATAGTTCATCCTGTCCGAGGTAATGTCCGTGGGCACGTCGGACTCCACCTGGGCATACGCCTGGGCAGCCCAAAGAGACAACAAGACTGCAAAACACCATGCGCTGATGGATTTCATCGTTTTTCTCCGTTCCCCATCCTTGAAACATCGGATCCCTGGAGAATGGTCCGCACATTGCCCGTCAGGACCACGGACTCGGTCTTCAGGTCCAGATCCGCCCTGTCGGCATAGGCGGCGAGCCCGGTTTTCTTCAAGGCCACATTCCTGAGCAGGGTGATTTCACGGGTGTTCCCCTCGTACAGCATCTCCTCGGCCACGGCTTCGTACTCCCCGTAGATGACCCGCACGTCCGGCCAGAGCCGGGCATGGTTCTCCTTGCGTTCAACCTTGCCCCTGGGGGCGGTTATCACCATCTCCCCTTCTCTGTCGCGTACGTAGTACGTAATCACCGGATCGCTCAGATGGAAGACTTCCGAACCCTGTTCATACTCCCCGAGTTTGGCGGACAATGACCATTCCAGGGTGCCGTTTTCCCCATGGCTCAAGGTAATGCCGCGCAGAGAAACGTCCACGGCGACATCCACCTCCGTCAACTCCTGGGGAATGAAATCCTGAAAGACAAGCCGCACTCCCCAGATCCCAAGACCGACGGTGATGACGAGAAAAATGCCAAAGAGCAGTATGTTCCGTTTCAGGGAAGCCATTGTTGCCAGAGGAGTTCAAGCTTGTCCTGGGCCTGGAGGATGAAGCGGATCGCTTCCCGTACGGCCCCGTGCCCGCCCGGGCTGGAGGAAACCCAGTGGGCCAGGGCGAGAATCTCCTCCTGGGCGTCGGACACGGCAAGGGCCAGCCCCACCAGGGACAGGGGACCTGCATCCACCCAGTCGTCCCCCATGTAGGCGATCTGGGAAAGTTCGAGGCCGTTTTCCTCGGCAATCCGGTGCAGGAGAGGAATCTTTTCCGTATGGCCGTCGAAGTACTGCCTGATCCCGAGCTCTTCCATACGGGCATGGACCGCAGGAGAGGTCAGTCCGGTGATGACCGCCACTTCGAGACCGGCCTTCTGGGCCAGCTTGATGCCCAAGCCGTCCTTCACGTTGAACCGCTTCATGATGTCGCCGCGGGAATCGTAGTAGAGCCCCCCATCCGTCAGCACCCCGTCCACATCGAGGACCAGAAGCTTGACAGCCCTGGCTTTGGACTCAGCACTCATACTTCAGACTCCACAGGGTGATAAGGTCGCGGAGAAGCGCTTCGGCCAGATCAAGGGGCCAGGAGTTCGGGCCGTCGCACAGCGCCCGGTCCGGATCCGGGTGAACCTCCATAAAGACCCCTGAACACCCGGCCGCAACCGCCGCCCGCGCAAGAAGCGGCACGTATTCCCTGTTGCCCCCGGAAACCGTACCTCCTCCCCCGGGGAGCTGCACGGAGTGGGTGGCATCAAAGACCACGGGATGGCCCAACCCCTTCATAATGGCAATGGAGCGCATGTCCACCACCAGATTGTTGTACCCGAAGCTGGCCCCGCGCTCGGTGAGCCAGATCTGCTCCCCTCCGGCCTCGGTCAGCTTGGTCACCACATTGTGCATGTCCCAGGGGGCCAAAAACTGTCCTTTCTTGACGTTGACCACACGCCCGGTCCGGGCCGCGGCAGCCAAAAGGTCGGTCTGCCGGCACAAAAAAGCAGGAATCTGAATGACATCCGCCACTTCGGCCACAAAAGAGGCCTGCTCCGGAGTGTGGATATCGGTCACCACCGGAAGTCCGGTCTTTTTCTTGACCTCCTCCAGCCATGTGAGCCCCTGCTCCATCCCCGGCCCCCTGAAACTGGTGAGCGAGGTTCGGTTCGCCTTGTCAAAGGAACTCTTGAAGATCAGGGGAATGCTGAGACGCTCGGCCACGGAGGCCAGCACATCGGCCGTGGTCAAGGCCACGTCCCTGCTCTCCAGGGCGCAGGGGCCCGCGATGATGAAGGGACCCTTGCAGGTCGTCCGGTACAGCTCATCCACCAGGTGGGGTCTCCTGCCGCTTGTTTTCCTTGGCCGCCCGGATGAATTCCCGGAACAACGGGTGGGGCCGCATGGGGTTGGACTTGAACTCGGGATGAAACTGGCAGCCCAAAAACCAGGGATGGTCCTTGATCTCCACGATCTCCACCAGCGCTTCGTCCGGTGACAGACCGCTCACCTCCAGGCCCGCCTCGACAAAGGCGTCGAAATATTTCTTGTTGAACTCGTAGCGGTGACGATGGCGCTCTTCCACATGATCGGTCTGATAGGCCTCAAACGCCTTGGTCGCCTTGTTCCCGATCACACAGGGATATGCCCCAAGCCGCATGGTTCCGCCCTTGTGACTGTCGGTTCCGCGCTTTTCCACGCATTTTTTCCGGAAATCATACCATTCGGTCATAAGATAGATGACCGGATCAGGGGTGGTGGGGTCGAATTCCTCGGAGTTGGCTTTGTCAATGTTCAAAATGTTGCGGGCAAACTCGATGACTGCGCACTGCATGCCCAGGCAGATGCCGAAAAACGGGATGTTGTTCTCCCGGGCGTAGCGGATGGCCGCAATCTTTCCTTCCACCCCACGGGACCCAAACCCGCCGGGCACCAGGGCCCCGTCCAGACCCTTGAATTTTTCAGCCACATTTTTGGAGGTGATCTCCTCGGAATTGATGTACACAAGGTTGACCTGCACATCGTTGGCAACCCCGCCGTGGACCAGGGATTCGTGCAGACTCTTGTAGGATTCCCGCAGATCCACGTATTTTCCGATGATCCCGATGGTCACCTCGCCCGCCGGGTTCTTTAATTTGCGGACCAGCTCCTCCCAGGGTTCGAGGTGGGGGTTTTTGGCCGGCAGGCGGAGCATGATGGCCACCTTCTGGTCCAGCCCCTCTTCATAGAGCCTGAGCGGAACCTCGTAGATGGACTCCACATCCACCGCCGTGAACACCGCGTCCCTGTCCACATTGCAAAACAACGCGATCTTGTCTTTCATGTCCGAGGCGAGATCCACTTCTGACCGGCAGAGTATGATGTCCGGCTGGATGCCGATGGAACGGAGTTCCTTGACCGAATGCTGGGTGGGCTTGGTCTTCAGTTCGCCGGCCGCCCTGATGTACGGCACCAGGGTCAGGTGGATGTACAGGACATTGTCCTTGCCCAGGTCCGACCTGAGCTGGCGGATCGCCTCCAAAAAAGGCTGTCCTTCGATATCGCCCACGGTTCCGCCGATCTCGATGATGGCCACATCCTCGTCCTTGGCCACTCCCAGAACCGCCTGCTTGATTTCGTCGGTGATGTGGGGAATGACCTGCACGGTGCCGCCCAGGTAGTCGCCCCGTCGCTCTTTGGTAATGACCGCGTTGTAGATGGACCCGGAGGTGAAGTTGTTGTTCTGGGCCATGGGCACGTCGAGATAGCGCTCGTAATGGCCGAGGTCGAGATCGGTTTCCGCTCCGTCATCCGTGACGTACACTTCGCCGTGCTGGAAGGGGTTCATGGTCCCGGGATCCACGTTGATGTAGGGATCGAGCTTCTGAATGGTGACCTTGAGTCCCCTGGCAATGAGCAGGGCCCCGATGGAAGCTGCCGCTAATCCCTTGCCTAGAGAGGACAGGACCCCTCCTGTGATGAATATGAACTTCGTCTTCATGCACACCCACCTTGCACGCGTTGTATGTTCCGAGTCCGTTCCGATCTCAAATTCGCCCCCTTATACACAGAGACCTCGGCAAAGTCGAAACTCTGTTTCTCTCCAACCCTTCCTAAAAAATGCAAACCTTCCAGCAAGTTAAAGCACTCCTGTCTGCATCTGCCTTGAAAACGGCCAGGATTTTTTTCACGTCCCGGGATATGGTCCGAATGGAAGAGATGGTGCTTGCCCACCGATGATCAGCAACCATGGACCCCTTGCAAGACCATCTGTTGACGGCCTCCTGGGCAAAACTTATGTTCCCCCATCTGGAGCGGGGTACACGTAGGCTTGGGTGCAAAATGTGTCAAGCGCTCCTGTTCCGCCCAACCATTTTGCAGGAGGAAACCCATGGGTCAGGTCCGGGCGCTCGTCATCACCGGATATGGAACGAACTGCGAACGGGAGACCGGTTTTGCCGTCAAAAAGGCCGGCGCAGACGAAACGGTCATCGCCCATTTCGCCGATCTGGTGGCCGAGCGGATCAAACTTTCGGATTTCAATTTTCTGCTCTTTCCGGGCGGATTTCTGGACGCGGACGATCTTGGGGCCGCGCAGGCCGCAGCGCTGCGATGGAAATACACGCTCACCGGTTCAGAAAACCCTTTGGAAAGGCAGCTCTGGAATTTTTTCGAATCCGGGGGGCTGATCCTCGGCATCTGCAATGGGTTTCAGCTCCTGGTCAAGTTCGGCCTTCTGCCGGCAATTGACGGGCAGTACTTCCAGCGTCAGTGCAGTCTGAGCTACAACGATTCAGCCCGGTTCGAGGACCGGTGGGTCCACCTCAAAGCCAACCCGGCCTCCCCCTGCGTCTTCACCAGGGGCATCGACCGGCTCTATCTCCCGGTGCGCCACGGCGAAGGCAAACTCATCCCCATGAACGAGGCCACGCTCGCGGCCATGGTCAGACACAACCTGGTGGCCCTGCAGTACATCGACCCGGAAACCGGGGACCCTTCCCAGGAATACCCCTTCAACCCCAACGGCTCCCCTCTGGCCATTGCGGCACTGACCGACCCGTCGGGTCGGATCATGGGGCTCATGCCTCACCCGGAGGCATACAACCATCCCACCAACCACCCCTCCTGGACACGGGGTGCCGGCGACCAGCTGGGCCTGGTCCTGATGGAAAACGGGGTCCGCTATCTGAAGGAACAGGGCTAGATGGTCGAACTCCTTGGGCCTCCTGATCATCCCCCGGGGGCATTTTCCTCCTGGGAGGAGGTCATGGAGCTTGCACTTGTCGAGGCAAAGCTGGCTGCAACGCGCGGCGAGGTGCCGGTCGGAGCGGTCCTCTTGGATGCCGGTGGGGCGGTGGTGTCCGCGGCCTGCAACCAGCCCATAGGCAAAAACGACCCCACCGGCCATGCCGAAATCCGGGCCCTTCGCCGGGCAGCCCGGAGGATTGGCAACTATCGTCTCCCTGGAACGGTTCTGGTCGTGACCCTGGAGCCGTGTCTCATGTGCCTGGGGGCACTGATCCACGCCCGGGTGGCGGGACTGGTCTTTGCAGCCGCCGACCCGAAGTCCGGGGCTGTCCGCTCCAGATTGAACGGAGCAGAACTTCAGTGGACGAACCATACCTTCTGGACCCTGGAAGGCGTCCTGGCCGGTCGTTCGTCAGCCCTCCTGCAATCCTTTTTCCGCGCCCGTCGGCAGCGTCAAAACCTGCAACAACCCCTTGAAAACAAGGGTTGATCGAAGACTCCCTTCGACGTATACTCCCCCTTCCCAAACGCGGAGAGGTACCGAAGTCCGGTCGTAACGGCCCCGACTCGAAATCGGGTTACGGGCTAATCCCCCGTACGTGGGTTCAAATCCCACCCTCTCCGCCATTTTTCCCAATGAACTCTCCCGAAAAAAAGGCTGACCCATCTCCTGGGTCAGCCTTTTTTATGGACGCTGTGATCCGTTTTTGAGCGGGACCCACGCCGTCCCGGTTCGGTTCTTTGTTTCGAATTTCGGGATTCGGTTTTCGAATTTTTTGCCTTCTTTCTCAGGACGCAGCCACCGCCCGGACCTGCCGAATGTCCGTCATGCCCATGAAAACCTTGAGAATGCCGTCCTGTTTCAAGGTGAGCATTCCGTCTTTAAGGGCTTCCTTTCGGATTTCCTCCGTGGGTTTTCGGGTCTTGATCATGAACTTTATGGGGTCGGTATTGAGCATGAGTTCGTGCACGCCGATCCGGCCCCGGTATCCCTGGTTGCACTGAGGGCATCCCTTGGCCCGAAAGAGCTTGGAATCATTTTTTTGGAAGATCGGGAGTACTCGTTCGTCAAATCCTGCACCGAACTCCTTTTTCAGGGTTTCCAGCTCCTCCTGGTCCGGGGTGTAGGGCTCTTTACAGCTGGAACACAGGGTCTTCATCAGCCGTTGGGCCAGGACGCAGATGAGCGAGTCCGCAAAATTGAAGGGATCGATTTTCATGTCCAAAAGACGGGTAATGGTCTCCGGGGCGGAGTTGGTGTGCAGGGTGGAAAAGACCAGATGGCCGGTCAGGGACGATTCCACGCCGATATGAGCCGTTTCCGAGTCGCGCATCTCCCCGATCATGATCACGTCCGGATCGGCCCGCAAAAACGAGCGCAAGGCCGAGGCAAAGGTCAGTCCAATTTTCGGGTTGATCTGGACCTGCCGCAGACCGTTCTGGGAAATTTCCACGGGATCCTCGGCCGTCCAGATCTTCCGCTCCGGGGTGTTGATATAGGAAAGGGCCGAGTGCAGGGTGGTGGTTTTCCCTGAACCCGTCGGGCCGACACACAGGATCATGCCGTAAGGCTGGTAAATGCACTTCTTGAAATCTTCCATATTGTTTTCAAGAAGCCCGAGGCGCTCCAGGGGAAGCGGCTTGCCGGAAGCGAGCACGCGCAGGACCACGTCTTCCTGGCCCTCGATGGTGGGCAGGGTGGCGACGCGGTACTCCACCATCCGGTTGCGGTCCGGAAGCCTGATCTTGACCTTTCCGTCCTGGGGCAGTCTCCGTTCGGCAATGTCCAGGTGGGCCATGATCTTGATGCGGGAGACAATGGGCTTGGCCAGTCCGAGCCTGATCTTGCGGTACTCGTGGCAGGAGCCGTCCTCGCGGAACCGGATCAGACAGTACCGGTCCCTGGGGTTGGGCTCGATATGAATGTCTGAGACCCCTTTGCGCCACGCTTCCAGCAAAAGCGCGTTCACCAGCCTGACCACTTCGCTGTCTCCATGACTGAGGTGGTCTTCCTCATACTCGTACTCGAGATCCTGCCCTCCGTCCAAGGCCGCGTCGACATCCAGGTCCTCGCCGAGCACGGAAAGTTCCTTGTCCGCGGACAAGGCCTTGTAGAAGTGCTCCACGAACTGGCTGATGTCTTCGGCCAAAGCGACCTTGACATCGATATTGCTGGTCTCGAACAGGAACTTGATCTCCCCCAGCTTGTCCAGGTCGTAGGGGTTGGCCATGAGGATCTCTATGGAGCGGCCGCCATGGGCAAAGGGCACCCATTGGGACCGCTTGAGAAAGTCGGGGTCGAGCTTCTTTTTTTCAAAAAGCTCAAACGGCGGCTCGATGGAACTCTGAAAGGGGACGTAGGGGACGTTGTAATATTCGCTCAAGGACTCGCCTAAATCCGCTTTGGAAATGCCGTAATCGCTGATCAGAAGATGATCCGGATCCTCCTGGCGCAGTTTGGCCTCGGCCAACACCTTCTTCAGCGTCTCCTGCGTGATTTTTCCTTCCCGGATCAGAAGGTCATAGCGACTCTTGGACTGGCCCTTGTCCTCCTCCAGGGGTTTGAGCTTATCTTCCAGCCCCGGGAAATCCTCGTCGATTCGCTTGACCTGCCACAGGGCCTGTCTGGCCTGGGTTTTCTTGTCCTGATGCAGATAGATGATGCCCAACCTGTAATACAGCTTGGCTTGCTCCTCCTCCCGAAGCTCCGTCTCCTCCAGCACCTCCTTGATGAATCTGGCCTGCTCCTCCAGTCTGCCCTTCTTGTTCAGGCACTCGAGAATCAAATACGCCACCTTGTATTCCTTGAGCCCCTTCTCATAGGCCAGATTCAGATCATCCAGGGCCTTGTCGTATTCCCCCACGTCCATGAGCGCTTCACCCCGAGAGCACAGCGCCTGGGGGGAAATCTCAGTTTTGACGACCTCTTCCACGACCTCCAGATCATCGTCTTCATACTTTTGTTGCAGTTCCCTGGCTCTGGACAGGTATCCCTTGAAAGTGCTTCTTCGTTCATCCCAGATTTTTTGGAATTCATGCGTACTGGCCAGGGAACCCGAATTTTCCAAATCATCCAGGGCATCCTGCGCCAGCTCAAGAGCTTCGCTCGAAAGCCCCTGCTCCAAATAGATCCGGATAGTCTTTTCATGTTTATCGAACTGCTGAATGAATTCTTCTCTGGTCATGAATTTTCCTGGACTTGCGGGGATTATAAAAAAAAGGCCACCAAGACGTGGCCTTTCCCATGCGTTTACTTGTCGAGCCAGGCCATCATCTTTCGCAGTCTGGCGCCGACCTCTTCGATCTGATGCTCCCGTCCCTTGCGGCGAAGCGCTTCGAACGAGGGCTTGCCGGCCTGGTTTTCAAGAATCCAGTTGCGGGCAAACGTGCCATCCTGAATATCTGTGAGAATTTTCTTCATTTCGGCCTTGACCGCACTGTTGACCACTCTGGGGCCGGACACATAATCGCCGTATTCGGCGGTGTCGCTGATGGAGTGGCGCATTTGGGCCATCCCCCCTTCATAGAGCAGGTCCACGATGAGCTTGAGTTCGTGCATGCATTCGAAGTAGGCCACCTCCGGTTTATATCCGGCCTCAACCAGGGTTTCGAAGCCGGCCTTGATCAGAGCGGTGGCGCCGCCGCAGAGCACAGCCTGCTCGCCAAAAAGATCCGTCTCGGTCTCTTCGGAAAACGTGGTTTCGATGACTCCGGAACGGGTGCAGCCGATCCCCTTGGCGTAGGCCATGGCGGTCGCCATGGCCTTGCCGGTGTGATCCTGATGGATGGCCACGAGTCCGGGAACCCCGCCGCCGCGCTCATACTCGCGGCGAACCAGGTGGCCCGGCCCTTTGGGAGCCACCATGACCACATCCAGGTCCTTGGGCGGGACGATCTGGTTGTAGTGGATATTGAAGCCATGGCTGAAGATCAGGGTTTTGCCTGCGGTGAGGTTCTCCCTGACTTCTTTTTCGAACAACGTGGGCTGATATTGATCCTGGACAAGGATCTGGATGACATCCGCCTTCATGGCCGCTTCTGATGCGCTCACCGGAGTGAAGCCGTGCTCTTTGGCCAGCTGGTAGTTTGCTCCGCCGGGCCGCTGCCCCACAACGACGTTGACCCCGGAATCGCGCAGGTTCAACGCATGGGCGTGGCCCTGGCTTCCATATCCGATGATGGCCACGGTCTTGTCTTTCAAGACCCCCAGATCAGCGTCATTTTCGTAATACATCTTCATGTGATTTTCCTTGTTTCATGCTTGGCTTAACTATCAGATCTGCATGGACCGGCGCATGGCCACCGTGCCGGTGCGGGCGATTTCCTTGATCCCGAACCGCTGCAGAAGATTGATGAGAGCCATGATCTTTCCCTGATCTCCCGTCGTTTCAATGATCAGGGTGTCAGGGCTCACGTCCACGACCTTGCAGCGGAAGATGTCCACGATACGGAGAATCTCCGCCCTGTTTCCGTCTTCCGCATTGACCTTGAGCAGAGCCATCTCCCGTTCCACACTCTTGAGGTCGGTGAGATCCACCACTTTGATCACCGTGACCACCTTGCGCAACTGCTTGATGATCTGCTCGATAATCTGGTCATCCCCTACAGTGGTGATGGTCATGTGGGAAACCCCTTTCTCCAGGGTGGAACCCACGTTCAGGTTCTCGATGTTGAACCCTCTGCCGCTGAACAGCCCTGCCACGCGGGAGAGTACACCAGGTTCGTTTTCAACAAGAACAGACAGGATGTGGCGCATGGTCCCTCCTATACCAGCAGCATTTCGGAAAGCCCTGCCCCGGCCGGGACCATGGGATAGACATTCTCTTCCTGATCGACCCAGACGTCGATGAACGCCGGATTTGGTGAGGCCAGTGCCAGAGGAAGGATCTCCTCCAATTCCTGTTTGGTCTTGATCCGGTAGCCCTCGGCGCCATAGGCTCTGGCCACGGCCACAAAATCCGGATTCTTGTGCAGACATGTGGAGCAGTAGTTCTTCTGGTAGAAGAGTTCCTGCCACTGCCGGACCATGCCGAGATATCCGTTGTTCAAAATGACCACTTTCACCGGAAGCTCATAGCTGACCACAGTGGCCAGTTCCTGGATGTTCATCTGAATGGACCCGTCTCCGGCGATATCGATGACCGGCGTACCGGGAAACGCGACCTGGGCCCCGATGGCTGCCGGAAATCCATAGCCCATGGTTCCCAGCCCCCCCGAGGTGAGCAGGGAGCGGGGGCGCTTGAACCGGTAGAATTGTGCGGCCCACATCTGGTTCTGACCAACCTCTGTGGTGATGATCGCTTCGCCTTTGGTGATCTCGTGGATCTTCTCCACCACCGCCTGGGGTTTGAGCACCTCAGAGGTCGTGTCGTAACTCAGGGGATGGGCCTGAGCCCACTTCCGGATTGTCTCCAGCCACGTTCCGTGTTCAACCGCCCAGTCCTTGTCCCTGACCTTGTCTTCCAGTTCACGGCGCAATCCGCTCAAAGCCTCCCTGCATCCCGCCACCATAGGCACGTCCACTGAGACGTTTTTTTGAATGGAGGTGGGATCGATATCGATGTGCACCACCTTGGCGTTGGAGGCGAACGCGCTGATTTTTCCGGTTACCCGATCGTCGAACCTGGCTCCTATGGCCAGAAGCAGATCAGTATTGTGCACAGCCATGTTTGCAGCATACGTGCCGTGCATCCCGAGCATGCCCAGCCACAGGGGGTCGTCACTGGGAAAGGCCCCCAGTCCCATGAGGGTGGCCGTGATCGGAATCTGCAGGGTCCGGGCCAGCCAGATGAGATCCTCGTGGGCGTTGGAAAGGACGACCCCGCCCCCCGCATAGATGAGCGGGGACTTGGCGCTCAAGAGCAGCTCCACGACCCGTCTGAGCTGTTTGGTGTTGGGTTCGTAATGGGGATTGTAGCTGCGGATATGCACATCATCGGGGTAGGTGAATTCACAGACCGCCTGCATGACATCCTTGGGCAGATCCACGAGCACCGGGCCGGGGCGACCCGATCTGGCCAGATAGAAGGCCTGCTTGATGATTCCGGCAAGCTCGCGCACGTCCTTGACCAGGTAGTTGTGCTTGGTGCAGGGACGGCTGATCCCCACGATATCGACTTCCTGAAAGGCATCGTTGCCGATCAGGGGAGTGGGGACCTGTCCGGTAAGGACCACCATGGGAATGGAGTCCATGTACGCTGTGGCGATTCCGGTCACGGTGTTTGTGGCTCCCGGTCCGGACGTGACGAGGCAGACGCCGGGTTTGCCGGTGGCCCGGGCATACCCGTCTGCAGCGTGGACCGCACCCTGTTCATGACGGACAAGGATATGCCGTATCGGATATTGCGGCATCACATCATAGATGTCGATGACGGCTCCCCCGGGAAAGCCGAAGAGGACATCCACCTCTTCCTTGCGCAGACATTCGAGAAGGATCTGAGCTCCCTTGAGCTCCATATCATGCCTCCGATTGTTGTCGATACTTGTCAAGGATCTTCTGGATCTTCGTCTTTCCGGCCAGCTTCTTCTTTTTCATGTCCTTCACCTCCAGCTCTTCGCCGGGAGTGAGGTACGGTTTTGATTCGATCTTATCGAGCTCTCTTTCGAAGCGGAGGTGTTGTTCCCAGAGAGTATTGAGCTCTTCGTCGGAATCCCGATACTTGGCAATGAGATCGAGTTCATGCTGTTCCATGGAATTCTCCTTTTTTTCTGTCTCTTACAGTGTTTCAGACAGACGAATCCATGCGGGTTCTTGTTCTGCCGTAATGCACAAAGTTTTCTGCCTGCCGGCATGACCACTCTCGAGTATGACCTGATGCGACTTGATACCGAGAATCTCGGCGATAAAGGCACAGACTGCGGAATTGGCTTTGTCGTCCACGGGAGGGGAAGTGATGCGTACTTTCAAACACGCCTGGTACTCCCCTGCAAGCCCATTTCGTTTGGACCTCGGCTGGACCCAGAGTTTGAGTCGCCAAGTGTGGGGGTCGGCCTTTGATACGTACGCGGGATGCTGCATTGACGGATGACCTCGGCAGGTTCGAGGCAATCATGGTCTTTGTTTCAAATCTTTGCAACCTCTTTTTCCCCAAGGGTTCGATATCTGTCCGGAAAACCTCCCTTAGGCACCCTGGGCCTGAGGGAAACTCAGCCTCCCCTTCACGAGGAGATTGCTCACATTCGGTGCGCGAACTGGTAGAGCGATCCCACCACAAAAACTTTCAGGAACTGAATGGCCAGGATGACTATGATCGGCGAAAAGTCGATGCCGCTCACCGAGGTGAACGGAAGCCACCTTCGAACCCGATAGAAGACCGGCTCTGTCACGCCTCTGAGGAACCGGACAATGGGATTGTAAGGGTCTGGATTGACCCAGGAGAGAACGGCCGAAGCGATCACCACCCAGAAATAGATGGTCAGCACTGTATTCAGAATATAGGCGACGGCCTGAAGGAAGTTGGAAAGGACGAACATGTTGCCTCCAAATAAGGTATGAACTGTCTTAATTTTGCTGCTTGAGAATATACTGCCGCAGCGTCCAGAAATCCGAAATATGCATTTGTGCTTTCAAGACGGGATTCTTATAGGCCCAGAACTGCACCTCCGCCCTCTGGGCTGTTTGTTCGTCCACATCGGAGTCCCCGATATAGATGATCTCCCCGGGCGTGGCCTTCCAGTAGTCCAGGATCAGATGCAGGCTTTCAGGGTGGGGCTTGGCTCTGCTCACCTTGGCGGCTGTAATGACCGGCGAGAAATAGTGCTCCAGATCGAATCGGTCCAAAAGCATCTCCATGGTCGTTGTGCGATTGGTATTGATGGCCAGCCTGAAATCCAGATCGCGGATAGTGGAAAGCAGTTCGAACAGGCCGGGCTCGGGTCGCAGAAAGGGGAGCATCTCCTCATAGGGGAGGGATTTTCTGACCCTGTCCGCGTCATCGAGAAGCTCAGGAGATACGATCCTGGCCACTGAATCGGTCACCGAATGGGAATGGACGTATTCCTCCTCCTCACCGTCCATGGGCGGGAGGCCGAGCCGCTCTCGAATGAGATTGTAGTACCGCCGATTGGCATCCCTGGAATCGAAAAGCACCCCGTCACAGTCAAAGACAAATCCGCTGATTCCGTTGAGACTCCGAGGGGAAAGGGGATTGCAAACGACTGAACCAAGCTGTTTCACGTTGTCTAACCGTTTTCCTGGATAAAATGTTCGTGCTGCCCATTTTTCAACCGATGACCCGTTCTTTGAGACTGCCTGAGGAAAAGGTCCTTCGGGCCGAAACAACTCCTTCATCAGGCAGCGTGACCTTCGGCCTGCTACAGCCCTTCCGGAATGAGAATCCTGCATGTTCTGCCCAAAGAACTTTTGCCCGCATTGCCATCCCTGTCCGTTTTCAAAGGCAAGCTCACTCTGTATTCCACAAGCGCCGAAGGGGTCTCCAAAACCCCCTGTGGGGCCGAATGGCGTGTTCCTGCTTCTTCCAGGATCTTCGCAAAATCCGCATCACGGGAAAACAGCCACCACTGCTCCGGGAGAAACGTGCAAAAGCTCTCCAAAAGCCGCTCTTTTGCCCTTTCCAGCTCCCTGGACGGATCAAAAATGCCGCGCAGATTCTCCTTCAGCACGGATTGTTCCTGCAGGTCGTCCTCCGCATCCAGACCAAGGATGGATGCGAACGTCGATTGGGAGGAATTCAGCTGCGCCTCCAGCTGCTGCATCTCCAAAAGCCGCTCCTCAAGCGTCCACCCCAGCAGCAGTACTTCCTGCGCATTGTAAAGGGATGCCGCGGGTTTTGAAGGGGTTGGACGGTTCCTCCGGGCAAGGTCCGAGCGGATGGCCATGGAGGAATCGGAATAAAAATCATTGATTTTGGCGGCGCTGAAATACTTAAGTTCCTCCGGGTCCCTGAACTGTTCTCCGAATCGGAGGGATTCCGCCACATACCGCTTTGCCGCCGCAGGGGAAATGGGAAGGTTGTCAGGGCGCCAGAAGCCCTCCGGTACATCCCGGAGCAGACCAGGATCCAGAAATCGGACCGCTTCCGGCACCTCGCCTGAAACCAGCTCGGAATGCATGACTGGAAAATAAATCACGCCGGTCGGTTGGCTTCCCGTGACTCCGGCGGACCCTGTTTTTCTCGTGCTGTTCGGCATCTGTGGTCGTTACCCCTTTGAACGTACGGGACGGTAATGGGCGCATTGTCCCGTGCAGGACGGCAGCGCCAGAATACATATATCGAGATGAGCATGAAGGCAGCCGATTTCGCTTGCTTCACCTCCACGCTCAAAGGCTTGACAAATCGTGTTCTCCTCCTGGAAGGAGCGCATCCGGTCAGACCAGATTCTGCCTGCTGTCCCGGGGTCAAGATGAAACCGCTCCGCCCTGGTGATGAATTCCTCGAAGCGATCCTCCCAGAACACCAGCAGTCGACACCGGAACCGGAAATTGAACCCGGGATTGAGAGACTCTTCGTAATGACAACGCCCGGATTTGTAAAACGCGCAATTGTCTCCTGGAAGAGCGTGTATCTTCGCCTTCATCCCCTGTCCTGTTTGCCCGTTCTTGAACACTGAAAGCCCGTGTTGCGTCTTCCCCAGAATTGTCTCTCTTGAAGCACCCGTCAAGACCTGTCTGGATTCCTTCGAAGCTGTCGTGCCCTTCCCCGTTTTTGTTCGATTTTCCCGCAGTCCTGATGGTTCCTGGCACCAGACTCAATTTCTTGACCTCATATCTCCAGCCGTGTATAGCACCACTTTAACACGCAGGAGGCCAAGAATGATTGGAGGATTGGGCATAACTGAGCTGATCATCATCCTGGTCATTGTCCTGGTCATCTTCGGAGCGAACAAGCTCCCGGAGATCGGCTCCGGGATGGGACGGGCCATCAAGAACTTCAAAAAGGCCACAACCGAACCTGAAGAGATAGACGTCACCCCCGAAGAAAAGAAAAAACAATCTGAAGAAAACCAGGACAAGTAGACAAGACCGATCTTCGCAAAAAACCCCGGAGAGGCAAACCTCTCCGGGGTTTTTCTTTGTCCGTTTTGGGACCCTATTCGCCGAGATAGGCCTTCCTGATATCTGCGTTTCCCAGCAGGGTGTTTGCGTCGTCGTGCATGATGATGGTGCCCGTCTCGAGAACATATCCTCTCTTGGCGAGTTTGAGAGCGAGGTTTGCGTTCTGCTCCACAAGAAGAATGGTCGTCCCCTCCTGGTTGATCTCCTCGATAATGGAGAAAATCTTCTGCACGATCAGGGGCGCAAGACCGAGCGAGGGCTCGTCGAGCAGCAGAAGCTGCGGTCTGCTCATGAGCGCCCTCCCGATGGCCAGCATCTGCTGCTCACCACCTGAAAGCGTCCCCCCACGTTGCTTCTGCCGGTCCTTGAGCACCGGAAACAGGTCGAACACATGGTCCAGGTCGGCGGAAACCCTGGAGCGGTCCTTACGGAAAAAGGCCCCCATTTCCAGGTTTTCCTTCACGGTCAACCGGGGAAATATCCGCCGCCCTTCCGGCACCTGACAAAGCCCCATGGAGGGCAGGGTGTCTGGGGATTTTCCGTGAATGGGTATCCCGTTGTAGACGATCTCCCCCTCGAGACAGCGCACGATACCGGAAATGGTCATGAGCGTCGTGGTTTTCCCCGCTCCGTTGGCCCCGATGATGGTGACGATCTCCCCCCTGTTCACCTCCAGAGAGATGGATTTGAGGGCCTTGATTCTGCCGTAGGCTGAACTGACGTTCGTCAGCTTGAGGATGGGTTCGTCCGCCACGCTACTCTCTCTCCTCTGACCGTGATCCGACCCGGGTGGCTGGAATGAGCCCCTTCGGCCTGAACAGCATCATCAGCGTCATGGCCCCGCCAAAGGCCAGCATGCGGTAGAGTTCGAACTCCCGGAAAAGTTCAGGAAGAACGATCAGGGCCAGAGCACCCAGGATAATTCCTGGGATCGAACCCAGTCCCCCCAGGACCACCATGGAAAGGACCATGGCCGACTCGAGAAAGGTGAAGGACTCGGGACTGACAAATCGCATCCGCGCGGCAAAGAACGCTCCGGCGAGACCGCCGAAGACCGCTCCCATGGCATAGGCCAGAAGCTTGAGCAAAAAAGTGTTCACGCCCATGACTTCTGCTGCGGTCTCATCCTCCCGGATGGCTTCCCAGGCCCTGCCGATGCGGGAAAAATTCAGCCGCCGCACGCAAATGATGGTGAAGACGGCCAGAAAGAAGATGACATAATAGAGGTGGGGAAGTTTGCGAAGGGCCATGTGTTCAAAGGCCAGGCCGTTTTCCATGACCGGGACATAGATTCCCGGAGAAAGGATGCCCAAAATGCCATTGGGGCCGTTGGTCAATTCCATCCAGTTGTTCAAAATGATCCTGACGATCTCCCCGAATCCCAGAGTGACGATGGCCAGGTAATCCCCCCGCATGCGCAGGGTGGGATATCCGATGATGCACCCGGCAATGGCGGCAAACAGGGCGGCAAACGGAAGAGCGAGCCAGAAGGAGAGTTCATAATGGACTGAGAGCAGGGCGTAGGTATAGGCTCCCACCCCATAAAACGCGATGTACCCCAGATCCAGGAGTCCGGCCAGGCCGACCACGATATTCAACCCTAGCCCCAGGCAGATGTACACCAGGACATTGATGGCCACGTCCTGGGCGTAGCGGCCGGTGAGGAGCGGAAAGACAAGTCCCGCTCCCAGTCCGATGAGAATCCAGACCGGGTTGGGAACAACGGTGAAAACCCGGACAACGGCAGCCTGAGCCATGTCCTTTGGTCGGTCAAGGAATGAAAAAAAACCGCTCTGTTTGACCTGGTACAGCCCGAGCAGGACGGCGCAGACCACTGTCACCTTGATCCACACCGAAAAGGCGCTTTGAAAGTGCAGCCCGTCAGCCCTGATCCCCATCAGCGGCCAGAGCAGCGCAAAAAACCAGACCATCCCGAAGCCGAAATAGATCCAGGCCTTCTTATACCCGCGTATCGTCAACGTTCTCTCCCATGATTCCGTTGGGCATGAAGTAGAGGACCGCGATGAGGATGATGAAGGCGAACACATCCTTGTACTCGCTGGAGAGGTATCCGGCGGCGAAGATCTCCACCATCCCGATGATCAGCCCTCCGATCATCGCTCCGGTGATATTTCCGATCCCCCCGAGCACCGCTGCGGCAAAGGCCTTGATTCCGGGAACGAATCCCATGGTGAAGCGGACCGACCCGTAGTAGAACCCGACCATGATCCCGGCTGCAGCGGCAAGCCCTGCTCCGATGGCAAAGGTCAGGCTGATGACCCGGTTGGAATTGATTCCGACCAGGGCGGACATGACCTTGTCCTGGGCTGTGGCCCGCATGGCCGTGCCGATGCGGGTCCGAAATACCAGCAGATTCAGCGCCACCAGAAGGGTCACGGTCAGGCCGAAAATCATGACCTGCATGTAGGAGATGATCAGTCCGCCGAGCTCGAATCCGCCTGAAGTGAATTCGGTGGGATAGGCCTTGTCATAGGGTCCCTGGGTGAGCATCAGCCCATTTTGCAAAAAGATGGACATGCCCAGGGCAGCGAGCAGAACCGAAAGCCTGGAGGCATGCCGCAAGGGCTTGTAGGCCACTTTCTCAACAGCCATGGCCAGCATGGCGCAATAGAGCATGGCCAGAACCAGGCCGCTGAGAATGCAGATCACCGGAGGCACGCCCATGGCCGCCAGAAAGGTGAGCAGAATGACACCCATATAGCCGCCGGCGGCAAAAAATTCACCGTGGGCAAAATTGATGAGCTGAATGATGCCGTAAACCATGGTGTAGCCCAGGGCGATCAGGGCGTAGATCCCACCCAGGGTCAGGCCGTTTATCAACTGCTGGAGAAAATAGTCCATGGGGTTTCTTCTTTGGATAGAGGAACCAGGGCCTGGATATCAGGCCCTGGTAAAAATGGGCTTAGAACTTCTGACCGGTTTCCGGATTCCAGAACCTCGTGAACTCTCCATCTTTGACCACAAAGATGATGTAGTTCGATCCGGAGTCGCCGTTTTCTTTATAGCTGATGCGTTTGGAAGCACCGTCGAAATCCAGATTGAGCAGCGCTTCCCGAACCTTTGCCGGGTCCGTGGTGCCTGCGGCCTTCACGGCCTTGAAATAGGCCATGGTGCTGTCATAGGCATAGGCGGAGTATGCACCAGGCTTTCCATACTTTGCGCTGTACGCATCATAGAACTGCTGGTACGCGGGGGTCTCCGTATCGGTGTACCCAAAGGTCAGATACGCACCCTCGACCGCATCCTTGCCGATTTCGATGAGCTGCGGATGATAGACCGCGTCCTGGGCCAGGAGTGCCGCATCGATTCTGAGCCGCTTGGCCTGGATGAGCATGAGGGAACCGGTGGAGGAGTTCTGCATGCTGACGTAAAACACATCCGGGTTCAGGGAGCGAACCCTGGTGAGCACCGCGGAAAAATCCTTGTCCCCGGGATTGACGTGCTCGTGTCCCAGGACCTTCAGCCCGTTTTCCTTGGCCAGCTTCTCCACATTGTCCGCCAGCCCCTGAGAATAGGTGGTCTTGTCGTCCACGATGAATACGGTCTTGGCGTCGAGAAGGTCCTTCATGAACTTCACGGCCGCCTTGGACTGGTCGTCGTCACGGCCGCAGGTACGAAACATGTACTCCAGCCCGCGCTCCGTGACCTTCTCGTTGGTGGAGGCCGGGGTGATCATGACGATGTCCTCTTCGGCCAGAACTTCGGAAGCGGGTATCGTCGAACTGGAGCAGTATGCCCCGATGACCGCGGTCACTCCGCTGTTGATGAGCTTGTTGGCGGCGGCAACCGCCTGCCTGGGATCGCATGCCGTATCCTGGGGGGAAACATCGATTGTGTCGTACCCCGGAATGCCGCCCTCGGCCTCGATCACCTCAACAGCCGTGAGCACACCCTGCTTGATGTCGTTGCCATCGGCATTGTAGTCCCCGGTCAAGGGACTCATGGTCCCGATCTTGAGCGTTTTGGCGTTGCACTCGCCCGCCCCGGCCAGCATCACTGCCAGACCGAGAAAGAGAATTGCCGTGAAGAGTCGTTTCATAAATTCCTCCTGCAACATTCGTTAGTTCCCAAGGTACGCCTCGATCACCTTGGGATCGCGCTGGATCTGTTCCGGCGCGCCTTCGGCGATCATCACCCCATGATCCAAAACTATGATTCTCTGGCAGACGCCCATGACCACTTTCATGTCGTGCTCCACCATGAGAATATTGATGCCCAACTCGGCGATACGGGAAATATCCTTGACCAGCGCCATGCTCTCGGCCGGGTTCATGCCGGCTGCCGGCTCGTCAAGGAGGATGGTCTTGGGTTGCGAAGCAAGAGCCCGGGCGATTTCGAGGCGGCGCTGCAGGCCGTAGGGCAGATTCATGGAGATCTCGTCCCTGTATTGATCGATGCCCATGAACGCGAGCGCTTCCCTGGCTTTGTCCTTGATCTCCTTCTCCTCTCGTTTTTGAGCCTTACTGCGCAGGATTGCTCCCAAAACGCCCTGTTTTGAACGGGAATGCATGGCTATCATGGCATTTTCCAAGGCGGTCATATGGGTGAAAAGCCGAATGTTCTGGAAAGTCCGGGCGATGCCGCTGGCAAGTATGGCGTAAGGGCGTTTGCCGGTGAGCCGTCTGCCCTCATAGGTCACATCCCCGGCAGTCGGCTGGTACACCCCGGTAACGACGTTGAAAACCGTGGTTTTCCCGGCTCCATTGGGACCTATCAAACCAACGATTTCCCCTGCCCGGATATCGAAGTTGATTCCCGAGAGGGCCTGCAATCCGCCGAACCGGACGCTGATCTCCTTGAGTTCCAAATGAGCCATGGTGCGCTAGATGTAAGGCCAATTACCTTTGGAAATCAAGCATTTTCTGGGTTGTGCTCACCCAAACGAAAAAACCCGGCATCCTCAGGAGGACACCGGGTTTTCAATGAACAGAAGAAACCCGCTAGAAACCGAAATCGTCGTCGGACTTGACCGTTCCAAACCCGAAATCATCGGCCACTTCGCCGCCTTCCTTGGCTTCGGGTTCGGCAGCTCCGGCGGCAGCTCCGCCACCCGCTACTGTGACGACGCCGTGCTTTTTCACTTCCTCGATCTTGGCCAGGAGATCGTCGACCTTCCCGAGATACTCGTCGATTTTCTTTTTGGAAGCCTCGATCTTCTCTTCTCCGGCCTTGTTCTTCTTCTCGTAATCTTTCACCTTGCCTTCGAGAACGGCCAAATTCTTCTGATCGGCGCTTGTCTTGGCTTCCAGCTCTTCGATCTTCGCGGACTGCTCGGCAATGGTCGAGCGATACTCTTCCAGCTTCGCGAAAACAGCATTGGAAAGCTCCATCACATCATCGGGCAGAGGGGTGACGGACACATTTTCCCCGTACCCGGTGAGTTCGTGCCCGGCCACTTTGGTCAGCTCGGGATGCTGCTCATAGATGTACCCCTTGGCCAGCGCCCCGGCAAAGAGCTGGAACTCGTCATCCACATCCTGTTGCGTGAGATGGGAAAGGAGATCCCGGACTTTCTTGTTATAGCCCTTGGTGACATTGCCTTTCATAAATGCGGCGAATGTTTCCATTGGGTAGACTTTTCTTGCTTCGGCCATGATGCCCTCCTCGTATTCGGAAAATGATTGAATTATTTTCTATTTCCCCATGGGAAGTCTTCCGGAATGGCGGGCGTATGCCAGCGCCACCGTCCTGTACACCAGATGGCCCAGCTTGGACCAGGGCAGATATGCTATCAGCATGAACACGGTTATGAGATGGACGTAGTAGGTAATGTAGGCTGCGGCAGGCAACTGGGCCAAACGCAGGACCTGAGCTCCGATGCCGGTAATGGTCACGGCCCAGATCACCCCGAGCAGAAACCAGTCATAATAGCTGGAACCGTGTTTGGACGGATTCTGATTCATGCGCCGCTTGGTCAGGAAGGTCAAACCCACCAGGAGCAGGATGGAACCCACGTTGGCCAGGATCTTGACCGGGCTCCACAGCGGCATGGGCGTATGGCCGATGGGTTCGATAAAGGGGACCACCTTGCCCCCCCAGTGCCCCAGGGCCACAATGGAGGTGACGATGAACAGGGCCACGAACCCGTAGAACAGCGCGAGGTGTCCCTGGAATTTTTTCTGGTCGCTCTCGCTTTCACCGCAATCTTTCCATTTTTTGTGGGTGGCGATCTCATCCTTGACCACCTCCAGGAACGCTTGGGCAAGTCCGGGACGCTTGTACCCGATGACAAAGGTCTTAGGCTGGTCCTTGAAGGCGTTCAGGAGATTGGTGACCCCCTTGTAAAAGCAGAAGGCAACGAACAGCGCCACCAGGCCGAAGATCGGGTCAATGGTGAAATCGCCAGGGAACAGGGCTCCGTAAATGACTTTTCCGTCCACCAGCGGAAGCCAGGTTCCGAGTTGCCCGGCCCTGATGGCCCAGACAATCAGAAAGAGCACGGCCGGGATGGCCACAAGAATGGGCAGGTACTTGATGGAACTCATCCAGGTGCCCACGATCTTCAGCGGGGCCAGGTTCTTGTAGGCCATGTTCCGCAGCGCTGCCAAAAGGTCCCCGGGGTTCGCCCCTCTGGGACACAGATCTGAGCAGGTGCCGCAGTTGTGGCACAGCCAGATATCGATATCATTGACCAGCCGATCCTTCAGCCCCCATTGTGCCCAGACCATCTCTTTTCTGGGGTAGGGATTGGCGCCCGGTGAAAGCGGGCAGACAACACTGCAGGTTGCGCATTGATAACACTTTTTGAGGGACTCCCCCCCCACAGCCTGCAGTTCCTTGACAAAGCCAAGATCAGGCTCGATTCTTACTGCGTTAGCCATATTCTCCAACCCTCCTAGTAGCCCTTGTAGGGGTTCGGACCCAGCGAAATGAGATGATCCATGAATTTATCGATCTTCTCCGAAACTGTATCGTACTCGTCGATGGCGACCTGGTCCTGGACAACGCGCTCTTTTTCAACGCCGAGTCGTTCCAGGGTCTCGCCCACATTGTTCATTCTGCGACTACAGAGTTCTGACCCCTTGACGAAGTGGCACTGGTAGTCTTCACCGTACTTGCACCCGAGCAGCATCACGCCGTCCACACCCTTGCCCAGGGCATCGGCAATCCAGATGGTGTTCACGGATCCAAGACAGCGGACCGGGATGAACCGGACGTATGGTGACCATTTCTTTCCCCGCAGAGCGGCCATGTCAAGCGCCGGATAGGCATCGTTCTCACAGGCCAGGATAATGGCCCTGGGACCGTCCTTTTCCATGTCGCCGGGAACCACGATCTGGCGGATCATCGATCCGATGATGTCGACACTGTAATTGTCAAAGGAGATGACCCGCTCAGGGCAGGCACCCATGCAGGTTCCGCAGCGTCTGCACCGTGAAGGATTCGGCTGCGGCGTCCCCTTCTCGTCTTCGTCCAGAACGCCGAAGGGACACTCTTCCGTACACCGCTTGCACTGGGTGCAGCGGATGAAGTTGAACTTGGGATAGGTCATGTCACCTGACCGGGGATGAACCGACATGCCTCTGTTCACGGACTCGATGCACTGGATGGCTTTGAGTGCGGCGCCGGCAGCATCCTCTTCGGCCAGATGCAGGGACATGGGCTGGCGAACGCAACCCGCCGCGTAGATGCCGGTTCTGCGGGTCTCATACGGGAAGCAGATGTAGTTGGAATCTGCAAAGCCGTCAAAGAGATCCAGATCGGGAAGAGCAGGGCCCTGGCGGTACTTGAGGTCCAAAATGGGCTTGAGGGCCGTGGTCGGCACCATGCCGGTCGGCAGGACCAGCATGTCGGTTTTGACCTCGATGTTCTCACCAAGCAGGGTGTCCTTGAAGGTGACCAGCACGCCGCCGTCATTGGCTTGTTCGATGTTCACCACCTCGCCCTTGCTCATCATGATGCCCGGATCGTTCTGGGCGGCCTTGTAGTACAGCTCGTTGATCCCGGGGACCATCATGTGCTCATAGATGATATACGCCTTTGCATCGGGATTGGCTTCCCGAACATAACCGGCCTGCTTCAGGGCGTTCAGGGATGCGGATTCCGAACTGTACGGGAGATGCCGGTAGGTCGTCTGCTTCTTGAAGACGAACTTTTCCTCTTCGCCCTCTTCACCTCCCTCAGCTTCTGCTTCTTCGGCCTCGGCTTCAGATTCCAAAGCAGCGGCTTCGTCTCTGGCGATCTCGTCAAGCATCTGTCCGGCTGTGAGCATGAACAGGACGCTCTCCGGCTTTTTACTGTCGCTCGGTCGCTTGATGCCTCCGTTTTTGGCCATCTCCTCGACTTCCAGGGTGGTGACCACGTTGGTCAGCGCGCCGTAGCCGAAGGGTTCCAGATACTTGCTGTCCTGCGGCACCCAACCGGTGGCCATGACAATGGCCCCGACCTGAACCGTCTCCTCTCCCGAGGAGGTCTTGACCGTGGCTTCGAACATACCGGGTGCCCCGGAGACCTTTTTCAAGGCAGCGCCGGTATATACCGTAATCTTCTCGTTGTTCTCCACCGCAGCGATCTTCTGGTCGACGCCGGTGTCCTGGACTCGGTCGTAAGGCGGACCAAGAGGGATGGTCTTGTACATCTTTGCAGCGAACCCGCCGAGCGCGGATTCTTTTTCGATCAGCACGACCTCATACCCGGCCTTGGCCGCATGCAGAGCCGCAGTCAGTCCCGTCCACCCGCCGCCGAGGACCATGACCCGTTTCACACTCTCCAGCGCCTCTGGATCCGGAATGGTGGACTTTTGCAGCTTGGCAATGCCCATGTTCACGTAATCCTTGGCCACATTCATGATCTCGGCAGGATCTTTCACTCCAAGAACCGTATGCTCCCGGAGGTTGACCCGCTCCACCATGGTCGTTCCGAAGGTGTAAAGATTGACGTCCAGGCGGGGTGACGTTCCGGCAATGACCACACCATCCAGTCCGGCTTCTTCAATATCGGTCCGAATCGTGGACAAGCCGTCTTCGCTGGTCAGGTTTGCGTGGGTCTTCACCACCGGAGTGGCATCGGCCCACTTATTCTGTATCGCCTCGGACAATTCCTGCAAGTCGAGATCTCCGACGCTCGATTCGTCGAAATAGACACCGATTTTCTCGGCCATTGTATTACCTCCCTCTCACCGTTTGAATCGCTTTCAACGCAGCGCCGGTTGCGGACTGGGCTGACTTCATGACATCCAGGGGCTCTTTGGCGCAGCCGGCAACGAAAATGCCGGCGCTCTCGTTGTCCATGAGGAAATCGTTCTCGGTCTGGATCACTTCAAAGGGAAGTCCGCTCTGGGCAACACTCGGCTGCATGCCGGTGGCCAGCACGACCATGTCGAACCGCTCCTGGGATTTGTTGCCGCTGACCGCATCTTCCACGGTCACCCACACATCCCCGGTCTTGGGATCTTCTTCCGCTCCGGCGACTTTGCCTTTGACCGTTTTGATCTTGTCGTCGGCAAGGACCTTTTTCGCAAACTTGTCGTAGCGGCCGGGGGTGCGCAAGTCGATATAGTAGATGGTGACTTCGCTTTTGGGGTACTGCTCCCGCAGATAGACCGCCTGCTTGAGGGAAGCCATGCAGCAGATGTACGAGCAGAACGTGAGATGATTTTCGTCCCGGGAGCCGGCACACTGGACAAAGGCGACCTTTTTGGGCGCCTTCGAATCGGAAGGACGGAGAATTGCGCCGTTCGTGGGACCATTGGCCGAGGCCAACCGCTCCATCTGCATGTTGGAAATGCAGTTCGAAATGGTGCCCGCGCCCAGAGTGGTCAGGTTGGTCACATCGTACGGCTTCCACCCTGTGGCGATGATGATGCTGCCGACGTCAAGAGTAATGGACTTGGGCTGCTCGTCCAGGTTGATGTTCGGATTGTCGGCTAGAACGCTTTTTTCATCCTCGGTGATGTTTTCCGCATCGAGGACGAACCGGCTCGGGTAGGAGAACGGAGCATCCATGTACAAAGCCTTGCGCACGCCCATCCCGAAATCAAAATCCTTGGGAACTTCCTGGGAAAGTTCCGCGGCCAGCCCGTTCATGTCGATGCTGCCCGGGCCGGTGTGCCGAGGATTGATCTGAACCGTGACTTCGTAATTTCCGGCTGTTCCGGACACTGCGGTCACCTCGGCCATGGTCAGGATCTTCACCTTGGGGTTTTTCTTGATCCGCTGGAACTGGATCTCCAGTCCGCAGGAGGGAGGACACAGTTTGGGGAAATACTTATTGAGCTGCGCCACGCGTCCACCCAGGAAGGGCTGTTTTTCTACAAGATACACCTCGTAGCCCACTTCAGCGGCTTCAAGGGCGGCCGTAATTCCGGCAAAACCGCCCCCGACCACAAGTATACTTTCAGACATTTGAAATCCTCCCTAAAGTTTTTGATCAGGACCACGTGAATAAAATGGTCTAAGTCTGAACTGCAGACCTCTCTGCAGTGCAGACTTAGACCATTTTAAAAACGGCTGCGGGCGTTTACGCCCGCAGCCGTAGTGATCCTTCCTAGTCAGGAATGATCTGGATGTAGGGTTTCTTGAAGATAGCGGTCTCACCCTTTTCCGGATCGTATTTGGAGTTGACGAAGCACTTCCACTTGGAATCATCCAAGCCCATGAAGTCTCCACGGTAGTAGAAGCCGGGGTAGCGGGACTCCTCACGGAAGTGGATGTGCTGCATGTGCAGCCGCACGGTCCACAGCCGGTGGAACTGCTCCCAGCAACGCATGAGTTCATGCAGGTCACGGGCGGCCAGCTTCTTGGAGTCCTCTTCCAGCATGTCGAGCAGCTTGAAGCCGGTCTCGAGCAGCGCCTTGGAAGTGGTGTAGTAGGTGCTGACGCCTCCGCCGTACTCGTCCGTCGCCTTGACCAGCCGCATCATGAAGTTCTTGGGGCTGATGAAGTTCGGGTTGATGACGGGGTCGGTGGAGATGGCCTTGCCCTCTTCGTAGTTGTACCAGGGCTGGTAGATCTCTTTCTTGAGCTCGTCAGCGGACTGCTTCAGCGTGGGCTTGAAATCCTTGTGGTCCACGCACCAGCGCACCATCTGCTTGCCGCAGATACGACCCTCGGCGTGGGAGCCGGAGGAGAACTTGTGACCGGAAGCGCCAACGCCGTCAGCGCAGGTGAACAGGCCGTTGACCGTAGTCATGCGGTTGTACACTTTGCCGTTGTCGGCCTTGATCTTGTACTCGTCAGGTACCCAGTCCAGATCCGGACCACTGACCCAGATGCCGCAGCAACCGGAGTGGGATCCGAGCAGGTAGGGCTCGGTGGGCATGATCTCGGAGCCGGTTTCCTCGGGCGCGATGTTCATGGCGGCCCACAGGTTGGCCTGCCCGACGCACATGTCGAGGAAGTCTTCCCATGCCTCGGACTCGAGGTGCTTCTGCTCCTGGGGAGAGAGCTCCTTGAAGGTGGTCTGCAGAGCGGTGGCGGTGTCCATGTAGATGGGGCCGCGACCTTCGCGCATTTCCCTGAGCATCATGTGGTTGCGCAGGCAGGTGGGAATGATGTTGCCCTTGGCGTAACCGCGATCCTCGTAAGGCTTCAACATGGCGCGGTTGGTTGCGCAGTAGTCTTCACCCTTGTAGTTCGTGGCCTTGGCCTTGAAGAGCAGGAACCAGGCGCCGACCGGGCCGTATCCGTCCTTGAAGCGGGCGGGGACGAACCGGTTCTCCATCATGGTCATCTCAGCGCCGACCTGGGCACACATGGTGTAGGTGGAACCGGCGTTCCATACGGGATACCAGGCGCGACCCATGCCCTCACCGGTGGACCGGGGGCGGTACACGTTCACAGCGCCGCCGCAGGCGACCAGAGCGGTGTTGCACTTGAAGATGTAAACCTTGTTCTCGCGGGTGGAGAAGCCAACGGCACCGGCGATACGGTTGGGCTCGTTGGCATCCAGGAGCATCTTCACGATGAAGATGCGCTCCAGGTAACGGTCTTCGCCCAGGGCGTTCTTGGCCGCTTCGGCCACGATCACCTTGTAGGACTCACCGTTGATCATCATCTGCCAGCGACCGGAACGGACAGGCTGTGCGCCGGAGCGCAGGGACAGGCCGGCGGCCTTGGCCTGGGCGCCGTCGAGGTTCTTGCCGTCCTTCTTGACCCAGCAGGGAAGTCCCCACTCCTCAAAGAGGTGCACGGAATCGTCGACATGGGTTCCCAGGTCGAAGATGAGGTCTTCGCGGACGAGGCCCATCAGGTCGGTGCGGACCATGCGGACGTAGTCGTCCGGATCGTTTTCACCGAGATAGGTGTTGATGGCGGACAGACCCTGAGCCACAGCACCGGAGCGCTCCAGAGCAGCTTTGTCCACCAGCATGATCTTGAGGTCGCCGCCGACCTTGTCGGCCCAGCGGACAGCTTCGAAAGCTGCACCGCAGGTGCCCATGCCGCCACCCACCATGAGGATGTCAACGTCCTGTTCAACTATTTCTGGCTCAGCCAGAGCGAGCCCTTTGGGCTCTTCTTTCATGGGAATCCGAGGCATAATTTCCCCTCCTTACTCTCAATAATTATCGGTTGATTCGAGATTCAACTACCGGTTTGCGCCTTCTTCACAAGGAATATCGGCCCAGCACTGCGTCTTGTCGGTTTCAGTCATGTCGAACTTCTTGTTCAGTGCTTCCTTGGGAGTCTTGAGCTCGGTTTCGGTGAAGAGGAGCTCATTGTCCAGATCGCTGGGCTCGGGCTTGCCTTCGAAAGGCTTGATGGAACCTTCAGCAGTGGTCCGAATGGGGAACTTGAACCGCTTCACATTGCCGTTGCGGAACTTGACAGTCCACATGATGTCCTCTGCGGAGCGCAGCGGAATGCTGGTCCCGCCCATGGGGGCGAAGTCAGCGTAAGGACGGGCTTCGATTGCGCCCTGGGGGCAGATCTTTACGCAGGAGTAACACTCCCAGCATGCCTCGGGCTCCTGGTTGAAAGCCTTCATCTCTTCGGGGTCCAAAATCATCAGGTCATTGGGGCAGATGTACATGCAAGCGGTCCGATCACCACCCTTGCAGCCATCGCATTTGTCAGGATTGACAAAGGTCGGCATAGCGTCCTCCTACCAATTAGTAAGGTTTATAAGGTTACCAACTCGCCACGTTTGCAGGGCACTCCGCCACGAGACGCACGGAGCAACGGAGGAAATGTTCCACCGTTTTTCCAAAGGCTTGCCACAACCAAACATTTTGTTGAAAAGGCTGATTATCAAAGCCCTTCAACGGGTGTCAAGGAGAAAGTGAAATTTATCCCAAGCACCCTGCGTAAAGCCTGTCCGCACCCAAGCAGTGCGGAAAAAATGAGCGGCGGGCCCTTGAAAATCGAATGCGTAACTATTTGCTAAAAACAGCATTTTGGCAATACCATCATCATCTTCCCTGGGGCCGAATCACGCGCTTTGGATTTGCAGCTTTATCATCATTATTATAAACAGCCAATTCAAACCGCACTGCCCGGCTCCAATAAAATTGCGCTTGACTTTTGGTGATTTTTTTCACAAGAAAACAACTTTGTTTCGCTATCGGACCTAAGGTAATGAGGCATATCCTTCAACTTTCAAAATCGAGGAGCAAAATCCCATGAGTAAACTGGTTCCCCCCCATGGCGGTAAAGGCCTTGTCGAATGCCTGCTCAAAGGCGCCGACCTGGAAGCCGAAAAGAAAAAGGCCCAGGGCCTGAAGAAGATCACGATTTCCAATCGGGTCAAAGGCGATGTCATCATGCTCGGCATCGGCGGATTCTCCCCCCTGAACGGATTCATGGGCAAGGAAGACTGGAAGGGCGTCTGTGAAAAGTTCCTCTTGGCGGACGGCACCTTCTGGCCTGTGCCGGTGGTCTGCGACACCGATGACGAAGACGTCAAGGTCGGCGACGAAATCGCCCTGGCCGACAAGAATGGCGACATTTACGCCACAATGAAGGTTGAGGAAAAGTACGCCCTGACCCATGGCGAGAAAAAATGGGAATGCGAAATGGTCTTCAAGGGCGACGGCGAAGACTCCAAGAACTTCTGGGACGTAGCACTGGAAGATCATCCCGGCGTCCAGATGGTCATGAGCCAGGGCAAGTACAACCTGGCCGGCCCGGTCAAGGTCCTCTCCGAGGGCGACTACCGCGAGAAGTTTCCCGGTGTGTACATGACCCCGGCCGAGATCCGCGCTGAGATGGAAAAGCGCGGCTGGTCCAAAGTTGCCGCCCTGCAGCTCAGGAATCCCATGCACCGCTCCCACGAGTACCTGGCCAAGATCGCGGCCGAGGTATGCGACGGCGTGGTCATCCACTCCCTGATCGGCAACCTGAAACCCGGCGACATCCCGGCTGACGTGCGCATCAAGTGCATTCAGACCCTGATCGACGGCTACTTCGTCAATGACAACGTGATCAACTCCGGGTACCCCCTGGACATGCGCTATGCCGGTCCCCGCGAGGCCCTGCTCCACGCCACCTTCCGGCAGAACTACGGCATCAGCCACATGCTGATCGGCCGTGATCATGCCGGCGTGGGTGACTTCTACACCCTGTTCGAGGCCCAGGAGATTTTTGACCGCATCCCCTACAGCAAGCTCGAAGATGCCTGCGAGGATCCCGGCAAGGCGCTCCTGACCGAGCCCATGAAGATCGACTGGACCTTCTACTGCTACAAGTGCGACGGCATGGCCTCCATGCGCACCTGCCCGCACACCAAGGAAGACCGGGTCATCCTGTCCGGTACCAAGCTGCGTAAGGCTCTGTCCGACGGCGCCCCCGTGCCCGACCATTTCGGTCGCGACGAGGTTCTGGCACTTCTGCGCGAATACTACGAAGGTCTGACCGACAAGGTCGAGATCAAGATGCAGAAGGCCGCCAGCGGTCAGGACATGAAATAAGTCTTCATTTTCTTCTGCACCTGCAAGGGAGATGCTTCGGCATCTCCCTTTTTTTGTCTCCTGTGCACCGGGACTTCTCGAACTGTCGATATTGCCCATCGGAGCGGTTCAAGGTATGTAACCTCTTTTGCACACATCATGACGGACACAAGAATGCCCAATACAAAAGAAAAGCCCCATCCACCCCGGGGATCCATTTATGACGAGATCAAAGAGCTGGATAAAAAGATTACCGGACTGCTCGGCCGCCGGACCGAACTCCTGGCAAAAGCCGCCTCCGGACGAAGAAGCAGAAAGGGAAAACTCGCTGATCCCCGGCAGGAAAAAGAACTCTGGGCGATATGGAAGGATGTTCGCGAAAGCCAGAACCTCGACAATGCCATCTGGGAACGAATCTTCAGTCTGACCAACTCCCTGGCCTATGCCCGTACAGAACAGACACGCCCGGAAAAAGGGTTCAACCTCTTTCCCAAACCCGCCCCCCTGCAACTCACGTTTGCCGGTCCGCCCCACCTTCCGGCCACCAGGGGGGGACTCGCCCTGGCCGCAATGCTCGGAGGGTCCCTGCGTATTCCCGGGGCGGTGCTCAATGATCCCCTGATTGAACTTGCCAAACTCCTCAACCAGGTCGAAGGGAAAGTGTCCTGGGATTCTGAGGGAATCACTTCAGAGTCCGACGGGGCTCTTGCTTTTGACAATCGGACCATCTTCTGTGGCCAGGACCCTTTCAACCTCTTTCTCGCCCTGGCCATGACACTGCCCGTGTTCGGCATTGTCAAGCTCACCGGCGGGACCAGTTTGAGAAATTTTGACCTTAGCGTGTTGCAACGGTTTTTGCCGGCAATCGGAGCACGGATGGTCCATCTGGATCCACACAGCGCCGGCCTTCCGGTCCGCATCGAATCCAGCGGCGTTCTTCCGGATGAGGTTCACCTCCCCGATTGGGTCCCCCCCTCTTTTGTGCATGCCATGCTCATCGGATGGACCGGGCACCGGAAGAAGACCCGTTTTTTTTGGGACGGTTCCCGTGACGAGGAACTTTTTCCCGGCTGGCTCAAGGACCTGCTCTCCAGGTTCGGGTCCCGAATGCACACCAGGGGCGGACACCTGGAGATTTCCGGCTTTGATCTTCACGCTCCAAAACTCCTGAGCCTGCCCATGGATCCTGTTGCGACCGGGTATGCTCTGGGACTTCCCGCCGGTCGGGGAGGTTTTGTCAAAGCTGAGGGGATTTGGCCCGATACAGACGAAGGCGCTAAAATCCTGGAAAAGCTGCGGGCCTTTCTCACGGTTGAAGCCTCCCCGGAGGGTATCCAAGCCCGCTTCAGGAACATGGTCGCCTCCAACAGCGTTGCATTCACTCCCTTGAGCTTTGCCCTGGCCGTGATTTCAGGCCGGGAAACCCTGCTCGAAATCACAGGTGACGACCAGGATCTTGAATTCGCTCTTGAAACCGGGGAAGTTCTTGGACTCGATCTCGCCCGGCTTCCTGGAGAGTTCAAGGTAGGCCGCACTTCCCGATCACAGCCGGCAGGCACGCCCCCGACGATTCACGCTCCCACTCCGGAGTGGGCCATGGCCCTGGCGCTCATTTCGACGTTCCGTCCGGGCTTCACCTTGTCCAACCCGGGAATCGTATCCAGCCTCTGGCCTCAGTTCTGGAATATTTACAACGAGACCCCGCTGATCCCCGGCGGGACGCAAAAACGAGAGACCAACGATACACCCCATGTCCCAAAACAACGTAAACGGATCGAATCCAAAGACCATTGAGCAATTAGAGGCTGAAATCGCCCTTCTCCTTGAGGAGGAAAAGCGGATCGAACAACAGGTCAGGCGCCTGCGCAGTGAAGAGGACACGGCACGCGGAATCGTGCACGCCGGGGAGATCTTCAAGCTCCAGCAGCAAAAACTGCAGGTGAAGGTCCAAGTGCAGTATCTGCAGAACATGGTTAAACGGCTTGTGTACGCAACTAAGTGAGGTCTTGAGCGGAGTTCATGGTGAAATTTTCCGTTGCCCTCCTGGGAAGTGAAAAAGCGGTAGCCCGCACCCACAGGATACTCACCAGATCCGGAGGATCTCAGGCCTCCTCCCTGGTCCCTGTCGCCCTGGTCGTCACCGGCGATCAGACCGTGGATCATGATCTTCCCGTGTACAGGGACTGGCGCAGCATGCTCGACAACCACACAGTGGACATTCTGTATTCTTTCGAAAACGAGCAGGAGATAAAGGCTGACTTGCGGAGGAATCTTCCTTTGGAGATCGATCTTATCGAGTACCACCCTGGGCAAATCCTGAATGCATCCATTCTCAACCAGCAGGTCTTTGTCAAAAAGTCGGAAAATCGCCAGCAGGTTTTGGAAAGCTTTTTGGAAGCACTCCCCGTCGCCGCCGTCATCTTCGACCGCTTTGGTCACGTGCTGTTCTGGAACGAAGCCTGCTCCAAGCTGACCCATTCCCCTGTGAGCCGGGCTGTTCCCAGGGAAAGCAAGACCTCGCCCTTTGGTTCTGATGCCCCCATGCTCGGCCAACTCATCCTGGAGACACTGGATCCCAAATCCCTGCTCACGCACTTCGAGGGACCGGATATCGAGATCAACCCTCTCCACGAAGGCGTCCAGGTTCTTGGATATTTCAGCATCTACGGCTCTCTTCAAGGATATTACCAGATTATTGCCCAACGCATTTTCTCAGGAGACGAACTCATTGGTTCGGTGCAGCTCATTCAGGACCTCACCTCCTGGCATCTGCTTCAGGAACAGCTCAAAAATCAGCAGGAACAGCTCAAGACCATCATCAGCCATCTGCCCTTTCCGCTTATCCACACCGACGAGCAGGGGCGCGTTCTCTTTGCCAACCAGGCGGCCCGACAATCGGCCCTGTTTGCGCGGCTGAAGGGAAAAGACACGGCAGAGCCCAAAAATTTCCTCCTTTCCTTTCCTGAACTGAAACGGGAATTCACTCCTCATTTCTTGAGCGACATCACCTCCACACCTCCGGAGTTCACACCGCATCTGTCCAAGACTCTGAACATCCACTTGAGCGATCAGGAGTGGGCAGTGACCTGCCTCGCGCTTCCGGTTCAGGGCAATTCATGGAATCTGATCTGGATTCTGAACAACATCAGTTCCAAAGAGGAGCAGGACAGGCTCAATGCCGCCGTGGCCATTGCCGGAGCCATCAGCCACGAGCTTTCCCAGCCGCTGACCGCCATCATCAATTCCGCCCAGTTGCTTGGCAATACCGGATTGGACGACCGGGATCGGATCAAGAGACATGTTCAGATCATTACTGCAGAAGGAGAGCGGGTTTTGGGCCTGTATCAGAAGCTGCACAACATTTCTCGATTCAAGCTCACGAATTATCTGGACATGCAGATATTCGACCTCGAAGAGTCCACCGATCTGAATCTGACCATCCCCCCTTCAACAAGGAGTGAAGACAATGGCCATGAATCTGACTGAAAAGATCATCACATCCCACGCCTTGAGCGGAAAGCTCAGCCCCGGCGAAAAAATAGACCTCAGGATCGATCAGACGTTGACCCAGGACGCTACAGGCACCATGGCCTGTCTCCAGTTCGAGGCGCTCGGCAGGGACCGGGTCCAGACCGAACTTTCCGTCAGCTACGTGGATCACAACACCCTGCAGATGGGGTTTCGCAACCCCGACGACCACCGCTATCTCCGTTCCCTGGCAAAACGATACGGGATCGTGTTCTCTCCTCCTGGAACCGGGATCTGCCATCAGCTCCACCTGGAAAACTTTGCCAAACCGGGAACGACCCTGATCGGTTCCGACAGCCACACCCCGACGGCAGGCGGCGTGGGCTCCTTGGCCATGGGCGCCGGCGGGCTTTCCGTGGCCCTGGCCATGGCCGGTGAGCCCTACACCATTACCATGCCGGCAGTGGTTCGGGTCTGGCTTGAGGGTGAACTGACCGGTTGGGCCACGGCCAAGGACGTCATCTTGCACCTGCTCGGCACGCTCACTGTCAAGGGTGGGGTGGGCAAGGTCATGGAGTACGCTGGTCCCGGGGTAAAATCCCTGACCGTGCCCGAACGGGCCATCATCACCAACATGGGTGCGGAACTCGGCGCCACGACATCGATTTTTCCAAGCGATGAACAGACCCGCGAGTTTTTCAGCGCCATGGGCAGGGAACAGGACTATGTCCCCCTGGCTGCCGACGAAAATGCCTCCTACGCAGACGAGATCCGCATCGACCTGAGTTCTCTGGTTCCCCTGGCTGCCCGGCCGCACATGCCGGACCAGGTCGTCCCGGTGGCGGAACTTGCCGGCCTCAAGGTCGACCAGGTGGCCATCGGGTCGTGCACGAATTCCTCCTACGCAGACATGAAGAGTGTAGCCATGATCCTGGCGGGAAAACAGATCGCCCCGCTCACCGACCTGCTCATCTCTCCGGGGTCCAAGCAGGTGCTCCAGCTCCTGGCCCGCGAGGATCTGATCGTCCCCCTCCTGGATGCCGGGGCCAGACTGCTCGAATGCTCCTGCGGACCCTGCATCGGCATGGGGGGCTCTCCAGTGAGCACAGGAGTCAGTGCCCGGACCTTTAATCGGAATTTCGAGGGCCGTTCCGGGACCCAGGATGCCCAGGTCTATCTGGTCAGCCCGGTCACTGCAGCCCAGGCGGCACTTGCAGGGGAGTTCACCGACCCGTCCTCCTGGGGTGAACCGTTTCCCAAACCGGTTCTGCCCGCTTCCGTCCCGGACATCCGGCACCTGTTCGTCTATCCTGCCGAGAATGATGCAGACACTGTGATCTCCCGGGGACCAAACATCGTCCCTCTGGAACAGTTCGCCCCTCTTCCTGAGGTTCTTGACCTCCCCGTGCTGATCAAGCTGGGGGACAATGTCACCACGGATCACATTCTTCCGGGCGGGGCTCAGGTTACGGCTCTGCGCTCCAATGTCCCTGCTATCTCCGAGCACGTTTTCAGCCGGGTGGACACGGAATTTGTAGCCAGAGCCAGAGCGGCCGGCGAAGGCGTCATCCTGGGCGGCGACAATTACGGCCAAGGCTCGAGCCGGGAGCACGCCGCACTGGCCCCGAGGCATCTCGGCGTGCGCGCTGTCATCAGCAAGTCTTTTGCCCGGATCCACAGGGACAATTTGGTCAATTTCGGCATTCTCCCCCTGACCCTGGTGGATCCTTCGGTTTACGACCGGCTGGAACAGGGCATGAGGGTCCAACTCCCGGCCGGCGCGATCCGCTCCAAGCAGCCGGTAACAATAACGGCCGAGTCTGGTGTCTCCTTTGAGGTGACCAACGATTTGACGGAACTTGAACTGGGAATTATTCATGCGGGCGGACTGCTCAATTTTGTCCGCGAGAAAAACTCGTAACAACAACCAAGCGGGACGCGTAAGCGCGTCCTGATCAATCCATCGGAGTGACAATGCTCGATGTTATTCGTCAAAATGCCCAATCCTGGATGGTGAAAGTGCTCTTTGCGCTCATTGTCATCGTGTTTGTCTTCTGGGGTGTTGGAAGCTTTCGCAGCGACCCTTCCAAAGTTGTGGCCACGGTGAACGGTTCCAATATTCCCGCCCGGGAATTCATGCGGGCGTATGAACGCACACTTGAGGCCATGCGGGATGAAAATCCCGAGCTCTCGACAGCGGACATCCAGCGGTTCAGTGTCAAGCAGAGGGTTTTGGACCAGATGATCAACTCCATGCTTCTGAAGCAGGTCGCTGCTGAATGGAATATCACGGTCTCCCCTGCCGAACTCACCGCAGCCATCCGAGAAATCCCGGCATTTCATAACGAGGACAGGGGGTTTGACCCGAACGTCTACGTCTCCGTTCTGCAAGCCAACCAACTCAGCCCCGGACAATTCGAGACGGATTTCCAGCAGAATATGCTCATGGAAAAGATCAGTGAGTATGTCGAGCTGCCTGCGGCTATCAGTGAGGAGCAGGCCAGAGACTTCTTCGGCTTCGCCCGGGAAGAAGTGCGCATGGAGTACGCCCTCTTTTCTCTGGACGAGTACACGGACCGGATCACGCCCACCCAGGAACAGATCAAAACCTATTACGACCAGAATCCCGACCAGTTTGCCGTGCCGGAGCGGATCCGCATCAGCTATCTGACCTTCTCGCCTTCCTCACTGGCCAGACCCGAAGCAGTTTCCCCGGCAGAGGTCGAGAGTTATTATGAGCAGAACAAGGAGCTGTTTCGCCGGGAAGAGGAGGTCAAGGCCAGGCACATTCTGATCCAGCTCGACCGGGATGCATCCGAGAAGGAAGCCGAGACCGCGCTGGACAAGATCACCAAGCTGAAACTGCAAATCGAAGGCGGCGCCGATTTTGCCGAGGTCGCCAGGGAACATTCCGAGGGACCCAGCAACGTTCAAGGGGGCGATCTGGGCTGGTTCGGCCGGGGACAGATGGTCAGCGAGTTCGAAGAGGTTGCCTTTTCGCTCCAGACGGACAAGGTGAGCGATCCTGTGCGGACCGATTTCGGCTACCACCTCATCCTGGTGGAGGAACGTCGCACCGAAGGCATTCAGAGCCTGGAAGAGGCAGAGGAGCGGATCAGAACGAGGATCGCTGAAGACAAGGCTTCAGACCGGGTAGCCGATCTCCTTGACCAGGTCCTGGAAAGCGTTGTTTCCGGTCAGAGTCTGGAAACCGCTGCTCAGGCCGCGGACCTTGAGGTGAGCCGGACCGGATATTTCAATCGAAACGACGGCCCCAGGGAACTGCAACTGCCCTCCGAGACCCTGCAAAACCTTTTCGAGCTTCCCGAAAATACAGCCCTGGAGGCCCCGGTACTTCTCGACGAAGGGTATCTGCTGGCCCAGAAGTTGGATACAAAGCCTCGCACCATCCGTCCCCTCGAGGAGGTCACGGCCAGGATCAGGACCATCTTGAAACAGGACGGTGCCCGGGCCCTGGCCAGAGAAGAGGCCGCAAAAGCCCTTGCTGCACTGAAGTCGGGGGAAACACCCCAGGAAATTACAGACCAGCTGACGATCAGCGAACCGTTCGGCCGCACCGGTGTTGTCCCGGGTTTGGGCCTCAATCCTGAACTCATCAGTGAACTCTTCGCTGCTCCCGAGGGCACCTGGCTGAACAACACCTATGAGGTCGATGCCGGATACGTGACCGCCCGGCTTTCAGAGCGGATCGCTCCTTCTGAAGAGGAATGGGAGCAGCAAAAATCCTTCTGGATTGCAAACCTGCGCCAGGTCAGAGCTCAGGAGCTTTTCAGCTCTTTTATGGAAAACCTGCGCAACAAGGCTGACATTGTCCTCGTCAATCCGGACATTCTCTCCTGACACACACGACACCGCATAACGTAGAGCCCCGCCGAACAACCGGTGGGGCTTTTTTTGCCTTTTCCCAACCGTACAACTTCCAGAGCAACAACGGGATCAGAGATCCTGCCACTCCACTTGCGGAGGACCGCCCCGGTGCAGATGAAGCCAGGCAAACCCAGGACGATCGTCCCTGGGAAGGGATAACGACCCGGGATTGATCAGCATCAGCCCCTGGGCGGAAACGCGGTGGCACCGGCGGTGGGTGTGGCCGAAGCAGACCAGATCCGCCTGACCATGAAAGATGTCCGCAAGCCGGGATGCCGGATCCGGTCCCATGCCCCAGCCGTGAGCCATGCCGATTGTAACCCCCTCAATCCTCACGGTCCTGCTGAACGGGAGTATTGAACGGACATTTTGCGGATCCATGTTTCCGGATACCCCGAAAAATCTGGGGTGGGTCATAAACAAGGCAAGCGTCTCCTCACCGGTCACATCCCCCAGATGCAGGAGCATTTCCGCTTCCAGCAGGTATCTGTCGAACACATGCAAAAGCGTTTCAGAAGGGCTGGAAAGATGAGTGTCCGAAATGATGGCGATGCGCACGGCAAGCTCTCTGCGTGAAGGAACCGATCTTTGGGCCTGCAAGCTCCGGATCCAAACCCGGTTCAACCATTGTCCGTGCCGAGACGAGCAAAAGCTTTATCCCAGCCCGTCGGCTCCAACAGCCTCCACTGCAAATTCACATTCGATCCAGAGCGGCTCGCTCCTGCCCTGCATGGCGCTCTCAAAGGGAGCGGCATGCTTGACCAGGTTGAACACGAAACTCTCGAGCCCCTGGGGACCTGAAACCCGGTTGATGCCGACATTGAGGATCGCGCCTTGAGGGCTCACCTCCATGACGAGGAGGACCTTGCCCCAGGAGGGTGGAGAAGCTCCTTCCCACACCCGCTCGATTTCCTCGCGCACCGCCCTGAGAGATTGGTCCAGGGAAGGATCTGAAATACCTACCCGGACCTTGTCAAAGAGGGGGCGGGCCGCTTCCCCCGTCACAAACGTCAGGGTTGCTGACTGGGGTGTGTTCTCCGGTCCGGCGATCTTGCGGCGGATTTCATTCAAGTAGGGGGACAGATCCGAAAGCAACTCTATGGACAAGGCCTCTTCTTCCCCTGCTTTTTGATCTCCGGACCAGGCGTGTACAGTGATATACAAAAAACAGGTATTGAGAATAAACGAAAACACAAGGGCCCAGGCCAAGGGCGCATTCCTGCATTCATTCAAATTCTTGAGAAAAAACTGACAGTGATTGACCATGGCGCGCATTGTTCAGATCCTCTCTCGGACAGTGCATGTTCCTTCATCCACCCCGCGGACTCCTGGAACAAAGCCTTAACCAATTCCATCCCAAACACCGGAATCAGCGGGTCCTTCATCCTTTCAAGAATAATGCCTGCTTACTCGGCCTGCTTGTCCTTGCCGTTCTTCCTGGCCCACCAGCAACGGTCCTTTCCCAGAAACCACCAGTCTGTGTGATCGGTACGGGCGATCTGTCTGGCCAGATCCTTTCCGAAATCCGTTCGCAGCCGCTCCAGAGCGCAGTCCATCCACTTGGCTGCGTAGCGGTTCCCAAGATCGAACTGTTCTTTGAGGTTCAATATGAGGTCGATCTGGTCGGCGTCCTGGGCCAGGGCCGCTTCCACGCTTTCGACAGCTTCGAGTTCGTGGTGCAGGGCCACGATCCCGTCCAGCCCCGTGCCCTCCACCGCATCCTTCAAAGCGGCTTCACCATCCCCTGTGTTGTAGATCTTGTTGACGTAATTGAAATCTCCGACCCGGCTCTCGTGCAAATCGTGAAACAGACAGAGCATCACGGTTCGGGCCACGTCCGCGCCGGTCTTTTCCGCCAGGACATACCCGATGACCGCTGTGCGGAAGGAATGCTCGGCTACGTTCTCCTGCCCGGTTCCCAGAAATTGATATCCCGTGCGGGGCGTTTTTCTGAGCATGCCGACTTCAAACAGAAAATCAGCCAACCGCTTCCAGTTGATACTTTTTGATTGGTCATCCGTCATGTTTTCCCGTCCTTAAAGCAAACGATTACAAGCTTGTGCGATTAGAGCAAGCAGGAAACAGCAAGCAACAGGCTGGCAGAGAAGAACCGCGAATCTAATGCAGACTCAACGTCGTCTCCTGGTCTTTCTCTTGCTTCCCATTGCTCAAGAACTGCCGGCTCCTATTATCGTGGTGTGTTTTTATTTGTCCCTGGACCAGCACGCAACAGGCAAGAAAAAACATAGCGTGCAGATATGCACTCCCCAGGCATTTTCATCGCGACCACGCGGACGCTCCACTCCGCCTGCTTGCTGTTTCCTGTTTCCTGTTTGCTGTTTCCTGCTTGCGTGCTTTACGTCCTGTACTCCGCGTTGATGCGCACGTATTCGTGGGTCAAATCAGAGGTAAGCAGGGTGTAGTGGCCTGTTCCCTCCCGCAGGTCCACATGGATTTCGATATCCTTGCGGGAGAGATAGACGGCGAAAACCGCATCTCTGTCCATGGCAACGGGGCGGCCATGGCTGAATATCAAAATATTTGCCAGCCGGATTTGTACCCGGTCCGGATCAAAAGCCGCTCCGCTTCGTCCCAGGGCGGCCACGATTCGGCCCCAGTTCGGGTCCTGACCGAACATTGCCGTCTTGACCAGGGGTGAGTGGCCGATGGTCCGGGCCGCTCTTTCCGCATCCCGGTCGTCAACGCCACCGGTGACCCTGATGGTCACCACTTTGGTTCCACCCTCGGCATCCTGGACGATACGATAGGAAAGCTCCCGGCACACCGCGACGAGACCGTGTCTGAGAGACTCCCGGCTCTCCCCTGTGGCGTTCACCCTTGAGGCGCTGTTTGCCAGCCCGATCACACAGTCGTTCGTGCTGGTGTCGCCGTCAACGGTCACGGCATTGAAGCTTTTGTCCACGGCCTGTGCAATCGTTTCCTGCCACCAGGAACGGTCCACATCTGCATCGCACAGCACGAACCCGAGCATGGTCGCCATATTCGGGCAGATCATGCCCGCCCCTTTGGCCATGCCCAGGATGGTGATCTCGCCATCGACCGTTTGGACCGTGCGCCAGACCATCTTCGGGAATGAGTCCGTGGTCATGATCGCCTTGGCTGCGTCCATGGGTGTTTTTTGCCCGAGGTTTTGGATCAGTGCCGGAACCGCCCGTTCCCACAGTTCCATCTTGAGGTGATCGCCGATGACACCTGTCGACGCCGGAAGGAGGGAACCCGGCTCAACACCTAAAGCTTCCGCTGTCATTTGCAGTGTCCTGCGGCAGTCAGCAATACCTTGCGCCCCGGTGCAGGCATTGGCCTGTCCCGCATTGACGAGAATCCCCCTGAGTCCGGCACCTTCGGACAGAAGTTCCTTGGCCACGATAACCGGCGCGGCCTGAAACCTGTTGGTAGTGAAAACCGCTGCCCCGGCCGCCTCAACATCACTGAACAGGAGGGCAAGATCGTCCCTGTTTGTGTATTTGAAACCCGCTTGCGCTGTGGAAAACCGGTAGCCCTTTGGAATCGCGATCACTTCCGTCTCCTGCGTATGAAATTGAGGGTGCGCCGGCCGGCTTGCAAACGATCCGGCTGAGGAAGGTTTTTCATATCTCCTTCGCTCTGCGCGTGCAATGCACTTCTCACGTTGCAGGGCGCTGCTGCCTTGTTCAAGAGCCAAAACAGCGGCATGTCCCTTAAAGGGATGAAATGGTGGGATCGGTCGCTGAAGATCAAAGGCTGAGAACTCGGCAATTGAACACAGCCGGCAGAAAGGCAAAACGATCCAGGAGAACCCGCAAGACCCGTTTCCACGGCACCGGTCATGATTTCAGCAACGCAACACGTCGTCCAAGAATGAGTCCTGCAGGCCTATGGTGATGAGAGCCTCCGGCATTTGCTGGAGATTTCAACGAGCAAATCGTTTTCAACCCTGAACCGCTCTTCCCGCGGTCGGATCGATCAGCGGCGGGCCGAACCTTCGGCCCGCCTTGGAAAGCACAGGGTGCACACCTCTGCCCAGACAGCGGGGTTACGATTCCTTGGGCGGAACCCAGTCCTGGCGCTTTTCCACGGACGCGACCTTTTCCTCCAACCGTGGTTCATCCCCTTTCCTGGCATCAACCTTCAAGGTCATATATACCCGGTCGCAGTCACGTTGCATGTCGTTGAGGCAGCGGGAAACCACATTCATAACCTGATCCCAATCCCCTTCCATACTCGTTCCCATGGGCCCGACCTTGTACTTGACCCCGCTGGAGGTGATCAGTTCCACGGATCTGGCCACGTACTTGCTCACGCTCATCCCCTTGTCCATGGGAAAGATGGAAAGATCGACAATAACACTCATCGTTTACTCCTTGGTTTTGTCCCATACTACCTTTTGACAGGTGAAATGCAAAACCAAAATGAAATCAAAACAGCGTTTCCCATGCACCATTCCCACTAAAAAAGCCCGGAGATCTTCCGGGCTTTTTCAACGATTCAAAATTCGTTGATTCGTTGATTCGTCAATCCCCCAATTCGGAATTCGCCAATTCACAACTCCCCAATTCCTCAATTCCCACAACATTTCTTATGCTTTTTCCCTGAGCCGCAGGGGCAGGGTTCGTTGCGTCCCACCTTGGGGGCGGCTCTCTTGACGGTCTTGGGTGCCGACGCTTCCGCACTTGCCGAATAGTTGAGCTGTTTGGGCTGATCGTCGTGCTTGAATTCCTCTTCCTCCACCTTCTGGAGTTTCAACCGGGACAGGGAGCGCAGCGTGTTTTCCTTGATTCTAAAGAGCATGTCCTGGAAAAGTTCGAACCCCTCGCGCTTGTACTCCTGCTTGGGATCCTTTTGCCCGTACCCCCGCAGCCCGATGCCCTCTTTGAGGTGGTCCATGTTCAGCAGGTGTTCCTTCCAGTTGCGGTCCAGGCTTTCCAGCATGAAAAACCGCAAAATCTCCGGGTAATGGTCCTGGCTTTCGGATTTGAGGCGGGACAGCGTGGCCTTGATCCGCTCCTGCGCTTCCTCCCGATCCGGCAGGGGGTCGTCCCCATCCTGGGAAAATCCAAAAGCGAATATTTCGTCGAGCTTGCTCTTGACCATATCTGTCATTTCCGGATCGACTTTGCCCTTGCCGTCTTCGATCGGGGCATAGACCTCGTCCAGGAGATCGCCGACAAATTCGAGCACCAGATCCTCGAGATTGTCAGATCCCATGACCTCCCGCCGCTGGGAGTAGATGACAGTACGCTGCTGATTCATGACGTCGTCATACTCGAGCAGCTGTTTTCTGATTTCGAAGTTGTGTCCTTCCACCCGGCGCTGGGCGTTTTCAATGGCCCGGGAAACCATCTTGTTTTCAATGGCCTGACCTTCCTCCATGCCCAGTTTTTCCATGAGCCCTGACATACGGTCCGAACCGAAGAGGCGGAGCAGATCGTCATCCATGGCCAGGTAGAACCGCGAACTCCCCGGATCCCCCTGGCGGCCGGACCGGCCCCGGAGCTGATTGTCGATGCGCCGACTCTCGTGCCGCTCCGTGCCCAGAATATGCAGCCCCCCTGCCTCCCGCACGCCGTCGCCGAGCACGATGTCCGTACCCCGGCCGGCCATGTTCGTGGCGATGGTCACTTTGCCCTTTTTCCCGGCATCTGCCACGATTTCAGCCTCTCGCTCATGGTGCTTGGCGTTGAGCACGTCGTGGGGAACCTTGAGCTTTTTGAGATGCCTGGAGATGAGTTCGGACTTGTCGATGGAGGTGGTTCCGACCAGAACCGGCTGCCCTTTTTTGTGCAACTCGGTGATGTCCTGGCTGATGGACTCATATTTTTCAGCCTGGGTTCGAAACACGAGATCCGGATAGTCCTGCCGAATCATGGTCTTGTGCGTGGGGATCACCAGGACGTCGAGATCGTAGATCTGCTTGAATTCCACCGACTCCGTATCAGCGGTACCGGTCATGCCGGCGAGTTTTTCGTACATGCGAAAATAGTTCTGAAAGGTGATGGAGGCCAGAGTCTGGTTTTCCGCCTCCACCTTGACCCCCTCCTTCGCCTCCAGGGCCTGGTGCAGACCGTCTGAATACCGCCGTCCCGGCATGAGCCGGCCCGTGAACTCATCCACGATGACCACCTGACCTTCCGTGACGATGTAGTCCACATCCACATTGAACAGCTGATGCGCCTTGAGGGCCTGCAGGATATGGTGCTGGACCGTGATATTGCGCGGGTCGAAAAGGTTGTCCACGCCCAGAATTTCCTCGCACCGGACCACACCGTCGTCGGTCAGGGCCACGGCCTTGGCCTTTTCGTCTACTGTGAAGTCCCGCTCCTTTTTCAAACGGGGGATGATGGAGTTGATCTGCACGTAAAGCGACGTGGATTTTTCCCCGGGTCCGGAAATGATAAGTGGCGTTCGAGCTTCGTCGATAAGAATGGAGTCCACTTCGTCCACTATGGCGAAGTGAAGATCGCGCTGTACGAGCTGCTCGATATAAAATTTCATGTTGTCCCGGAGATAATCGAACCCGAACTCGTTGTTCGTTCCGTAGGTAACGTCCGAACGGTACGCCTCCTGCCGCTGCTTGTCGTTCAGCCCGTGGACGATCGTGCCCACGGAAAGCCCCAGAAATTGATACAACTGGCCCATCCATTCGGCATCTCGACGGGCCAGATAATCGTTGACCGTAATCAGGTGCACCCCTTTGCCGGTCAAGGCATTGAGGACCACGGGCAGGGTGGCCACCAGGGTTTTCCCCTCGCCGGTTTTCATTTCCGCGATCTTGCCCTGGTGCAGGACCATGCCGCCGATGAGCTGAACGTCGAAATGGCGCATCTGCAACCGGCGCAGGGACGCCTCCCGAACCAGGGCAAAAACCTCTGGTGCCAGTGAGTCCAGGTTGCGGCCATTGGCCACTTCCTGCTTCCATTGCACAATTTTCGAGGGAAACTCCTCGTCCTTCAACGCCTTCATCTGTGGTTCGAGGCCGTTGACCTGGTCCACAAAAGGTTGAATGGCCTTGATTTGCCGATCATTTTTCGATCCAAATATTTTTTTCGCCAGTGCGTTAATCATCCGCTTCCCGATGTTTTCGTTCTCGTCGCTTCACGTCCCCAGGAAGGAACAGTGAACAATCATTCCCGATGCGACTGCATACAGGTTTTCCCCCCCAATCGCCACATCAAATAGACAGGCTCTCCAGCCAATGCCCCACACTGAACCCTTCCGGGGCATGCCTTTTGAGCTGCAGAACACAACCGCTGCATCCCGTGATCACGTGCGCCGGTGCCGGCAAGGGCAGGCAGTCCCAGAAACGGCCGGTGACCATGCGGCTGAGTCCAGGAGATAGAAGCTGCAACTGCCCCCCGAACCCACAGCAGTGCGCGGTGGAACGTATTGGCCCCCAGCTTCCAGCATGCTCGAGCCAGTGCAGGGGCTCGATTTCATGACAGGACCGATGGTATATGACCCCTTGAGAAGGGGCAAGGTTCACAGAAGACACCTGAGCCCCTTTCATCAGTGACCCCAAACTGTAGAGGGATGCATGCCACTGCTCCCGTTCACCTTGCTCCCAGGTAAGGTCCAGTTCGACATACTCCCCGAGCCCCTTCAGACACGTGGCGCAGAACAGGATTATTGGCTGACGCCCTGCATCCCGCCACAAGGCGATATTTTCTCTGGCGGCGTCCATCTGTTCCCCCAACAACCCGCTTCGTCCCATGGAAAAGCCGCAGCACTTCCATTTCAAAATCGTGGCGGTTACCCCCATTGCTTCCAAAAGACCACAGGCCGTATCGGTCCAACAGCCCATCACGTGGGAGGCCATACATCCCGGAAAGAGCATTGCCTGCGAAAACAATGGCGGGTCCATGCCCCTGTCCAGATGCATAAGGGGGCGGAGCGGTTGGAAAAGATTTCGGCCACCGGACACCTGAAGCAGCAGGGACCACGCCGGGGCAGTTGCAAGCCCCATCTTCCACGCCCATTCCCTCCAGCCCGGACTTTTTGCCTTGACCGCAGCCAGAAGAGCCGGGACGTCCAGTCCCTGAGGGCAAACAGCTGAGCAGCGGCCGCAACCGACACACAAGGATGCAAGCTCCTGTACCCGTTTCAACGAGACCGATCCGGGTCGCTCCGCCAGAACTCTGGTGAGAAACCCCTTGGCCCTCGGGCTCAACTCCTCTTTGTTCGTCGCGGCGAACACCGGACAAGCCTCTAGACATCGACCGCAGAGAACACAGTCGTTTTTCAGGGTGGGAAAGCGGTTCGGTTGCACCATCAGAAGAAGAGCCGTGCTCCGTATTTCGTTGGGCCCCCTGCCGGACAGGCCCGGTCAAATCGAGACAAACCCATGTAACCACACCTGGGACCGCTGTCCAGAGACTCCCCCTCAGGCAGCCCGGAGTCTTCCCGACCGAATTTGAAGGACTTGAAACCAAATCGATTCATACCTAGATAGTTGGGAGATGGAGTGACGAAAACGAGGAGAGAGTATGCCGGGCGCACGCATCATACACATAGACCAGCCCCGGACCACCAAACAGCAGCTCTTTGCCGCGGTGGGACGTCTCCTTGCGGCAAAAGGGTTCCGGAACATCGCCATAGAGGATATCGTCTTTGAATCAGGCGTGGACAGAGCGGTCATCTTCCGCGCCTTTGGCGGCCTGGAGGGGCTGGTGGCCGCCTTTGGTCGATCAGAAGGGTTCTGGCCCGACAGTGGCGAACTCCTTCCCAAAGGGCCGGAGGAACTCCAAGGGATGGAGCCCAAGGAGCAGATCGGCCTCTGCTTCAAGAGACTTCTCAAGGCGCTGTTGCGAAGACCCCAGACCCTGGACATCCTGGCCTGGGAAGTTCTTGAACGCACCCCTCTTTCCAGGCGGTTGGAAGAGGTCCGGGTCAGGACCTCGCTTGAATTTTTCGAACACCTTCAAGGGGATATCCCTGACGATGTCGATCTTTCGGCCGTGGTCCTGGTCCTTGCCGCAGCCGTCATGCACCTGGCGATAAGCTCGCGTGTCCGCAGGACTCTGGGCGGGGTGGACCTTCAATCCGGGGAAGGATGGCAGCGGATCGACGAGGCCATCGACCTTCTCGTATCAGGGATCTTCTGATCCGGCATCCGCAGGCACTCCCCGCTTCCAGACCCGGACTTTACCAGGATGCCGGACTTTTCTCACAGTTCCCCCAGTCCTCCCTTGATTCCCTTCAAAAATTCATGAAGAGTTTTTCTTCTGTCTAACCATCACGGTGAACAAGGAGGTAAGAAATGGAACTCAAGGTGGTCCCCATTGAAAACCCTGATTCCCTGAACCTGATTCTCGGACATTCCCACTTCATCAAAACCGTGGAGGACATCCACGAGGCCATGGTCAATACCGTCCCCTCTGCCGCGTTCGGCTTGGCATTTTGTGAAGCATCGGAAAAACGGCTGGTTCGGTGGTCGGGGACTGATGAGGGGTTGATCGACCTTGCCCGGATAAACGCTCTAGCGCTTTCCGCCGGGCACACGTTTATCCTCTTCATGAAGGACATGTTTCCCATCAATGTCCTGAATGCGATCAAACGTGTTCCAGAGGTGGCGAGAATCCATTGCGCCACAGCCAATCCCCTGCAGGTCATCATTGCAGAGACTGAACAGGGCCGGGGCATTCTGGGCGTGATCGACGGTTTTGCCTCAGCCGGCGTCGAAACCGAGGAGGACATCGCCGACCGCAAAAGATTTTTGCGCACCATCGGGTACAAGCTCTAAATTACGAGCAGGGACCAAAGGCAGGACATTTCAGGTTCACAGGTGACCGTGTATGCATCTCGCCCGAATTTCTGTTATGGTGAGGTATTTCGTCCTTGGGGATAGACTGTCCCTGGGGTTCTCACACTGTAAAACGAGGAGCACAACATGGGAATTCTTGCATGGATCATCTTCGGCCTGATTGCCGGGGTTATTGCCAAACTCATCATGCCGGGCAAGGACCCCGGGGGATTTATCGTCACCATCTTGATCGGTATTGCCGGTGCGCTTGTGGGCGGATTCATCGCCTCGCTGCTTGGAATCGGCGATGTTTCCGGGTTCAACTTCGGCAGCTTTGTCATTGCCATCCTCGGGGCGATTCTGCTCCTTTGGATCTACCGCATGGTCAAAAGCAGATGAACCCAAAGCGGGGAGTCGAAAAACACCGGCCATTGTGTGATTTCACCCCCAAGACGAATCCGCGGATTTCTTGAACAACACCCCTCAGGGGTGTTGTTTTTGAGAGCCGCAGCAACGACCGACTGCACAACAACTTCCAGCCTGCATCCCCTGGACTCCTGCTTGATCGGTCCGTGAAACACTGGTACTGCGCCTCTTGTTCCAAGATCCTAAAAAAATGAGTTCAAAATGAAAGCGCATTTCCAGAGAATTGTTGCCGTCTGGCTGTTTTTCGCCGTCGTTGTGGCGGCCTTTGCCCTCTCAGGCATCAAGATGGCCCATATTTCACGCGATCCGCAGCAATTGGCCGATTTTCCCCTCTACTATGGATTGCTCTCCAATATGGGGATTTTGGTCTGGGCCGCCGGCGCTTTTGTCCCGCTTTTTGCGGCAACACTCCTGAAACGAGGTTTTGAACGGTCCCTGTTTTTCTGGATCGGCGTACTGACGTTTCTTCTCCTTGCTGATGATTTCTTTCTCCTGCACGATGCAGTCTTTCCAAACGTTTTTCACCTTCCTGAAATCCTTGTGTACCTGGTCTACGCTGCCGCATTCGTGCTCTTCTTTCTCAAATATTGGAAATTTCTCGTTCATAACACCCCGATTCGCCTCTTGTATCTGGCTTTTTTTCTTCTCGGGGTCGCTGTCCTCATCGATATGGACTTCCTCCCCGGCGGTATCGACGTCGAAGACAGCTTCAAGCTGTACGGGATGGTCGTCTACTCCTACTACTGGATCGTTTCGGCCCGGGGGATGATTCTCCGGTCCTTCACCTCCGCGTCTCCGCCCTGCTCTGAACCCTCCTGATCTCCAGTCTGCGGTTTGGGATCGATTGAATATCAGGCGCGAACTGGGCTATACTCCTTTTACGATGTGATGCAAAAGGAGGATCCCATGCGATACGAGAATTTTCTCGAAAAGGTGCAGGAACGCACCGAACTTGCCCCGGACCAGGCCGAAACAGTTGTCAGGGCAACGCTTGAAACCCTTGGTGAGCGGCTTCATTCCACAGAGCGCGACCTGCTCGGAGCCCAGCTTCCCAAAGAAATGCAGGGGATGCTCGCCCGTCGGAAACAGACGGACCGCTACAATCTTGAGGAGTTCTACAATCGTGTCAGCGCCCGGGCTGATCTTGGATATCCCGATGCCGTAAACTCTGCCCGGGCTGTTGCCATGGTTTTGCAGGAGGCGGTCTCTGAAGGCGAAATACGCAACATGCTCTCCAGACTTCCGGCCGAGTACGAGGAACTCTTCGGCAGAGCATTTCAGGAGACTCTCTCTCCCTCCAGCGAATACTGACTGGAAACCCGGGAAACCGAGGAGAAGTCTGCCAGAGCTTCTTCTGCTCTTCACCCGGTCTTCTGAATGTCTCCCGGAGCCCCGGCGATTTCTCCACCCACTTTCTTTCCTCCCCATATGTGGTAGACTGCTGTAAAAAATGGCTGAATTACCGCTGAAGATGCCAACGCGGGAGGGATTATGCAACGCATTACGGTTTATCTCCTCGGAGTGATCACGGCTGTCGGGATCATGCTGCTCATGGGCGCAGCTCCCCAGGGGCTCGTAAACAAGTACCAGCTGGCCCAGGACAAGGACACTGCCTTTGTTCTGGACACCACTTCCGGAGTGGTCAAGATGGTCTGGCAGAGGGATGCCGGGGCGCAGCTGGGTGTTCCCTTTGAAGAAATGGAAAACCAGCCCTGATAGCGATGAGCCATACCGTCTCTGAGAACAGGAAAGAACCATGAATTCGATCCAGGACGTTCTCCTGATCTTTCTGCTCGCACTTCCCCTTGTCCTGCTCATCATTCGAGCGAACATCCGGCCTATGGACCGGTTGCGGCATCTCTTCTCCCATCCAAGGGATTTTTGCGGTGAATCCGGGATGCGCACCGTGATGGGAGACTGGAACGGAGTGACGGTCAAGCTGACAATGAGTTCCATGCCGCCCCGTTTTTTTTCCCTCACGTATTTCAAAGGGATCGGCGTTACGCCTGAAGGTAAGGGCGGCGGGAAAGGACTGCGTATCCGCAAGCGCGACATGCACCAGCTTCTTGCCGGAACCGGAGAACAGACGAAGACGACCACCTGGGACGAGCTGCGAGCAAAAGTTCAAACGATCTATGACCACACCGGTTTTGACGAATTGCTTCTGAAACCGGACCGCATAGTCCTCAGGGTGGAAGATCATCGCTCCCGGGTTTTCAAGCGCGACCGCACCAGGCGCTGGACCCGGAAAACGTTGGAGCTGTTGACGGAATTGACAAGTACCTCCTCCCAGGTCACTCCCGAAAAGACGCTTCACCCATCCCCGAACGTTCAGACACTGGAAAGGAGAAGATTATGACTCTTCATCTCGATCTGCAGCCGCTGCTCGCTCTGGTCACCGGCATCCTCATCCTTGTCGTTCCCAGACTGCTCAACTACATCATTGCATCTTATCTCATTGTCGTCGGGATCCTGGGCCTGATTCGGTGATGGCTTTTCGAATTTGAGTGTTGCCCAAACACCGTGGGGTCGTGGTATCGTAATTGCCTGTCCCAACGATTTGCAAAGGAGGATCCATGAATCACTGCATCCGTCTCCTGATTGCCTGCATCATTCTTTTCAGTCTTGCCGCCTGCGGGGAGGAAGAACAACTTCCAAGCGAGCACCTGACCAACCAGTCCATTGAGCAGGGTCTGGACAGAAACGAAACCGAGGACCAGGCGCCACAACAATAGCAAATGCCGGACCCGGGATGCTCAAACCCTCCCTTGCCGGGCTTTCCCGGGTCATGGTAACAGTCTGTTGAAAAGTTCTTTCAGCAGGCCGTTCAAAAACCACGCTGACAAGGCGCGAAAAAAGTCCAAGACCGAAGAGTATCTATCATACGTGAGGGTTTGGGCTTTTTGAAGCAACGCAGTCAGCGGGGATTTTTCAACGGCCTGGTAAGGGAGGGCTCCATCCGACCGACCACCTGGTCCACCGAAAAACTCAGAGCAAAAGGGCTTTTCATTGCATACCCCCGGCAACACCCATAGCATTCTGTTTGGCTACATCCTCTGGATTTTCGGGTTCACCGGCGCGCACCGGTTCTATTACGGCAAGCCACTGAGCGGGACCCTGTACTTCTTCACTCTGGGGCTGTTCCTTATCGGATGGCTCATCGACCTTTTCCTCATTCCCTCCATGGACAGGGAGGCAGACCTTCGCTTTTCCAAGGGGAAAGTGGATTACAACATCGCTTGGATTCTGCTCACATTTCTGGGTCTCTTCGGCATCCACCGATTCTATATGGGCAAATGGGTGACCGCGATTTTGTATCTTCTGACCGGCGGACTGATCGGAGTGGGGGTGATCTACGATTTTTGGACTCTCAACGACCAGATCACGATCATCAACAGAAAGGGCTGACCCTGCAGCCTCATCCGAGCCTGATCCCCGGGGATCGTGCCGATATCCCACCGAACAGCCTTGGAAATTGCAAATTCCAGGGAGTTACGTATATTCAAGATGAACGTTTCAGCAACGCGCATCAGAGTGGGGGCTTTATGGAATGCAATGTGGGAAAGTCAGAACGGATCATCCGGACTGCGCTGGGCCTGATCATCCTCGTGATCGGATTGTACTACGAGTCGTGGTGGGGGCTGATCGGATTGATCCCCCTGGTGACGGCCGTCATCGGCTGGTGTCCTATAAGTGCCGCACTTGGCCTGTCCACCTGCAAAGACAAGGAGAGCACCCTCCAGGACACTTCCACCTATGATTCACCACGCCCCCTGCGAATCAGAGACAAGGACGATCCACGGAGGAAATCATGAACACTGACCCCGGACATCACCGAAAGAGTTCCAATCCCATGAAACACAAGATTGTCATCGCCATCGTCCTGCTCATCATCGTGGTCATATTCACCCTTCTCAACACCGAACCGGTGGACATCACGTTTTTTTTCTGGCGGTTTGAAATCTCCAAGGCCCTGCTCATGTTTATTCTTCTGGGCATAGGCACCCTCATTGGGTTTTTCCTTGGGAGTTATTCCACAAAGCACACCAAAAAAGAGCCTGACACCGGGTTCAAGTCCACCCGGTCCATCTGACCATCACAAACTGCGCCGGCTCACCCCGGCGAGAAGAGGTATGCATGTCCGCAACAATTGACGATCTGACAGTGGAGTATGAAGAGGACGGCGAAGTTCTGGTTCAGGAGGTCGACAAGGAGGTTCTCTCCCGCGGCGCCTGGACCACCATTCTCTTCCGCTTCAAGGAACTGGACCGGAACACCGGAGAGTTCGGACCGGACAAGTTCACCATCCGCCGGTACCAGAAGGTCCGTGGAGAATTCCGTCAAAAATCCAAGTTCAATATATCAAGCCGTGATCAGGCCAAGAAGATTGTCGAGGCCTTGAGCCGGTGGGTGCAGGACGAAACCTGAGACGGCCCTGCCCGGGTCGATCTGGTGAGGCATCAACCATGCCGGGTGGAGCACCCTAAACCGATTGGATGGGGCTAAACCCCCGGCTAGAACCCTTTCCCCGGGTTCATGATGGCGTGAGGATCAAACACCGTTTTGATGCGGTGCATGATTTCGGTTTGGGCTGATCCAAGCTGCTTGCCGGCCCACCTCTGTTTGATCAGGCCGATCCCATGCTCGCCGGACAGTGTCCCCTCGAGGGACAGGACCAGGTCCATGATTCGCTCCTTGGCCGCCGACGCCCTGGTCGCTTCCTCCGCTTGCAAACGATCGTACATGATATTGGTGTGAATGTTGCCGTCCCCGAGGTGGCCGAACGTCAAAATGGGCAGCCCGGACTCCCCGGCAATCACCCGGATACCGCGGATGAGTTCGCCGACCCTTCCCCTGGGGACCGTGATGTCCTCGCTCATCTTGTCCGGCCTGACCCGAAACGATGCCGGGCTGATGAGCCGCCTTATCTCCCAGAGTTCCTCCTCCCGGGCACCCGACCCTGACCGCCGAAAGAGCGGTTTGGTCCCCGCCAGGACCATATCCAGCCGTTTCTGTTCCTCCAGGAGTTCCTCTTGGCTGCCGTCCTGTTTGAGAAGCAACACCGCACCGGTTTTTTCTGGCCACTGGGCCGGGGCGAGTTCCGAAACAGCCGCCAAAACCTCCCTGGTCATGAGTTCCATGGCCACGGGGAGAATACCGGCCCGGAAGACCGCCTCCGCTCCTTCCAGGGCCTTATCCAGTGTCTCGTAAGCCACAAGAATGGAAGCAGTGGCTTGCGGCAGGGGCAGCAGCTTGAGCGTCACCCTGGTCACCAGGGCCAATGTCCCTTCGGAACCGACCAGGAGCCGGGTCAGGTCCAGGCCGACCACGTTTTTGTGGCACCGTCCCCCGGTACGGATCACCTCCCCCCCGGGGAGCACCGCCTCCAGTCCCAGGACATAGTCCCGGGTCACGCCGTACTTGACCGCGCGCATGCCTCCGGCATTGGTCATCACATTGCCGCCGATGGTGGAAAATTTCCCGCTGGCCGGGTCCGGTGGATAGAAAAGCGATTTTTCAGCCGCCTCCTTCTGGAGCCTGGCCGTAACCACCCCGGGCTCGACAACGGCGATAAAATCGCTGGCACTGATCTCCACGATCCTGTCCATGTCCAGCATGGAAACCACGACCCCCCCGGAATCCGGCACGCAGCCGCCCACCATGTTCGTGCCCCGCGATCTGGGGATGATGGGTATCCGCTCCTGATGCGCCCAGGACAGGAGTGAGACGACCTGTTCCAGAGTTTTCGGCCGGACCACGGCCCAGGGCGGGGCAAACCCCCGGCTGGAATCCGCCCCGAAAACCAGCGTCTCCTCTGTTGAGGTAAGGAAGTCCTTTCCGGGAAAGAGGTCTCTGAGAAATTTCTTTTGGCTTCGGGTCAGAGTCAAATGAACGCTCCGGGAATCAGAAATCCGAAATTCAAAATTCAAAATCCGAAGCTCGAAATCCGAAATTCGAAACAAATGCAGAAGAGACGAAGACTTCCGACCGAATCAGGTATCAACGAACATCAGCCAGAACATCACCGAAGCCGAATCGGAACTTCTGCCTTTCGGATTTCTGCCTTTCTGTTTTGTTTCGAATTTCGAATTTCGAATTTCGGATTTCAGATTTCGGATTTCGAATTTCGAATTTCTCTTTTCATTTTGAATTTCGAATTTCTCTTCATTTGTACCTGGCTATCTCTCTGGCAGTATCCCGTTCCACGGCACGTCGCTTGAGTTCTTCGCGGCGGTCATGGACCTTCATGCCTTTGGCCAGGGCAATCTCGACCTTGATGCGCCCGCCCTTGAGGTAGATCTTTGTAGGGACAACGGTCAGCCCCTTTTGCTCCACCCTGCTCATCAGTCTTTCGATTTCCCGGCCGTGCAGCAGGAGCTTTTTGTCCCGGTCCGGATCATGCCCGCTGGGGCCGGCCTGCTCGTACGGGGAAATATGCACCCCCGAAAGATAGGCCTCCCCCCCTGTGAAGCGGACATGGCTGTCCTGGAAACTCACTTTGCCGGCTCTGGCCGATTTGACTTCCGACCCTTTGAGAACGAGGCCGGCTTCCAAAAATTCCAGAAACTCGTACTGGGCCCTGGCTTTTTTGTTCTGCGCGATGATCTTGATGCCTGTGGACATAGGCTACTCGTGATCCGCGTCGATCATGGAGGCGTAAAACATGAGCTCCTCTGGAAAGCGTTTGAAAATCATGTCCTTGACCAGGGCGTTGATGGTGGCCACGGAGCTGCAGGCCAGGACCTGCGAAAGCAGAACCTTGCATTCCTCCATGGTGGTCTGACGAATGATGTGTTTGATCCCGGGAATGGATTGCGGGTTGAGGCTGATGGAATCCACCTCCATGCCCATGAGAATGGGGATGCAAAACGGGTCCGAGGCAACTTCCCCGCAGATGCTCACTTCGATGCCCGCTTGGTGCCCGGCGTCGACGACCCGCTTGATGGAACGGACAATGGCAGGGTGCAGCGGCTGATAGAGGTAGGAGACGTGCCGGTTGGTTCGGTCTATCCCCAGGGAGTACTGGATGAGGTCATTGGTGCCGATGCTGAAAAAATCCACCTCCTGGGCCAGGAGGTCGGCCGTGAGCACTGCTGAAGGGACCTCGATCATGATTCCGGTCGGCATGTCCGGATTGAACTCCCTGCCTTCGCGGGTCAGTTCCTCCCTGGCCTCCTGCATGACCTTCTTGACCTCCTGCAACTCGTGCAGTCCAGAGATCATGGGAAACATGATGGACACGTTTCCGGTTGCTCCGGCCCGGAGGATGGCTTTGACCTGAACCTTGAAAAATTCGGGATGACGCAGGCAATAGCGCACTGCCCGCAGCCCCATGGCCGGATTGGACTCCTCCAGCAAACCGTCTTCGAGCCGGAATTTGTCCCCGCCCAGATCAAAGGTGCGGATCACGAGTTTGGCGGGCGCGATAATGGATGCCAAATCCCGGTACTCTTCGAAAAGCTCTTCTTCCGCAGGGAGCCCGGTCCTGTTCATGAAGGAAAATTCGGTCCGGTAGAGCCCGACCCCCTCGCCGCCGTTGTCGATCACTGCGGCGACCTCCTCGAAGAGTTCGATATTGGCCATGACCTTGATCCGGTACCCGTCAATGGTTTCCCCGGGAAGGTGACAGCAGCGAATGGTTTTGCCCTGGTAATTCTCGAACTGATATTTGAGATCAGCAAACTGGGAGAGTTCTTCTTCGTCAGGTTCCAGGATGACCCTGCCGTGCAGTCCGTCGATGACGATGAGTTGACCGTCTTCGATTTCCTCCTCCAGACCTTCCACTCCGACCACCGCCGGAATCTGCAGAGACCGGGCAAGAATGCCGATGTGGGAGGTTTTTCCACCCAGGGCGGTCACAAACCCCATGATCTTGTCCACTTGAAGCACGATGGTGTCTGCCGGGGAGAGATCATGGGCCACCAGATTGACACGGCTGGTGATCGGCTTGATTTCGTCATCAAGGCCGATGAGGTGACTCTTGACCCGCTCCACCACGAGCCGCACGTCCTGGATCCGGTCCCGAATGTATTCGTCCTCGATGGCGCTGAAAGCCTTTTCCAGGTCGCTCACCGCCTTGTCCAGAGCCCATTCCGCATTGATCTGCAGGGAGTTGATGAATTCGATGGAAGCCCCTTTCAACTTGGGGTCCTTGACGATCATCAGGTGAGAATCGATGATCGAGGCATGCTCCCTGAGCTGCAGGGGCACCTTTTCCCGTATGTCTTCGAGTTCCTGACCGGCCTGGCCAAAGGCCTCTTCGAGCCGTTCGATCTCCCGGGGCAGCAGGGACTTGGAAATGGTCTGCCGCGGGGTCAGCTTGTCGCGCCCTCTGTTCAAAAACAGCGCCTTTCCAATGGAGATACCCGCGGAAACAGGAATACCCGTAAGGATTTTTTTCGGCACTAGCGATCTTCCCCGAATCGATCGTTGAACAAGCGTTCCAGCCGCTCCACAGCCGTATCTGCGTCAGGTCCCTGAGCCTCGATCCTGATGGAGGACCCCTTGGACAGAGCCAGGGTCAAAATGTCAAGAATACTCTTGGCGTCCACCTTCTGACCGTTATGGACGAGAAAGACTGATGAGGAAAACTTTTGGGCTTCCTGGGCCAGGCGGCCCGCAGGCCGGGCGTGCATGCCCAGCTCATTGAGCACTCGGACTTCTTTGGTCAGAATTCCCTCCCCCATTGCATCTCTCTTATGTATCAAAATCCGTTGTTTTTTCCAATTGGATCAAAACACCCAGGCAAAAACCATACTCGACGCCGCAAAGATGATGATCAAAATCTCCCGCGCCCAGTAGAGCTTTGCCGCCAGCCAGGCCAAGGCGCAGATCGAAAGCGCCATGGGCAACCAGTACAGCGGGTCGGAAAGGGGAAAAACGTGCATCCAGAGCACGACGATCAAAAAACCGTTCACCACCTTGAGCCGCTGTCCCCAATTGATCAAATTCCAGTGCTTGAGCCGCTGCAGAAAGATCAGACCCTCCCGGACCCCTCCGAAGAAAGTGTACATCTTGAACACCTGCAGCGCGAAAAACCAGAGACCGGTCCAGGCCAAAGCCCAGTGGACACTGCCCTGTAGCAGGACGAAGACCGTCGTCAGGGACCAGAAGACCAGGACCGCTCCGCCGAAGAAGGAATCTCCAATGGCCGATAAGGTGTACACCGTCGTGGTCCTGACGTCGGCCACACTTTTTTCCGGAAGAAGTCCCCTGGTGATTTTTCGTTCGAGAAAGAGAAAAAACCCCACCAGAAGCGGAGTCCAGAACGGATGCGTGTTATAGTGCTGAAGATATCGCTTCCGGGCTCTGCGCAGCGGTCTTCCACTCTGATAGAGTGCCTTCAGCCCGGGATCTATTGCATAAGACAGGCCGATATTCTGCATCCCCCTGGTATTGAAATTCGCTCCTACCAGGTAGGTTCGCAAAAAACAGGACAGCAGCACCCTGTATTCCGGGGTCAACTGTGCTTCCTCTTTCTCGGTCCTGATCTCATTTCGATCTGTCCTGAAGTTCGGTCAATACCGCGTATATCTCCCTGGAACTCCACCCAATGGATTTGTCCCGTACGCGTCGTGAGACCTCCTTTGGTGTGCCTCCGCGGCTCATTTCCTTTTCCAGCAGGACGAGAAGCTCGCTTTTGTCCGTAGGCAGCATCTGTTCAGGCGGTCCGACAACAATTGTGATTTCACCTTTGAGGCCGGACAAATCCTTTGGGTCGTCACCAAGCCGGCCATAGATAAACTGCTCATGTTTTTTGGTCAATTCCCTGGCCAAACAGAACTCTCTCTTCCCGAGGATTTCATGAGCCGTTTGCAGCGTCTGTTCCACTCTGCTCTTGCGCTCGAATAAAACCAGGGTCGCCCCAAGGAGGGCATAGGGTTCCAGAGCGCTTTTCTGATCGCCGGACTTGCGGGGTAAAAATCCCAGAAATACAAAGGGATATGGGGGGATACCGCTGACTGAGAGGGCGGCCATGATCGCAGAGGGACCGGGAACCGGGGAGACAGGTATTCCTGCTTTGCGGCAAGCCCGGACCAGCCGGTACCCGGGATCTGCAATCAGCGGTGTGCCTGCGTCCGAGATCAACGCCACTTCACGGTCCTGGGTGAGCAGGGTGAGCACATGGGTGATGCGTTGCTCCTCGTTGTGCTCGAACAGGCTGAGCATGTTTTGGGGAACAATTCCGCACCGTTTCAGAAGAAGTCCCGCCCGCCTGGTGTCCTCGGCAAGGATCAGGTCCGCCCGTTCGAGAACTTCCCGGGCGCGGGGGGCAAGGTCACCAAGGTTGCCAAGGGGCGTTGCCACGACCCAGAGTCTCTGACCAGTCGAATGCATTGATGATGTGCTCCAGCGTGACTCGATCTCCAGTGCAGAGAACGACCATGAGATCGAACCGGCAGGGACGATCCCACAGCTGATATGTGGAAAGGTATTGCGCTGCGGCCCGGGCCACCCGTTCCTGTTTTTTCGCGTTCAGGGATTCCACCGGACCGACCATGCCTTCGCTGTCCCTGGTTTTGACCTCGACGAAGACGATGGTTCCCTTCAGGTCACAGACAATGTCAAGCTCCCCCTGTCTGCAGGACCAGTTCCGGTCCAAAATCCGGTAGCGCTTCCGGCGCAGGTAGTCGGCGGCTGCCGTTTCCCCCAATTCACCGCGTTTCAGATGCCCGGAAGCCACACCCGTTTCTCCCGCAGGGGCAGCACCCCTTTGAACGACCGTCTGTGGATGGGTGAAGGACCAAGCGTTGCCAGCGCCCTCAGGTGAACCCGGGTTCCATACCCCTTATGCTCGGAAAGGGCGTACCCGGGGTAGCGGTTGTGCAAAACGTCCATCAGCCGGTCGCGATAGGTTTTGGCAATGATGGAGGCGGCGGAAATGGCCGGGATGAGCCCGTCACCGCCGACAATACATCGCTGCGGCAGAGCCATGGGCATTTTTTGGTTTCCGTCGACGATGACGGAACGCGGCGAAATTTTGAGCCGTTGGACAGCTCTGCACATGGCCAGGAGACTGGCCTGCAGGATATCCAGCCGGTCGATCTCCCGGGGCCAGGAAATGCCGACGGCCCAGGACTCGGCCTGGGCCTTGACGGCTTTTTCCAGCTTCAGCCGCTGCAGCGGGGTAAGTTTCTTGGAGTCGTCGAGGAAGGGAAGATCAAAGGTTTGGGGCAGAACAACTGCCGCAGCAACGACCGGCCCGGCAAGACAGCCGCGGCCGGTCTCGTCAACCCCGGCAAACGGAAGGGGAAGCCCGGCTGTACCCTGTTTTGTTCCGGAGTTTTGCAGGGGTCTCAGCAGCACGGCCTTTCCAGCACCGGACGTTACCGCCAGGCGTTCTTGGTCTTGATCCGGCTTGCCTTGCCCTTGAGCTTGCGCAGATAGTAGATCCGGCTCTGCCTGACCTTGCCTTCGCTCAGCACCTCGACCCTCTCGAGAAAGGGGGAATGCAGGGGAAAAACCCGCTCCACGCCGATGCCGTCGGAAACCTTGCGCACGGTAAACGTCGCGTTGGTGGTGCCGCGGTTGACCTTGATCACCGCACCCTGGAAAACCTGGATGCGCTCCTTCTCCCCTTCGATGATGCGCACGTGGACCTTGACGGTATCCCCGGCCTTGAACCTGGGCAGATCCATGCGCAGTTGCTCTCGTTCGTACTTCTGCAAAATATTCATTGTTGACTCCTCAATAGGGTGCCCTCCTGATCCCTGCCGGCGGAGGGCACTACGGTCATTACATGTCGCCCAATATCCTGTCGATCTGGATGGCTGCCGCCGATCGGACCGAGAGGTGGTTGTATTCGTCAAGATAACGCATGGGGCGAAGAACCCCGTCACACCGTTCATAGACTTCCCCGGCCAGACCCGACCCTGTGCCGAAGAGCAGGAGGACCGCTTCCGTGCGCAGACGGTTCTTGATCTCGCCAGGGGTGATGCTCCCCCGGGGCCGGGCGCTGGTCGCGTACACTCTGGGCCGTTGCCCGCACCGTTTTCCGATGGCATCGATGACCTGGCTCAGGTCATCTGCAGTTCGTACCAGGGAAAGCGCCTCGCACCGGTCCGGAATGGCCTCCTTTCCGCTGCCTTCAGTCCAATGTCCGATGATACGCCTGGCCAGTTCCTGCTGATCCTTCAGGGGGGTGACCAGAAAGTAGCCCCCAAGTCCGTAGGAACGGGAAACGCGTGCAATATCGTGAATGTCCAGGTTTGTCAAAGAAACTGTGCCGATTTCACCTTTTTTATTCAAAACAGGGTGATGGATCAAGGCGATATAGAGGTTTTTCCCTAAGGATCTCGGCATCTCCTCCTGCACGATACTGCGCAGCACCTTCAGGTCACCGGCATCTATCTCCGCTTCGGCAAGAAGGTCTGGCCGGCAAGCCAGCGTGGCCTTGAGCGACTGTTCGCGCCGCCACCTTTCAATGACGGCATGGTTGCCAGAGAGGAGAACCTCCGGCACCCTTTTGCCTTCGAACTCCTCAGGCCTGGTGTAATGCGGGTACTCCAGAACCCCGCTGCTGAAACTCTCCTCGCTGGTCGATTCCTCCTTGCCCATGAACTGCGGAAGGAGCCGTGAGACCGACTCCATAAGACACAGGAGTGCGGATTCCCCGCCGTTCAGCACGAAATCACCCACGGAAACCGGCTCGATGGGGAAAAGCTCCCCGAGCCGGTCGTCAATGCCTTCGTAGCGCCCGCAAAGGGTCGTGAGCACCGGTTCGGCAGCGAGTTCCACAGCCAGTTTCTGATCCAGCCTGCGGCCCTTGGGGGTGAGCAATACAATCCTGCCCGGGTCGGGGATGCTGCGCAGCGCGGCAACAAGCGGCTCCAGTTTCATGACCATGCCCGGCCCCCCGCCGTAGGGCCGGTCATCAACGGTTCTGTGTTTGTCCGTGGCGAAATCTCGCGGGTTGACCAGTGCGACGTCCAAGACCCCGCTCTCCCTGGCCTTTCCCAGCAGGCCGCAGGACAACGAGGATTCAAAAAATTCCGGAAAAATGGAAATGATATTGAAACGCACCGGTTTTTACTCTGAAAGGGATTAAAGGTCGCGGTCCTGCCGAAAGGAGACGCCGCCGCGTTACTCCCTTTCCGGAGTGGGACCGGAAGGTATATAGAGTTCAAGGAGGCCGGGAGGGGGATCGATACGGACTTCGCCCTCGTCTTTTTCGCACCGGAGGATGAACGATTCCACCGCAGGAAACAAGATTTCATCGCCCCCACTGCCCCTGATCGTCCAGACCTCCTGCCCGGCGTTGTCCTGGATCTGTTCGATCACTCCAAGAAGCGAGCCGTCTTCAAGAAAGACGCGCCGGCCGATGAGGTCCACGTACAAGATGTCCTCCGGGTCGAGGGCCGGGAGGTCCCTGTACCGGGCCATGATCATGCTTCCCCGCCAGGTCTCGGCCTGATCCAGCCCCTGAATCTCCTCGAACTTCAGCAGGAGACCTCTGTGATGGTGCCGCATGGAAACGAGGTGGACCCGTTTGGGCCGCGCCCCTTCCTTCTGCAGGAAAAGCGCAGGCACTTCTTCAAAAACAAAAGGGGAGTCTGCATAGGAGTGAATGCGGACTTCCCCTTTGAGCCCGTGTGGTCGAACCACCCGTCCCAAGGCCATCATCCGAGCCTTGTTCATCGACGTCGAGAATCCTTTATTCGATGATCTCCAGAACGGAACGCTTCCGAGCCTTGGTGGATGCGGCACCGAGTATGGTCCGCATCGCCCGCGCGGTCCGTCCCTGCTTTCCGATCACTTTCCCAAGATCTTCCTTTGCCACCTTGAGTTCGATCACTGAGGTCTGTTCCCCCTCGATCTCGGAAACGTGCACCTCATCAGGATTATCCACCAACGATTTGGCCATGTACTCTATCAGTTCCTTGAGCATTGCGAACCTCCACCCAATATTGAAATAGCTCCCGTCAATCGCCTCGAGAATGATCTGATACGACAATGGGGATTCTAATTATTATTGGGTTCTACAGCCTTTCGTCAAGTGGTTTTCCTTTTTCCTGACTTCTATTTCGTTGCCCCGGCTTTTTTCACGAGGGAGCGCACCGTGTCAGTGGGTTTGGCTCCCCTGTCCATCCAGTACTTGAGCTTGTCCTCGTCAATCTTGATCTCCGGGGTGGAAAGCATGGGGTTGTAATACCCCAGATAATCCAGAGCCCGCCCGTCACGTCTGGTTTCACTGTCCATGGCCACAATGCGGTAAAAAGGACGTTTCTTCGATCCCAGCCGGGTCAATCTGATTCGTACAGCCATTGATTCATACCCCCACGAGTTATTTTTTCTTTTTTTTCTTTTTGCTCAATTTCCGTTTCTTCTTCAATGCGGCCATGCCCCCGTTGAGCTTCCGGGTGCTCTGTCCGAGCGTCTTCTTGCCCTGGCCGGGAACCGGCATGGTCCCCCCACCGGGAAGGGGCATGCCCCCGCCCCCTTTGGACACTTTTTTCAGCATTTTTTGCATGTGGCTGAAATTTTTCAAGAGTTGATTCACTTCCGCAACCGTGGTTCCGCTGCCTCCGGCAATCCGGTTGCGCCGGCTCGGGTTGATCATGGACGGGGCCGACCGCTCCTGCGGGGTCATCGAATTGATGATGGCCTCGACCCTGTCCAGCTCTTTTTCAGGCATCTTGATATTGTTCATCTGCTCCTTGAGCTGTCCCATTCCCGGAATCATCTTGAGAATGCCTTCAAGGGAGCCCAGCTTCTTGAGCCGTCGCATCTGCTTGCGAAAATCCTCGAGGTCGAACTCCGCCTTCTTGATCTTTTTTTCGAGTTCCTGGGCTTCGCTCTCGTCGATTTCAGACTGCGCCTTCTCGATCAGGGTGAGGATATCGCCCATACCGAGTATCCGAGACGCCATCCTGTCGGGATGAAAGGCTTCCAGCTCGTTCAGCTTTTCACCCACCCCGATGAACTTGATGGGCTTGTCCGTGATGGACTTGATGGACAGGGCCGCCCCGCCCCGGGCATCACCCTCCATCTTGGTCAAAACGATGCCGGTGACGTCCAAAAGCTCATTGAAGCGCTGCGCAACGTTCACCGCATCCTGCCCGGTCATGGCATCGGCCACGAACAAAATTTCCTGCGGATTGCACTGCTCTTTGATGTTGACCAGCTCCTGCATGAGCTGTTCGTCCACATGCAGCCGTCCGGCAGTATCAAGAAGGACCACATCCCTGCCCTGGCGGGTCGCTTCCTCCACCGCGCGGACGCTGATGTCGACTGGGTTCATCTCCGGCGTGGACGCATACGCCGGAACCGAGAGTTCCGAGGCCAGCTTGTGCAACTGATCGATGGCCGCGGGGCGGTAGACGTCGGCCGGGACCAGGTACGGCTTGTGTTTCTCCCGCCGGAGAAAGAGCGAGAGCTTGGCGGCCGTCGTGGTCTTCCCCGAGCCCTGCAGCCCCACCATCATGATGACGTAGGGCGGTTTCCCCTTGAGGTTCAGCCCTTCGAACTCCCCCCCGAGAAGCTCCACCAGCTCCTCGTTGACGATCTTGACCACCTGCTGTCCGGGAGTCAGGCTGCGCAGAACGTCCTGGCCCATGGCCCGCTCCTGCACCCGTCCGATGAACTCCTTGACCACCTTGAAGTTCACGTCGGCTTCGAGCAGGGCCAGGCGGACCTCGCGCAAACCGTCCTTGACGTTCTGTTCATCCAGCCGGCCATGGCCGCGGATCTTTTTAAAGACGTCGTTCAGTCTGTCTGAAAGGCTGTCAAACATAGAATCCCGTTGACCCCCAAAAGGTTAAGCAGTCCTGCATAAATGAAGAAAAACCCCACGTCAAGCGACGTGGGGAGGAAGAAGAACACCTTGACCCGGTTCGAACCGTTACCCCAGCGCTCGTTGAAACCCCTCGGCCGAGCGTTCGATAGTCTGCGTGCCCACGCAAAAGGTCAGGCGGAAGTACCCGGGACAGCCAAAGCCGACCCCGGGGACGGCGAGCACCCGCTCCTCCTGCAGGCGGCTGACGAACGCCACATCGTCCCCGCCAGGGGCCCGGGGAAAAAAGTAGAACCCGCCCTGGGGCATGAAAAAGTCATATCCCGCGCCCTGGAGCATTGCGGCCATTTTCTCTCGGCGTTCGGCATATACTTCCGTATCCACCTGAGCGCCGAGCGCGCCCAGAAGAATTTTCTGGCCGATGGCCGGAGCATTGACATACCCCAGGATGCGATTGGTCAGGACCAGCCCGTTGATCAACTCGTCCTTGCCCTGCATTGCCGGGTTGGGGAGCACGTACCCGATCCGCTCTCCGGCCAGGGAAAGGCTCTTGGAAAAGGAGTTGATCACCACGCTGTATTCATACAGGGGAAGAACCGGCGGAACCTGCACCCCGTCGTAGACCAGAAAACGGTACGGTTCGTCCGAAAGGAGAAAAATCGGCCTGCCGAACTCCCGGGTTTTGCGGTTCAGAATATCCGCCAGCCCGGAAAGCTCTTCCCTGGTGTACACCCGCCCGGAAGGGTTGTTCGGGGAGTTGATCAGCACGATCCTGGTCTTCGGTCCGATCGCAGCCTCGATGGCGGCCAGGTCCAGCCCGAAATCAGGAAGGCTGGCAGGAACCAGCCGGAACTCGCCGCCATGATTTTGGGCATAAAACCCGTATTCCACGAAGTAGGGGGCCTGGCAGACCACCTCTTCCCCCGGCTCCAGCACGGCCCGGAAAAAAGCGTTCAAGCCACCCGCGGCTCCGCATGAGAGGACCAGGTCGCCTGCTGCGACCTGCACGCCCTGCTCTTTGCTCAAAAATCCGGCCAGCTTCTCCCGAACATCCGCATATCCGGCATTGGGCATGTACCCGAGGGCAAAGGGCGAGCCCAGATCCCGTGCAACTTGGGCCAATGACTCGCTCACTTCCCTGGGCGGCGGAAGATCGGGATTTCCCAGGCTGAAGTCAAAGACATTCTCGGCTCCATACCGGTCTCTGAGACTGGCCCCGGCCTCGAACATCTTCCTGATCCAGGAGGACCGCTCAAGATATCCTGCAACCTGATCGGACAATATTTTCATAACCACCTCTTAATCCGAGTCAAACCAAGATTTAAACTTCTTCTCTTCGTTTCGAATTTCGTATTTCGAGTTTCGAATTTCGTTCCTCAAGGAATATCCATCCCCTGTTTCCGATACTCGTTGAGCTTGTTGCGGAGGGTGCGCACGGATATCCCCAGGAGCTGCGATGCCTGTGTCCTGTTGCCTTCGGTATGGTCCAGGCTTTTCATGATCATTTTCTGTTCCATGACATGCAAGGGAACAAGCTCCATGGCATCCTCGGCGGCAACAGCGATTCCCTGCCCCCCATTGCCGGTCCCTTCCACCCCGAGTTCACCTTCCGGAAGCCATTGTCCATCCTCGATCAAAAAATGCCTCGGCTGCACAGGACCCTTTCCGGCGAGGAGCACGGCGCGCTCCATGAGGTTTTGCAGCTCCCGGACATTTCCAGGCCATGAATACTCAAGCAGCCACTGTCTCGCGTCTGCGCCAAGCTCCAGAGGTGCAAGCCCGTACTCCCGGCAGTATCGCCGAATAAAAAAACCGGCCAGGGGAAGGATGTCCTCTTTGCGCTCCCGAAGCGGGGGCAGCTTGATGGGGATCACGTTCAACCTGTAATAGAGGTCCTGCCGGAAGTTGCCCTGTTCCACGGACTCTTCCAGATTGCGGTTCGTGGTGGCCAGCACCCTGACGTCCACGGGAATGGTCTCTGTTCCGCCAACCCGGTCGATCTCCCCTTCCTGCAGGACCCGCAGGAGCTTGGCCTGCAGCCCGATATCCATCTCTGAAATTTCGTCCAGGAGAATCGTTCCCCTGGCGGCGAGTTCGAATCGTCCCGGCTTTCTGCTGACAGCTCCGGTAAAAGCCCCTTTTTCATGACCGAAAAGCTCGCTCTCCAGCAGATGCTCTGGAAGCGCGGCGCAGTTGATGGCGATGAAGGGACCCTTTTCTCTGGGGCTGTGGCCGTGGACATAGCGGGCGATCATTTCCTTCCCGGTGCCGGACTCTCCGGAAATGAGCACCGTGGCCTTGGACGGGGCGATCTGCCGGGCCAGGGCAAGCACCCGCTGCATGACGGGATGCTCGGCAATGATGGTGTGATCTTTCTTCGGGGGGGTGGTTTGCCGGGGGGGTGCAGGCTCGGCCCGGCTCGGGAGCACGGTCGCCATTTTTTCCCAGGTGAGCGGAGTGAGCCAGTAATCCTTGGCGCCCATTTCCATCAGCCGCTGTGCTTCACTGGCCGAACCCTGCCGGGTGCATACCACGACAGGCGGAAATGCCTCGGTTCCGTTCGCCTCCTTGAGCAGGGAGTCGACTCTGTACCCCGGAAGCGCCGCCTGGGAGAAGACGAGCGCAGGCCTGCTCTTCTGAATGTAGTGGAGGGCTCCCTGCAGACTGTCTGCTAGTCCCACATCGATCTGCTCCTCCCTGAACCGGGTGATGAGATCGGTGATTTCCTCCGACCGGCCCACAAAGAGGATGGTCAATCGTGACATAGCCCTGCTCATACTCTCAAGTTCAGGAATTATCAATTCTCGCCCCATGCTGCCACCCTTGCCCTGTTGTGGCACCATCTGATAGGAGGAGCATGCTTTGATCAGGAATCACGACCCTGTCAAGCGCAACTCCGTGATAATCGCAATAACGGTGAGAAAGTTGATCACGTTTGATAGCGTTCACAAATGGTTCGGAGATCTCCACGTCCTGCAAAACATCTCCCTGCACATCGACCGGGGGGAGGTGGTCGTTATCTGCGGCCCCAGCGGGTCCGGGAAATCCACCCTCATCAGGTGCATCAACAGGCTGGAACCTGTCCAGCGGGGCACCATCACGGTGGACGGGATCAACCTCGATGCCCAGGACCTGAACCTGACCCAGCTCCGGGCGGAAATCGGCTTCGTTTTCCAGCATTTCAACCTCTATCCGCACATGACTGTTTTGGAAAACATCACCCTTGCTCCCCAGCTGGTCCGCAAAATGGGTTCCCGTGAGGTCAGAAAAATGGCCCTGGACCTTCTGACGAAAGTCGATATTCCGGACAAGGCCGACGCATACCCGGCACAGCTCTCCGGAGGGCAGCAGCAGCGGGTGGCCATTGCCCGCGGCCTGGCCATGCAGCCAAAAATCATGCTCTTTGACGAACCAACCTCCGCCCTGGACCCGGAGATGATCAACGAAGTGCTCGAGGTCATGAAAAAACTGGCCCGGGAAGGCATGACCATGGTCTGCGTCACCCATGAGATGGGGTTTGCCCGGGAAGTGGCCGACCGCGTCATCTTCATGGACGGCGGTGTGCTCATCGAGGAGAACACCCCGGACTTATTTTTTACCAACCCACAGCATGAGCGCACCAGGCTGTTTTTGAGCAAAATTCTGTCCCACTAAGCGTGACCAGGGGATGGACCCCATATTTCCATTAACCCTTGAGGAGGTTTACTATGCGCAAAGTGTCTGTTTTTGGATTTCTGGTTCTATGCCTTTGCATCGCCCAGACCGCAGTGGCCGGACCGACCTACGACAAGGTCATGAAGGACAAGGTCATCCGGGCCGGTATCATGACCGACTCCATTCCAGGTGCGTTCTACAACGAAAACCAGGAATGGGTCGGTTTTGACGTGGACATCGCCGAAGAGATCGCCCGCCGGCTCGGCGTCAAGCTGGAGCGGGTGCCTGTGACGAACAAGACACGGATCGCCTTTGTCCAGCAGGGCCGGATCGACATGTCCGTGGCCAACATGACCCACAAGCGCGAACGGGACAAATCCATCGATTTTTCCATCACCTACTTTTTCGACGGCCAGAAGATCCTGGCCAAGAAAGGGCAGTTCACCAAGCATGAGGATTTTGTCGGCAAGAAAATTGCCACCATGCAGGGCACCACGTCCGAGATCAACATCAAAAACCTCCTCAAGGAACTCGGCGACCCAGATTACGAGAAGAACGTCATCTCCTTTCAGAAGGAATCTGAGTGTTTCCAGGCCCTGCAGATGGGCCGTGTTGAGGGCTGGTCTACCGATTCCACGATTCTGCTGGGCTATGCCGCGCAGGTCCCCGGCCAGTTCGAGCTGGTGGGCGACTTCTTCTCCAACGAGCCTTATGGCATCGGTCTGCCTGAAGACGATTCCAAGTGGAGGGACACCATCAACTTCACCCTCCAGGACATGTGGGCGGACGGAACCTATATGAAGATCTACGACAAGTGGTACGGTCCTGACACGCCTTACTACTTCCCGCTGACCGAAGAAATCGAGATGTGGCCCTAACCGCCTGTGAGACGAGCACATTGCAAGCCCGGATTCGTCCGGGCTTGCAATGTTGTACCATCCATCGGCCTGTGACATGACCATGATACGCACCTGGTTCGAAAAACCCTGGGTCCAGAACATGACGCTCCTGACCATCGTCGGAGCGGCCGTGTACTTTTGGGGCTTTATTTTCGATTTCGGCTACAACTTCGAATGGTCGGTCCTGTACACCGAGAACCAGACCTACGGAGAAGTCCTGGGGTTCAACCTTCTCAAGGGGTTGAAGCTGACCATTGTTATCTCCCTGATCAGCTCTGCCATTGCCCTGGCCCTTGGGACCATTTTCGGACTTGGGAAGCTTTCCGCCTTCAAACCGTTCAAAATGGTTTCCACGGTATATGTGGAGTTTTTCCGGAATACTCCGCTGCTCATCCAGTTATTCTTCTGGTATTTCGCCTTCCCCAGGATCCTGTCTGACGATCTCCGGATGCAGCTTTTTGAGATCGATTTCGAATTCTGGTGCGCCGCCATCGGCCTGTCCATCTACACCGGGTCCTTCATGGCCGAAGTCATCCGGGCCGGGATACAGTCGATTCCCAGGGGACTGCTCGAGGCAGCCTACTCTTCCGGGCTGAATTATTTCCAGGCCCTGCGGACCATCATTCTCCCCCTGGCCTTCCGGGCCATCATCCCGCCCCTGGGCAGCGAATTTTTGAACAACATGAAGAACTCTTCCCTGGCCATGGTCATCGGCGTTGCCGAATTGACCTGGCAGTCCCAGCAGGGCGAGTCCCTGACCTTCCGGGGGTTCGAGTTCACCACTGCGGCCACCATCCTCTACCTGCTCCTTTCGTTGGCCATTTCCGCCATCGTGAACATGGTCAACATGCGGCTGCGCCTGGAGGAGGTCGGGGACCAAAAAAGCCTGAGCTTTCGCATTGCAGAGGTCTTTTTCTGGCCCTTTGAACAGCTCTGGAAACTGTTCGCCCTTCCGTTTTGCCTGCTCTGCCGGCTGAAAAAGCGGGAGGCTTCCCTGAGGCGGTCCAGAGCCAGGATCATCTGGGACAACATCCTCTTCGGGGTGCGCAAGGCGGTTGTCTGGACCGCCAAAGGGGGCTTTCTCCTTGTCCTTGGGTTTCTGGCCTTTAAAATTTTGCAGGGCCTGAACGCCTTCAATTGGAGCGTCATCTGGGAGAATTTACCCACGCTGTTGATCTGGCGCTTTCCCGAGGGAGGCCCCAATGAATTGTTCTGGGGACTTGGAGGATTTTCCTTCTCCATCATCATGTCCGTCATCGCCATTTCCGTGAGCTTTTTCATCGGTCTGGTGGTGGGGCTGGGCCGAATGGCCAAAAACAGGATCATCCGCTACCCCTGCATGGCGTATATCGAAGTCATCCGGGGCAACCCCCTGATCATCGTCATTTTCTGGGTCTACTTTTTCCTGCCGATTTTCGTCCAGACGTATCTGGACGTGTTCTGGAGCGCCACCATCGCTCTGACCATCTTCACCGGGGCCTACATCGCGGAAATCGTCCGGGGCGGTATTCAAAACATCCCCAAAGGGCAGTTCGAGGCCGCCTTCGGCACAGGCATGAGCTACTTCCAGACCATGCGCTCGATCATCCTGCCCCAGGCGCTCAAGCAGATGATCCCCGCTATCGTGGGCCAGTTCATCGCCATCTTCAAGGATACCTCCCTGGCCTTTGTCATCGGTGTTCTGGAGCTGACCTTCGTGGCCCAGGGGCTCAACAACAGGCTCATGATCTATCCTTTTGAAATTTACACCACGGTCGCCGTGCTGTACTTTGTCTTCTGCTACATGATGAGCACTGTGGCCCAGCGCCTCGAACTCAGGCTCACGCCTGAGAGCGCCCGTATACAGATGTAAGAGACACGAGACCATGGATCGATCCGAATTTCTCGCCCTTTTGAACGATGTGGCCGAAGGCAGCCTCAGCCCGGAGGAGGCTCTCCTTCGACTCCAGACCGAGCCGTATACCAGACTCGGTCATGGGCTGTGTTTGGACAACCATCGCTTGCTGCGGACCGGCACGGGCGAGGTCGTATTCGGCCCCAACAAATCCGACGAGCAGCTCAAGATCGCGGTGGAGTCGCTTTCCGCCGAAGAACGACCCGTTTTGGTCACCAAACTGAATCCCGCTCAGGGAGCGGTCCTGCAGCACCGTTTCCCGGAAGGCCGTTTCTGGGAGCAGCCCGGGCTCTTCGCCTGCAACCGGGACCTGGCCCTCACCCCTCCCTGGTCCGAACAAGGCGAACTCCTCATCGTCTCAGCCGGAGGGTCCGACCTCCCGCTGGCCCTGGAGGCCCTGGGCACGGCCCGGTTCTACGGCCTGGACGCCGGCCTGGTCACGGATGTCGGAGTGGCCGGCCTGCACCGCCTCCTTCCGCACATGGAGGCGCTTTACCAGGCCAAGCTTCTGGTAGTGGTCGCCGGAATGGAAGGCGCCCTGCCAAGCGTCCTCTCCGGCATGACAGGCAAACCCATTATTGCGGTCCCCTCCTCCGTAGGGTATGGAGCGAGCTTTTCGGGACTGGCCCCGCTTCTGACCATGCTCAACGCCTGCTCGCCGGGAATCGCCGTGGTCAACATCGACAACGGCTTCGGCGCCGCAGT
>JBKHAV010000088.1:0-12032 GCA_046542715.1 Desulfovibrionales bacterium
CAAGGGACGAAAGAGACATCAGGGACTCAAGGGCGCTTCACGCTTCACGATTCTTCTCTGCCTGCTTGCTGCTTACTGTTTGCTCAAGCCTTTCAGCTTCTTCCCGCTCGCCGGCTCTTTACCCCTTCTTCTCCACTCGCCTCCTGACCGCCGCCTTCAACGACTCGATCTTTTCCTGTTCGTCCTGGGAAAGCGGCCTGCACTCTGCGCACATCCCATGCAGAACCATGCCGGCCCCGTCTTCGGTTTCCAGGACGCCCACGGCCTGGGCCGGACTGCAGCAGACCACGCAGCACTGGATATCCTCCGCTCTGCTTTCCAAAAGTCTGGCAGTCTCCTCGTTGTCTTCGATGACGTCCCGAGGAAGCGTGACCGTGCACACGGCCTGCGATTTCACCTCTTCCTCGAAAACGACCTTGTCCCGGGCATAGGCCGATAATTCCTCGGTGTCGGGCCGGAGCGATTCATTCTTCTGTAAAGCTTCGTCATAGGACATCGGAACGATCAGGTCGTAGAGGTCCTCCTCGAGGATGGAATCTCCCTCCCCACGACCGAAGGCCCCGAACCGCCGCAGATGCTCCAGCTCGGCCTCGAACGATTCCTGTACGAACAGCGGCCACAACGGAAATCCAATGTTGCGGCCGAGCTGGTCCCGGAACCGCTCCCGCTCGTCCGGGCCGGACCCGTAATAGGCACACAATTCTTCGGCCGTAAGATCAAGCGCCTGGCAGACCGCCACCTTGTCCAGAAGATGAAGGCGCATTTTGTCGTCCCCGGCCGTGACCCTCCAGGTATTTCCCGCTCTGTCTTCCAAAATCATGCCCATGCTCCTTTGCTGTTTTTTCCAAGACTATGCCTTTGACGATGTCATGACAATGGAAGCATTCCCGGATGGATTGGAAAGCTTTTCCATCCACCGCACCGAACCCTCCCCGGCCATTGCCCCGTTTCTCTTCTCATTATTTCCTTCACACACACTGCAAAACTTCGGCACTATGGTTTGTCTTGAGCGATGTTCACTGTTGTGGTAGGTTGTCCCAAATCTTCCCTTCGGGGTTTTCTCCGCCCTGAACCTGGAGTGCTTCATGTCCCTCAGGCTACTGCTCTGTTCCTTTCTGGTGTGCCTTTCCATGGCGGGCTGCAACCGGCAGACCGTGCAGGAATCATCCACGTCCGTGGTCCCCGGGGTCACGGAAGACGAGATTCTCATCGGTTCCTCCCTGGCTCTCACCGGCCATGCCGGATATCTCGGGACCCAGACCCTTCGCGGGGCCTTGGCCTACCTCAACCGGGTCAATGAAGAAGGCGGGGTCCACGGCCGGACCATTCGGGTCATAGCCAAGGACGACGGATACGACCCGCCCAGATGCCTGGTCAACACCCAGCAACTCATCATCGACGAGAACGTTTTCAGCCTGTTCTGCTATGTGGGCACCCCCACCACTGTAAAAATTTTGCCCCTGGTGCAGGATGCCAGGATTCCTCTTGTGGGCATGTTCACCGGGGCCAATGCCCTGCGGGAACCCTTCAAACCCTATGTCATCAATGTCCGCCCTTCCTATTATCAGGAGACAGGCGCCGCAGTGAGACATCTCGTGGAAATGGGCATCCATAAAATCGGCATCTTTTACCAGTACGATGCCTACGGGTTCGACGGGCTGACCGGAACCGAGCTGGCCCTGCAGGATTTCGGGCTCGAGCCCGAGGCCCGGGGCACGTATGTCCGGGGGACACTGGACGTGGAAGAGGGGTTGAGAAAGATCATGGATTCGGAACCTGAAGCCGTGTTCATGATCGGAACCTACGACCCGTGCGCCAAGTTCATCAAGCTTGCCCGCGCCCAGGGCTTCAACCCCATCTTTTATCTGGTCTCTTTTGTTGGTGCCGAGGAGCTGGCCAGAAGGCTCGGCTCGGAACAGGACGGCACGATCATCATGTCGCAGGTGGTCCCCCCTCCGGAATCCAACGAAGCCGGTGAGATCATCGAGATGGCGAATTCCTATACCCAGGACCTGGAACAGTACTTTCCCGAGGACAAACCCAATTTCGTCGGGTTCGAGGGCTACATCAACGCCACGGTGCTGGTGGAAGGACTCAGGCGGGCGGGCCGGGATCTGAACAGAGAAAACTTCATCAAGGCCATCGAATCCATCGGAAACTACTCCCTGGGACCGAACTACACGCTGTCCTTCAGCCCCACGAACCACCAGGGACTCGAGCGGGTGTTCTTCACAAGTCTCAACAACGGCAGATTCGAGCTGATCACGGACTGGAACGCCATCAGAACCCGCTGGGCAACAAGCCGCAACACACTTTCTCTGTTCGGAGAGTAGCCGAATGAACCTGAAAACCATCAGCCTGAAGAACAAGATCTACTTCACCACCATCTTCGTCATCTTGTTCGTCAGTGCGGCAATCGCCTTTCTGGCCCGGTGGATTCTGGTCTCCAGCCTCTCCTCCGAACTGGAGCAGCGCGGCATCGCCATTGCCCACTCCATTGCCGAGCAGGGCAGAAGCCATATCCTGGACAAGGACAATCCCAGCCTGGTCAGCCTGGTCTTCGAGACCGCGCATCTGGGCGAACGAAAGAGCCTGGTGGCGTACATCTTCATCGAAGACAAGGACGACAACATTCTGGCCCACACGTTTACCAGGCCGTTTCCGACATTTCTGCGCCATGCCAACCATGTTCCTGAAGATCAGACCCATTCCATTTCCCTGCTCAGCCTGGACCAGAACACTGCCTACGATATTGCCGTACCCGTGGTGGAGGGCATCTACCGGATCGCCACAGTGCATGTGGGGCTGAACAAGGGGCACATCGACCAGCTCATCGGAAAGCTTCGGATAACCTTTCTAGGGTTCATTTCCGCCATCGTGATCCTCATCTTTCTGATCAGCCACCGGCTCTCGCGGTATATCACCAGGCCGATCAGCATGCTCACCCGGGTCTCCGACGAGATCAGCCGGGGCAACTTCGACATCCAGCCCGACCCTGACGGCAACGCCCCGCTGTGGGAGTCCCAAAAATGTCCGGCGTACAAAAAGACCAAGCTGCCCTGCTGGCATTACGACCAGTCCATTGAAAGCGAACGGGGAACCCTCTCGGAAGAATCCGGGCGCATCTGCGAGGAATGCAAGTTCTACCACAATGAGCAGGGCGACGAACTCACGCAGCTCGCCGACTCGTTTTCCAAGATGATCTGGTCCATCAAACTCTATCGGCAGAAATTGCGCGAATCCGAGGAAAAATACCGCTCCCTCTTTGATTCCGGCCCGGACCCGGTCATGGTCATCGACTACCATTCGTCCGAGGTGTTGGCGGCAAATCCCAGGGCCGAGGAACTCTACGGGTACAACAGACACGAACTCACCGGGAGGCGGTTCACCGAGATTTTCCCGGAATATGTGGAAACGGTCATTCGCCCCCTGGAGGAGGATGGTTCCGCCACACAGTGTGTCTACTGCCCCAAGGTCCTGCATTACAAGAAGGGCAGGCAGCCGTTTTACGTCAACGCCCACGCCTGCCCCATCAGCTATAAGGGCACCCAGGCCATCATCCTGGCCTGCAACGACATTACCGAGATGATTGAAAAGGACGCCCAGCTCATTCAGGCCAGCAAAATGAAAACCCTGGGCGAGATGTCGGCGGGCATTGCTCACGAACTGAATCAGCCGCTGAACGCCATCAAGATGGGCAGCGATTTTTTGGGAATGATGACCCAGGAGGGCAGCACCATCCCCCGGGAAAGTCTGCATCAGGTGGTGAACGAAATCTCCACCCAGGTGGACCGGGCCACTGAAATCATCAATACCCTGCGGGCATTCGGCAAAAAAGCTGATTTCATCAAGGAGCATCTCGACCTCAACCGCTCCATCAAGGGGGTGCTCAGAATTATCGGTCAGCAGCTCAAACTGCAGAACGTGGACGTCACCTTGGACCTGCAGGAGCAGCTTCCTCCCATTCTGGCCCACGACAACAGACTGCAGCAGGTCCTGTTCAACCTGATGACCAATGCCATGGATGCCATTTCCAGCAAAGAGTACGGGGAACGCAACATCACCATCCGCTCCTATGCCTCCAACGGCCAGGTCTTTGTGGATGTGAAGGACACTGGAATCGGAATTCCAAAAGAAGCGCTCGACAAGATCTTCGAGCCGTTTTTCACGACAAAGGCTACAGGCCAGGGAATGGGGCTCGGTCTTTCGATTACCTACGGCATTGTCAAAGATTACCACGGCAAGATCGACATCCGCAGCCAGGAGGGGGAAGGGACGACATTTACCCTGTCCTTCCCCGCCTCGATGCCGGCAAACGAAAGGATTACCCGAAATGCAGAAAATCCTCGTTATCGATGATGAAAAACCCACCCTGTCCATGTTCAGGCTTCTGCTGGAGACGTACGGATACACCGTGCTTACCGCTGAAAACGGCGAGCAGGGCCTGGACGTCTTCATGGCGGAAACACCCCCGATCGTGCTCACCGACATTAAAATGCCCGGCATGGACGGAATCGAGGTGCTCAAGAGGATCAAGGAAATCACCCCCTCCGCCGAAGTCATCGTGATCACCGGCCACGGAGACATGGATCTGGCCATCAAGGCGCTCAACCTGGACGCCACGGATTTCATCAACAAACCTATCCAGAAAGCAGAACTGGACGCCGCCCTGCAGCGCGCTCAGGAACGGATCCGAATCGCAGGCAACAAGGAAAAGGACATCACCGTGGAAACGGATGGGGATATCGGAGTGATCAACATCCAGGGCAACGTGAACACCCATGCCGAGCCGTATCTCAACGACGCCCACGACACCCTGGCCCGGAAGAACGTCTCCAGGATCGTTTTCAATTTCGACTCCAATGCCTCCATCAACGGCGCCGGAATCGCCATTCTCATCCAGTTGTTGACCAAAAGTCGGGAAAAGGGCCAGGATGTCGCCGTGGCCGGGCTTTCCGAAAATTTCAAACGCTACTTCGAGATGGTGGGCATATCCAAGCTCGCCGCAATGTATGATTCCACGGAAGAGGCTGTGAAAAACTTCAATTCCGGGGCTTAGATTATGTTCAACGTTCCACGATTATATGCTTGCGCCTTTGCAGTCATACTCCTGTTGAACGCACCTGCCGGAAGCACTCAGGAGCTGCCCCGGGAGGGCGGGGCTTTTCCGGATATCGCCCTGCCCGCCCCTGAACTTCCCGGGGACCGGGAGTATCTGGGCGTATCAGGCGACTCCTTTTCCCTCAGCGAGGTGGATGCCGAGCTGATCCTGCTGGAAATCATCGGCGTCTATTGCCCCCAATGTCACCGGCAGGCCCCGCTGTTCAACAGGCTCACAAACCGGCTGCACAGGAGCGAGGCCACCGCCGGCAGGGTCAAGGTGCTGGCTTTTGCCTCCGGGGCCACCCCCATGGAAATGGAATATTTGCGCACGCAGTTTCAAGCGACATACCCCCTGGTTTATGAACCCGATTTTACCATTCACAAGAAGCTCGGAGAGCCCCTCACCCCATTTACCATGCTCATCCGGGACGGAACAGTGGTCTATGATCATCTCGGCGTCATCGAGGACATGAACGCGCTCTACACCAGGATTGTTTCGCTTCTCCCATGAACAACAACTCCGCGTCTGATATTCACCGTCTCCGGAACAAGACGGACGAAGATCGCGGGGTATTGGAACACCGGCTCTTCCATCTGCAGATTCTTGCAGATCTGACCCGGGATGTCAGTGGCGTCATTCAACCTCGTAAAATCATGGAGTCCTACCTGCTCTCGGCCATGGGGGCCATCGGGTTCTCCAGCGGGTTCGTCCTGCTCAAGCATACCGCTTCTGCCCAGCCCGAGGTCGTGACCCGAGGACTCCTTGACGATCAGCCTGTATCACTGCTCCTGGAGTCCCCGCTCCTGTCCGGAAACGACTCTTCATACTTTCATCACTTCCCTTCCATTCAAATGCTCGACGACAGGTCACTTTTAGGCTCTGGCGCTCCCAACCGCACGGAACTGGTGCTTCGTTGGACCGTCAACCCGGACTGCAGCGGACTTTTGGGACTCGGCGGCCGGATCAGTCCAGCCCCCCTCACCAGCGAGGAGAGCGAATTTCTTCTCACTCTTGCAAACAGTCTCAGCACTTCCCTGAACCGCACCCTGGCCGAAGAGAACATCCGGCTGTTGAACAGTGAACTGGTCAAACGGAACGAAGAACTTGGGCACGCCCTCCAAGCCGCAGATCAGGCCAAAAACGATCTGGACCGGAGGGTGTTCCATCTCAACGCCCTGTACGCTGCCCACCAGGAACTGCACGGAATTCTCGAGAGCGACAAGCTCCTTGAACCCTTTCTGCTGACGGTGATGGGCACCTTTTCCGTGCAGCAGGGTCAACTGCTTCTCCTGGACCGCAAGGCCCGGAATGTCATCTCCGCATCACGCGGCATTACCCCCATCCCCCGATCTCTCAAGGCCAAGCGCATTGAAAACCTCATCTATCAGTGTCTGCGGATGGTGGAGGAAAAATCCGTTGCCCCCATGAGTGTCCGCGAACTGCGCGATCCCTCCTCCCTCACCGGTCCGGAGTTTCCCTTCCAGATATCCACCGCGCTCATGCTGGTGTTTGATGAGTCCCTTATGGGCATACTGGCCATCGGGGAGCCGCTCTGGGAAGAGGAGCTGAGCGGGGATGAACTCACCCTCATGCGGACCATGACGACCAACTTCATGGCCTCGGTCATCAACGCCCGCGACGTGGAGACGATCCGGGAACTCAATGTGGAACTTTCCAGAAGCAACGAACTGCTCCGCCGGACCATCGAGGATCTGACTGCGGCTCAAAACCGAATCGAACTTCTGGAAACAGCCAAGGCCAGGATTCGGGCTCTTGTTGACCGGGAAACCGAGAGGGCCGGGCGAGTCTCCTGGTATGACTTCCTGGTCATTATCGGGCTGTCCCTGGTTGTCGGACTGCTCTTTAATTTCTCCAACCCGGCCGGGGTTTCCCTTCTCCCTGAACACGTGTTTTCCCCGCCCACCTCCACCATTCCGGCGGGACAGGCAGCGGACCTGTTTGCAGCCGATGCCGCCGTGTTCGTGGACGCCCGGCCCACCCCCTTTTTCGAGCAAAAGCATATTCCCGGCGCCGTCAATCTTCCTACAGATCTTTTTGACTTTGTCTACGGCATGAAAATGGGCGGAATCGACATGGCCAGACCTGTTGTGGTGTACGGGCGCACTATCAGCAAGCGCTATGACTTTGAGGTTGCCGCAGCCCTGTTGAGCCGGGGGCATACGCACGTGCGCATCATCGAAGGCGGGCTGAGCAGCTGGGAAAAAAGCGGAAGCCCCCTTGAAACCGAGGACACGGAAGGGATGTCGCCATGAACCGAATCAACAGGTACCTGGCCTTCTGCTTCAGGCTCTATCTGGGGGGGCTTTTTGTCTACGCCTCTCTCTACAAGATCAACTTTCCGGCCGAATTTGCCGAGTCCATCGCCAGTTATCAGATCCTGCCTTACGCGTTCGTCAATATCACCGCCATTGTCCTGCCCTGGGTGGAACTGCTCACCGGAGCGCTCCTCATCCTGGGCATCCGCTCCAAGGCGGCCGTGTCCCTGATCGGGGTCATGCTGCTGTTTTTCACCGTCGCCATCGTGCTCAGTCTTACGCGAGACGTGTCTATCAGCTGCGGCTGCTTTCAAAGCCTGGAAGAGGAGATGAGCTGGAGGACCTTTTTCCGGGACGTTGCCTGGCTGCTCATGGCCGTGCACGTTTATTTTTTCGACAATATCCTGCTGCTCGAACGGAGGTTTTCCCTCCGTCTGCGGGAGGTGGAATGATGCTGCGAAATCTCTTCCTGCTGTGCGCCTGTCTCGCACTATCCCTGGCCGGGTGCATCGACCGGGATGAATTTGCCGGAAAATACGAAACATCCCCCTCCCAGGAACATTATGTCCGACTGGAACTCGAGCCGGACGGCAAGGGGCAGTGGATAACGGATATGGATGCTTTTTCTCTGCAATGGGAGCAAAGGGATGGAGACGTCTGGCTGCACACCAGAAACGGCGGGGTGATCAAGGCGCATCCCAGACCGCAGGGGCTGACTCTGCGCATTCCCGGCACAGAGCCCCTGGAACTGGAAAAAATCAGCGGGTAAGGGCCACCCGGCCGGCTCCTGGAGCAAAACGGCACTCCCGCAATCCTTCCTGCAGAGGCTTTCCCTTGCTCATGGCGCGCAGCACGTCTTCCAAAAATTTCTTCTCGTCTTCCACCTCCCCGATTTTGGAAAGAACGACCTGGGGCCCTCCGTCGCACTGGAGCAGCACGGCATAAAACGAGGGGACCGGGACGGATCCTACCTGCTTATGGATGGTGTAGTCCGGGTCCATCAGCAGGGGGAAAGGCACCTTGTGCCGCTCCCGGTAAGCGGAAACCTCCTGTTCGTTGTTGCCCACGGCAATGCCGATCAGCTTGAGGTCGTCCTCCAGCCCCATTTCCTTGATCATCCTGTAGAGATTGTTCAGCAGCGGCGCCTCCCGATGACAGGGGGGACAGTACAGGCTGTAGATATTGATGATGATTCCCCTGGCTCCGACCTCGGACAGGGGGACACTGTCTGCAGGCGGGACTTCCAGGTACCGGGCCACCGCACGGTCGCCGGAAAGGTTGAGCTGCACGTCGGGGAAATCCCCGCCTTCCTGGAGCGGGTTCGCACAGGCAAGCCCTGCAGTTGCAAACACTACGGCGAGCATCATGCCGATAATCTTCAACATTTTTTTCCTCCAATCAGTCTGGTCTCCCTCGAATAAAATGGCCGCCGGGGAGGAGGTGTCGGTCTCCCCGGCGGCCACATCGGATAGGAGTGCAGAGTCCTCAACCGATTCTTATGTCAGCGCCCTTCGCAATCCCTTCCTGAGGTCGGCGAAAAGCTCCTGGCGTGTCGTCTTTCGAACCGGCCGCAGGCCCGCCGAGAGGAACTCGTGGTACCGTTCCGGTTCATGGGTGATCAAGGTGAGAACCCTGACCTCGTCCGTGTCCACAAGGCTGGCGTCGGGGAAGGTTTTTTTCACCTCGGCCAGCCTTTCCTCGGCCATCTTGATCATGTCCTCGCGATCACCAAAGTTCATGGCATTCGTAGGACAGACCTGGACGCAGGCCGGAAGCAACCCGTTTTTCACCCTGTCGATGCACATGGTGCACTTGGACATGAGCCCTGTTGCGGGATCCAGCCTGGGGATGTCGTAGGGGCAGGCAAAGCGGACCGAGTCGAAATCCTCCACCTGGGCCGTCTTTTCCGTGAACAGTACAGCACCGGTATCCGGCTCCACAATGATCGCACCCTCCACTTCCGCGTCCGAGGCGAACTTGCAGGGAGGCTCGATGCAGTGCCGGCACTGATCCGGAAAGAAGAGATACTGCAGCCCTTCCGGCGCAGGAACCTCGCTGAACCGAACCAGTTTGAAGGTGTGGAAATCGAAATCCGGCGGATTTTGGTGGGTCCCTTGCTGATGGGTATCCACCGCCGGGTTCTGATTCCACTGCTTGCATGCCACTTGGCAGCCGCGGCATGCCGTACATTTTGTCGTATCGATAAAGAAGCTTTTACTCATTTCACAACCCTCCTTAGGCCTTGCGGACGTTCACCATAAAGGCTTTGGTTTCCGGAATGCCCGTGTTGGGGTCACCTACCGACGGTGTCAGGATGTTTGCCGCATCCCCACCGTTTTTGGGGAAAGCCCATCCGTAATGCCACGGTATGCCCACCTGGTGAATCGTCTGTCCCATGACCTCGAAGGGTTTCAGCCGCTCGGTCACGATGGCTATTGCCCAAAGAGATCCTCTGACGGAGTCCAGCCAGACCTTCTCTCCGTTTTTGATGCCCCTGAGCTGAGCCAGCTCCGTAGACATTTCGCAGAACATCTGGGGCTCGGACTCGAGCAGCCATGGGGTATTCCTGGTCATCAGACCGGTCTGCCAGTGCTCGGTGACCCGGTACGTGGAACACACAAAGGGGAACCTGGGATCACAGACCGCTTTGCGCTCTTCCATGAACTGCATGGCCACGGGGTTGTGCAGCTGCCCGGAGAAGGGGTGCGCCTCGATGGGGCACTCCAGCGGCTCGTAGTACTCCGGGAACGGCCCTTCGGCCAAGCCGGGCCCATAGAGCTGGGCGTGTCCTTCAGGCCGCATGATAAAGGGGAACTTCTCTCCCGGAGGCCATCCGCCGTCCGGAACGTCGCCTTCCCATTTCTCGCCGGTCCACTCGATGACCGCTTTTTCCGGAGCCCAGGGTTTGCCCTTCGGGTCCACGGAAGCGCGGTTGTAGATGATCCGGCGGTTCACCGGCCAGCACCAGGACCATTTCGGATACAGGCCGATGTTGGCCTGCATGTCGGTCTGGGTCTTGTCGCGGCGGGCGGCCATATTGCCTTCGTCCGTGTAGGAGGCGCAGTAGAGCCAGTTCCCGGAGCATGTGGACCCGTCGTCCTGCAGGAAGGCGAAGCTGGGCACCTGGTCGCCCTTTTTGAACTTCTTCCCGTTGACCTCTTTGTCCTTGAGAAAGTAGCCGTTGACGAGCTTGGCCACCTTGTGGGGGTCGAACTCGTGCCCGGTCGCAAGGTCCCAGTTCAGGTTCACCACAGGGGCCGGGTAGGTTCCGCCCTTGGCATAGAGCTTTTGAACCCGGTCGAAGAGTTCGTATATTATGTCCCCGTCCGGCTTGGTGTTGCCCAGGGGATTGGGCCCCCTGTAGCGCCACTGCATCCACCGGCCGGAGTTGGTGATGGACCCTTCCTTCTCGATGGAGACCGCACACGGCAGGAAGAAGACCTCGGTCTTCACCTTTTTGGGATCCAGTTCCGGGCCTTTCCAGAAGGAACCGGTCTCGTTGTCGAAGATGTTGACGTTGACCATCCAGTCCAGCTTGGCCAGGGCCTGTCTCGTCTTTTCCGAATTGGCGCCGGAGCAGGCCGGGTTCTGACCCCAGGCGAAAAAGCCCTGGAGTTCGCCTTTGAACATGGCGTCGAAGAGCTGAAGCCAGGAGTAGTTTTTGCCGTCGTCCAGCTTGGGCAGCCACTCATAGCTGATGTTCTGATCCACGTCCGGGTACATGGCCTTGAGCAGGCTCACCGAGTACTTGGGGTAATTGCCCCACCAGTTCGCGCTCTTGGGATGCTCGGATTTCGGCGTGTACTTGGTGTTGTAGGCCTGAAGGGTTGCATCCGAAGCCGAGGGGGTCTTCAGGTATCCCGGCAGGATATGAAAGAGCAGGGCCTGGTCCGTTGAACCCTGGACATTGGATTCGCCGCGCAGGGCATTGACCCCGCCGCCGGCCATGCCCACATTGCCCAGGAGCAGCTGGATCATGGACAAGATCCGCACGTTCTGCACGCCCACGGTGTGCTGGGTCTGTCCCATGGCATACATGATGGTCCCGGTCTTGTCCTTTGCGCCTGTGGCCGTGTAGGCCTTGTAGACCCGCATGAGGTCCTCTTTGGGCGTTCCGGTGATCTGGGCGACCTTGTCCAGATCGTAGCGGGAATAGTGCTGCTTCAGGAGCTGATACACGCACCTGGGGTTCTGCAGAGTCTTGTCCTGCTTGGGGAACCCGTCCTCGCCCATCTCGAAAGCCCAGGCGGACTTGTCATAGCTTCTGTTTTCCGGATCCCAGCCGGAGAAGAGCCCGTCCTCGAACTTGTATCTCTGGCTGACGATGAAGGAGGCGTTGGTGTAGTCCGCCACGTATTCCTTGAAGATGAGGTCATTGTCCAGAATATACTTGATCATCCCGCCCAGAAAGCCGATGTCCGAGCCGGAACGCAATGCCGCATAGATATCGGCCTTGGCCGAGGTTCTGGTGAACCGCGGGTCCACATGGATCAGGGTCGCGCCCTTGTCCTGGGCCCGGGCCACCCATTTGAAGGAAATGGGGTGTGCTTCGGCAGCGTTGCTGCCCATGATCAGGATACAATCACTGTTCTTGATATCGATCCAGTGATTGGTCATCGCGCCGCGTCCGAACGACTCTGCCAGAGCCGCTA
>JBKHAV010000089.1:0-11983 GCA_046542715.1 Desulfovibrionales bacterium
GGATGGGTGACGAAGATATCCGTGATCCTCGCCTGCTCTTCCAGGGTCAAAACCGAGGTGACCGTTCCTGCATCCAAAAGGATGACGTCGTCTACTCTGAACGAGGTCGGGTTGAACCCGGGAAGATCGGAGCCGGAACAGCCAAGAACTTCAAATTTCATGCGAATTGATTACCCTGTCATCAGTAGGGAGGATTGGTGTTTGTATATCCACACTGACGCTTTCCCTTGAAAAATCACTTGTGAATCTCACTCTTTTTTTCCTATTGTCAAGGAACATCCATACCCGTTACTCTGGGACCGGAAGAGCTGCCACCCCTGTCAGAAGGGGCTTTCCAATCCTTGACCCCGCAGACCGGCTCGTTTACAACGGGCCCTCTCTTGTGCGCCAGTAGCTCAGGTGGATAGAGCAACGGCCTTCTAAGCCGTGGGTCGGGGGTTCGAATCCTCCCTGGCGCACCATTTTCCTGCTTGTCTCGGCAGGGGAACTGGAAAATCTCGATGCACCCGCTGCAGAATCGTTCGTTGGCCCTGAACCTCACTTGAACATCCCTGAAAGACATCTTCACGGCTGAACGCGTCTCCTGAACCACTGTCCACCAGAGAGCAGCTGCGATGCCATCGCTGTTCCCTGAATCTCGGTGCTTTTCCCGGGAGCATGTGCTCCAAAGTAACAATACTGTTCAATCCAGATCACACAGGAAACACCATGCCGCAGAAAAATCCCCGCCTCACGAACACGGTCATGACCGTCGCCATTGTCCTCCTCTCGTATTTTTTCGCCCAGGGCGGGTGCAGCGGCCTTTCCACGGATGACGGCATTGCCGACAACGGCACGGACGTCACCTTCAGCTCCGCAAGGACCATTTCCAGCACTGTTCCAGACGCCCGGACCGTTACCGTTGCCGACCTGGACAGGGACGGGGACCCGGACGTGATCACGCTGTTTTCCAGCCGGATTGCCTGGCACGAGAATCTGGGCGGGTCGGCAACCTCATGGCAACAACGCCTGATCAGCAATGGTGTGAGCGATACGCCTGAATCCTACCTTCAGGCAGTTGACATGAATTCCAACGTGCAGATGGACGTATTTGCCCCATGTGGTTCGGACAATCTTCTCTGCTGGTTTGAAAACGAGAACGGTGACGGTTCCCTGTGGGCCGAACAGAGGATCTCGTCCGTTCCCGTCACCCATGCCGTCCCGGCCCGGATAGACGGCGATGCGGACCTGGACACTTTTGTTGCCCGCCAGTCCTTGGGACTGCAATGGTTCGAAAACAGAAGTGAAGATACACTGTCCTGGATTTCAAGGGACATCTTCCTGGAAAGCAGCCCGTTTTTTATCGCTGCCGCCGATATCGACGGCGACACGGACCTGGACCTGATCGCCGCATCAATGACCGGAACTGCTGTTACCTGGCACGAAAACATCGATAGCGGCACCAGCTGGACCCGGCGCACGATCTATACCTCCGCATCCGGGGTGTCCCGGGTTTACCATGCAGACATCGACCGGGACGGCGATTTGGACGTGATTTCCGTTTCCCCGGGCAACGGGGTCCGCTGGCATGAAAACACCGACGGTATCGGGACCGCGTGGGACGATCACCTGATCACCGGGGAAACATGGGATACCGTCCTGTCGCTGGGGGACATCGACAGGGACGGCGATATCGACATTGTGGCCGGAACTGACAATACCGGCCGGGTGGAGTGGTTCGAGAACACCTCCGGCAATGGTTCCGCCTGGGCACGGCGGCACATCGCCAATCTCGCCGGGGTCAGCTTTGTCCTGCTTGCAGATTTGAACGAGGACGGCCGACTCGACGTGGTGGCCCTTTCCCGCTCTGCAGGGATCGCAGTCTGGTACGAGCAGCAATAGCGGTGTCTGGGGAATCGGCCCTAGAGAGAAGAACCCCCCTCCTAAAACAGGAGGGGGGTTGCCGGAAGCGGGCTCTTTTTTTGATCTGGTGCGAGAGGGGAGGCTCGAACTCCCAAGCCTTGCGGCGCTGGCTCCTAAGGCCAGTGCGTCTACCAGTTCCGCCACTCTCGCGAAATGAGACCGGTGTCTTAAACACCCACGATTTTTCTGTCAATGTAACCGGAATCGTTCCCCGGCGGTACCCCGCCGTGTTCATGAAACAGGCGCAGTGCGTGTTTTATGAACACGCTACGTATTGCGCGCCGAAACCTCTTCCTCTTTTTCTTTCAAGACGGCAAGCACGCGGGAAAGCTTGTCCAGAAGATCCTGACCATCCCGTGCCAAAAGCCTGATCATGGGTTCCTTTCCCCTCTCCCCCCGGTCCCAGACAGCGTCCACTCCGGTCGGGTCGGAACAGGAGTTGAGCGCGTGGCCGGTTCCCCATTCCAGGGTGCTCCCCTCCTGTTCCTTGATGTGCAGGGGTTCCTCGGCGCGGCTGAAGCCGACATGCTTGAGACCGGCATCGTCCAGGGCTGACAAGAGGAATTCGGAAAAACAAATGTTGGCTGCGGCCCGGATCTCCGGGTTTTTGCGGGCTGCAGTCAGTACCACCTTGGCCATATGGGAGGAGGCTCCGAACCGGGGGCATCCTGCAATGAGGATATGGCCGTCCCGGGACGCCGAGATACGTCCCTCAAAGGCGGCCACATCATGAACCCCCCGGGCAAACGGGGCGGCCAGGGCCACATTCATCCTGACCTCCGGCACCAGCTTTCCCAGGCCCGGCATCAGGGTCATCTTCTCACCCAGCCGGTGCAGTTCTTCCAGAACATCCAGCTTGCCCCGGGTCCGGACCAGCGGAGCCAGGTGGTTCACCGGACCATGTCCCGACCCCAGGTCGTATCCCGTTTGAAGGGCGAGCAGAAGATACTCCCGCCCCTTTGCAACCGCCTCTTCCAGGGGCAGCCCGCTTCCCAGAAACGTGGCAATGGCAGCGGACAGGGTGCATCCCGTCCCATGGGTGTTTCGGGTGGGAATGCGGGCCGAGGAAAGCGGCACCGGCTTCCTGCCCGGGAGACCCAGCCAGTCGGTCATCACCTCTCCCTGGAAATGGCCCCCCTTGAGCAGGACCGCCTTTGGTCCCATGGCCAAAAGCGTGTCAAGAGCTGCGGCAATCCCGGCCTCATTGTCTATGGACATGCCGGTGAGCCGCTCCGCTTCAGGGCGATTCGGGGTCAGCAGGTCGGCCAGGGGCAAAAACTCCGTGCGCAGGGCTTCGACGGCATCCTCCTGCAGCAGCGCCTGCCCGCTCTGACTGACGCACACCGGATCGACCACCAGGGGAAACGTCCGTTTTGCAAGCAAAGGGACCAGCGCCCTGATGATCGGGGCGGAAAAGAGCATCCCTGTTTTGGCCGCCCGGACAGGAAAGTCCTTGAGCACAGTGTGAAGCTGCAACGCCACGAACTCCGGTTCCGGTGCCGAGATCCCCTCCACGCCGGTGGTGTTTTGCGCTGTCAACGCGGTGATCACCGACAGCCCGTACCCACCCAGCACGGTCATGGTCTTGAGATCGGCCTGAATCCCCGCCCCCCCGCCGGAATCCGACCCGGCAATGGTCAAGATGCAGGGATGATTCTTTTCCAAAAAGGGGAGTTCCCCGGAGGACAACGCTGAGTGTTTGGACATGGTCATGTTCCTGTGTGAATCGTCATTCGTCAATTATCGAAAAAAGGGACAAAAGGGACCTCAGGGACCCAAGCGACCAAAGTGCCGCTAGCCGTTTTCTTATTCATGCTTTGAGCTTTGAGCTTTCAGCTTTGAGCTTCTTCCCCTTGCCGCTAGCCGCTTGCCTCTAGCCGATTCTCTTATTCCTGCTTTCAGCTTTGAGCTTTCAGCTTTGAGCTTCTTCCTCTAGCCGATTCTCTTATCCCTCATCCCTCATCCTTTCCCGCACCCGTTCCTCCAGCCGTGAGTAGCGCCGGACCGCATCAAAATTTTTCAGGGCGATGGACATGGCCCGCTTGCTGCCGATGAGCACTGCCAGCCGCCTGGCCCTGGTCAGTCCGGTGTACAGGAGGTTTTTCTGCAGCAAAATGAAATGCTGGGTCGTGACCGGCATGACCACGGCCGGGTATTCGCTTCCCTGGGACTTGTGCACGCTGACCGCATAGGCAAGGATCAGCTCGTCCATTTCGTCGAACCCGTACCGGACCGTGCGGCCGTCCATGTCCACGGAGACTTCGGACTCCTCTTCGTCAAAGCTTTCGATCCACCCCAGGTCCCCGTTGAACACGTCCTTTTCATAGTTGTTGCGCACCTGCAGGACCCGGTCACCCTCCCGAAAGGCGCGCATGCCTCTGCGCAGTTCCCTCCCCTGGGGATTGAGCCGCTCCTGAAGAAGCTGGTTCAGATTCTGCGTGCCCACCTCGCCCTTGTGCATGGGCGAGAGCACCTGAATCTCCCGTTTGGGATCCAGGCCGTAGACCTCGGGAATGCGTTCGCACACAAGCTGCTGAATCATTGCAGCGATCCGCTGGGGATCGTCCTGTTCGATCCAGAAAAAATCGGAACGGGGAGCTTCCCTGGAACCCGGTTCCGGGAACTGGCCCATGTTGATGCGGTGGGCATTGACCACAATCAGACTCTTCCTGGCCTGGCGATAGATCCGGGTCAACACGGCCGTGGGGACGCAGCCCGACTGTATCAGATCCCGCAGAACATTGCCCGCACCAACAGAGGGGAGCTGATTCACATCCCCGATCATGATGAGCCTGCAGGTCAGGGGAAGGGCTTTCAAGAGGCTCAAAAAGAGCTGCAGGTCGAGCATGGAAACCTCGTCCACCACCAGCACGTCCGCCTTGAGCTTCTTCTCTTCATTATGGGAGAAGAGGCCGTCCGGGGAAAACCCGAGCAGACGGTGGATGGTTGCGGCGTGGAACCCGGTCGCCTCGGACAGCCGCTTGGCCGCACGCCCGGTGGGTGCAGCCAGCTTCACCTTCAGCCCCTGGGCACGAAAGGCCCGGACCATGACCCGGGTGATGGTCGTCTTTCCGGTGCCCGGCCCCCCGGTGATGATGTACGCCTTGCTGCACAGGGCTTCCAGGACGGACTGACGCTGCTCCTCGGACAGGGTGATGCGCTCCTGCTCTTCGGTTTTTGCCAACGCTTTTGCCGCAGTCTCTGATTTCATGGCCGACGGATGGGTCAGTATCCCATGCAGCCTGGCCGAGGCGTCCTTTTCCATGCGATAGAAAAAGCTCAGGTAGACGGCTTCGTCATCCAGGCCCAGGGGTTCGGTTTTGACCCTCTTCATCTCCTGGAGCCGGACCAGGGCTTCCTCCAGGGGGCCGCGGTCGACACCGCCCAAAATCCCGTCTGCACAGTCCAGAAGTTCGAACCGGGGGGCAAAGACATGCCCTTTGTCGCCAAAAATCTTGAGGCTGTGCACCAGGGCGGCTTCGAGCCTCCGGGGGCTGTCCGGTTCAAAGCCAAGCTTCAGGGCCATGCTGTCCGCGGTCTTGAAGCCGATTCCCGTGATGTCCCAGGCCAGATCGTAGGGGTTTTCCTTTAACCGGGCCACGGCCTGGGTGCCGTAGCGGCGAAAGATCCGCCCTGCAAACCCTGGCGGCACCTCATGGGTCTGCAAGAAGAGCATGAGGTTGCGGATGGAGCGCTGTTCCTCCCAGGAACTCTTGATGGACTCGAGCTTTTTCGGACCGAGCCCGTCGATCGAGAGAAGCTGTTCAGGATCCTCGTCCAGAATATCCAAAATCTTCTCCCCGAACCGGGAAACCAGACGCTCGGCCATGACCGGTCCGATGCCCCGGATCATCCCCGACCCGAGGTACCGCTTGATCCCGGCCTTTGTCGCCGGCATCACCTGCTCGAAATGCTCGACCATGAACTGGCGGCCGAATTTAGCGTGTTCCTTCCAGCACCCTCCGAGTTTGAGCACATCTCCGGAGGAGACGCCCGGCATGCAGCCCACCACCGTGGTCTGACCGGGTTCGTTTTGCATCCGAGCCCGGGCCACGACCCACCCGTTTTCCGGGTTGGAAAAAATTATGGTGATCAGCTCGGCCTGTATCTGCGTCATGGGGGGAGAGGTAGTGGATTTTCCATCCGCGGGCAAGAAACACGAAAAACGCCGGCGCAATGCACCGGCGTTTTGGTAATCCTCTGAAAAGAAGATCAGGCGATATCGGTTTCCTTGAAGGCACGCTCCAGGGCGTTGTAGTTCTTGGGACCGAGCTTGGGGCCGAAACGTTCGCTGATCACGTCGCTGAGGTCCTCAACGCTCAGGATGCCGGATGCCTTGAGCAGTGAGCCGAGCATGGTGGTGTTGGTGATGGGCACGCCCAGCTCTTCCAGGGCCACTTTGGTGGCGTCCACCTGCGCCACTTTGGGAAAGTTAAATTTCTTTTTGATTTCATCCGGAGAAAGAGGGGAATTGACCACGACCATGCCGTTTTCCTTCAACCCTTCACCCACATTCACGATGTCAAGAAGGGTCGGGTCCAGGACCAGGACGATGTCCGGGCTGTAGATCCGCTCCCTGAGCCTGATCCGTTCCTCGTCAACGCGCACGAACGCCTGAACAGGCGCACCGCGCCGCTCCGGACCGAAGCTGGGAAAGGCCTGGGCGAACTTGCCCTTGGCAATGGCCCCTTTGGCCAAAATCTCCGCAGAGGTGACCCCACCCTGTCCACCGCGGCCGTGAATACGAATTTCGAGCATGCTCATCCTCCGAATTGATAGTGTGCTGCTTTGCTCTGATCGCGTTTCCTTGATTGAAGACGCTGTGTCAAAAGCTCCAGGATACTAGAAACGCTGCCGATATTCCAGAGACTGCTTCAGGGTCTCTCTGTCGATGAACTTGAGTTCCGACCCCAGGGGGATGCCCTGGGCGAGCCTTGTCACACTGAGTCCTGGAAAATCCCGGGCCAGGATGTTCTTGATGTAGGACCCGGTGGATTCGGCCTCGTGGGTCGTACCAAGTGCCAGAATCAGCTCGCTGATGCAGTTCTGTCCGATTCTTTGGCGCAGCTTGTCCAATGCCAGATTCTGCGGCTCCACCCCGTCCAGGGGAGAGAGCAGTCCGCCAAGGACAAAGTACCGGCCTCGGAAAAACCCGGCCTCCTCCATCACCAGGATGGAGTCCCATTCCGCGACAATGCACAATTGCTCTTCGCTGCGCCGCTGATCGGTGCAGATGGCGCACGGGTCTGCATCCGCAATGGCGTTGCACTGCCCGCAGATACACAAGCTGTCCCGCAGCTCCAAAATCATCCTGCCGAGGTCCATCCCCTTTTCCCTGGGCCACTTCAAGATGGTCATGGCCATGCGCAGGGCTGATTTGGGACCTACTCCAGGGAGCTGAGTCAACCTGTCGACCACGTTTTGCAGTGGTTCAGGAAGTCGCGACACGGACGACCCTAGAACAGCCCGGGAATATTCATCCCGCCCGTGAGCTTGGACATCTCGCCCTGGACCATGTCCTTGGCGTTGCTCAAGGCCTCATTGGTCGCTGCCAGGATGAGATCCTGAAGCATCTCAACGTCCTGGGGATCCACCACGCTGGGATCGATTGTGATCTCCACGATTTCCTGCTTGCCCGTGGCCTTGACCGTGACCATGCCGCCTCCGGCGCTGGCCTCGACAACCTTGCTGCCCAGCTCGTCCTGGAGCTTGGCAATCTTTTTTTGCATCAACTGGGCTTGTCGCATCAAATCATTCATGAATCTATACCTCCTTGCGATGACATTCGTTAAAAATTTCCGCCAATGGCGATTTCCTCAGGATGAGCGGTCGGAACCGGGCCTGATATCCACGATCTGAGCCCCGAACTCCTCCATGACCCTGCTCAGAAACGGATCACCAGCCGCTTTCACCTTGAGTTCCTGTACGGTCAGGGGCGGGCCGTCTTTGGGCGGGGCGATCTCAAGGGTCGTGCCCGGTCCATAAAAGGAGGCTGCATATCCCTCCAAAACCCGCTTTTTTTCCGGTGCGTTCAGCTCGTCGAAAAGCACCCTGCTGGCTACTCTGATTACCAGAGTTTGCCCCTCAAGGACACCCTCGGCCCGGCTCAGGCCGAAAAAGCTGGTGTTCGAGGTTCCGTTGTTGTCGGAAACAAATGCGAGGAACGACGCCCAATCCCGGGGTTTTTCCCCGGTCTCGGCCTGTCGAACTCCTGCAGTGTCTCTGTTCAGATGATTTTCAGAGTTTTTTTTTCCCTGAACCGGTGCCTCAGGGGGGGCTTCAGTGCCGCCAGGAGCCGCTTGGGAAGGGGGGGGAGTGGAACCGGTTTTTGAATCAACGGCTTGTGCGCCCGGGGCAACCGCGCCCACCGGCATGAGCTGGGGCAGATAGGCCAGGTTGAGCAGAAGAAGCTCCAGTCCCTGAGCGGGCTCCAGGCTGGAGAGGACCCGGCGCTGCCCCTCAAGCGTCATCTGCAGACAGGCATGGATGTGGGCCGCTGTGAACCTGTGGGACCAGGCAAGCCAGGCTTCGGACTGTTCCCGGGGCAGCTCCACCACTTCGCTGCCTTTGGCCCCGCACTGCTTGAGCAGAAAGAGATTGCGCCACACCGTGGCCAGTTCGCGCAGAAAAAAGCCCAGATCAAGGCCCTGCCGGAGCAGATCCTCGACAGTGGTGATCAGTCCGGCGCAATCGGCATCGGCAATGGCCCCGACCACCCTGACCATGGTCTCGTGCCCGGCAAGCCCAAGGACCTCCCGCACATCCGCCTCGGTGAGGACATCCCCCCCAAGGGCGAGAACCTGTCCCAAAAGCGACATGCTGTCCCGGACGCTTCCCGCTCCCCTGGCTGCCAGAAGACGGAGGGCGGCGGGCTCGAACTCGACCCCTTCTTTTTGCAGAATTGCAGTCAGATGCTCCTCCAGGCGGGCCTGGGTGAGCCGCTTGAAGGCAAAATGCTGACACCGGCTGATGATGGTCGGCGGGAATTTGTGCGGCTCTGTGGTGGCCATGATGAAGGTGGCGTGGCCGGGCGGTTCCTCCAGGGTCTTGAGCATGGCGTTGAACGCCTCCCGGGTGAGCATGTGCGCTTCATCGATGATGATCACCTTGTAGCGGCACTCCAGCGGGGCAAACCCGATATCTTCCTTGAGCCGCCGGGCCTGTTCGATGCCCCGGTTGGAGGCACCGTCGATCTCCACCACGTCGACTGCGGCGCCCCTGGTGATCTGTCGGCACCGGGAGCAGACATTGCAGGGCTCTTTTGCCGGACCGTTTTCGCAATTGACCGCCTTGGCCAGAATCCGCGCCAACGTGGTCTTGCCCACCCCGCGGGTCCCGCTGAACAGATAGGCAGGAGCAATTGCGCCGGTTTCCGCGGCCCGGGACAGGATGGTCCGCACGGAATCCTGTCCGGCAACATCGGCAAAAGTCTGGGGCCGGTACTTGGTGGTCAGGTGGGAATACTTCATGGTGCTATGTCCGCTGTTCTATACCGGGAAAAGTGGAACAATCGCCTCTCTTCCGCCTGTCTCGCACGCAGAACGTTGTTGCGGTCCGACCGGGCGGGCCCGGCGTGAGCGCCTGTCTGTCGGCGACGCAGCCGAACCCGCTCACGCCGCCTGCCGGCTATCCGATGCTGAAGCGATCCAACCACTCAGCATACTTGAGATTGTCCCCGCGCACGATCTTGAAGAACTCCTGCTGCAGAAGCTTGCAGACCGGCCCGGCCTTGCCCTCACCGATGGTCCTGCGGTCCACCTCACGGATCGGGGTGATCTCCGCTGCCGTGCCGGTGAAAAACGCCTCGTCCGCGGCATAGAGTTCGTCCCGGGTGAACCGCTGTTCCACAACGGTGTAGCCGAAATCCGCGGCCAGGGTCATGATGCTGTGCCTGGTGATTCCCCCGAGGATGGCGCCAAGCGGGGTGGTCTTGATGATGCTGTTCTTGACGATAAAGATGTTTTCTCCGGATGCTTCCGCCACGTAGCCTTCGGTATCCAGCATCAGGGCCTCGTCATACCCGTCGGCCAGGGCCTCGCGCTTGGCCAGCACGGAATTGACATAATTGCCGCACACCTTGGCTTTGGTCATCATGACGTTGACGTGGTGCCGGGTAAAGCTCGAGGTTCTGATCCGGATGCCCTTGTCCAGGGCATCCTCTCCCAGGTACGCTCCCCAGGGCCAGACCGCGATGATGGTGTGTACCGGGTTTTTCCCCGGGAACACGCCCATGCCCCCGCAGCCGATAAAGGAGAGCGGCCTGACATACCCCTGGTCCAGCCGGTTGACCTTGAGGGTCTCGATAATGCCCTGGACAATCTCTTCCTGGGCAAAGGGGATCGCCATTTCCACGATCTTGGCTGAATCGAAAAGCCTGGCCACATGTTCCCCCAGCCTGAACACCGCCGAAGTCCCGTCACTGCACTTATAGCAGCGGATGCCCTCGAAGACGCCCACGCCGTAATGCAGTGAATGACACATGACATGAATATTGGCCTCCTCCCATGGAACCAACCGGCCGTCGAACCAGATCTTCTCAGTCTTTTGAATCATCACTTCCTCCCGGCGTGAATGGATACTGTACCCAGTGGAACATTGAAGGAGCAAATTAGGCCACCGCCCCTTCCCGGTCAAGTGAGGGGCTGCTGCCTTCTGCCTGCTTGCTGTTTGCTTGTATTCTATTTCTTCGCGTGACTCGAGCGGTAGACCACCCTCAGGGGAGCCAGCTGCAAATTGAAACTCTTTCGAATCTGATTTTCCAGATAACGGGTGTAGCTGGGTTTGATCAGAGCTGTATCGTTGACGAAAAACAAAAATGTGGGCGGTGCCGCCTTGGGCTGGGTCACGTAATAGAATTTGGCCCGCCGCCGCTTGACCGTGGGCGGCTGATGCCGGCTGGTGGCCTGCTGCAGAAACCTGTTCAGCTCGCCTGTGCCGATGCGGATCTGGCACTGGTCCCAGAGCTTCTCCGCCATGGGCAAAAGTCCCCCAAGTCCCGCCCGGTTCACGGTGGAGGTATAGATCACCGGCACGTGGGGCATGTACCCGAGTGCCTCGCGCATGGCCCGCTTCAGGGCTTCGAGGTCCCGCCTGGGGATGAGATCGATCTTATTGACCACCACGATGAGGGGGAGTTTCTCCTTGTCCAGAAAGGACAAAATCTTCTGGTCCTGAAAGACCAGCCCCTGGACGGCGTCCAGCACAAGGATGACGATCTGGGCCCGTTTGCTGCTCTGCAGGGATTTGAGAACGCTGAACCGTTCCAGGGTGTCGGTGATCTTGCTTCGCCTGCGGACTCCGGCGGTGTCGAGAAAAACGTACTTCTTCCCGTCCCGCTCCAAAATCACGTCCACCGAATCTCGGGTGGTTCCGGCGACCGGGCTGACGATCATCCGTTCCTGGCCGAGCATGGCGTTGACAATGGAGGACTTGCCCACATTCGGCCGCCCGATCATGGCCAGCCTGAGCCCTTCTTTCTCCGGGAGGTCATCGCTGTCGACAATGGGGGGAAGGTGCGATGCAATCCAGGCACCCAGATCCGGAATGCCGTACCCATGGGCCGAGGAGACCGCGAACAGGGGAAAGCCCAGGGCATGAAACTCCGTCGTGAGAGTGTCCTCCAGCTCCGGTCCATCCACCTTGTTCACCACCACGAGCACGGGCTTGCTGCTCTGGCGAAGATATTTGGCCACGTCCTGATCCAGGGGGGTCAGCCCTTCGCGGCCGTCCACGGTGAACAGCACGAGTTCGGCCGCCTCCACCGCCTCCCTGGCCTGGGTGAAGATGGAACTCTCAATGGGCTCCCCCTCGAACACGATCCCCCCGGTATCCACAAGCTCGAACGGGACATCGAGCCATTTCACCTGCCCGTACAACCGGTCCCTGGTCACCCCGGGGGTATCATGCGTAATGGCTTTGTTCTGCCGCAACAGCCGGTTGAAAAGCGTGGACTTTCCCACGTTCGGCCGGCCGACGATCGCTACGAGAGGGGGCATGTTTTTTGTAACTTTCCTATGTTATGACGTGGCGCTACGAACACTCGTCTCTTTCGGATCAGACCGAATCTTTTAGAGTGAACGCA
>JBKHAV010000090.1:0-11964 GCA_046542715.1 Desulfovibrionales bacterium
TTGGGAAGGGAGTTCTCGGCCTGTTTTGGGGCGGCGGAGACTGATTTGAGCGGGGAGCGGACAAACCCGATAAATGCCAGTTTTGTGTTCATGACCTTTTCCCGTTGAAGTGGTCGAAACCGCGAAGATTCATTGGCCTGCCATGACGCCGGAATAAGGGGTCAGAGGTGACCCGTCCCAGAATCGTGAAGTCGACTTCCTTCCGGACCCGGTCCAGATCGGTCTCGGAAAGGGCGAAGAGCAGGGCGTAATCCTCGCCCCCCAGCAGCGCGAATTCAACAGGGTCGGCTGAGCGGTCCCTTGCGGCTTGGACGACTTCCGGGTCCAGGTCGGATTCCGTCATCGTCACCTCCATGCCCAAGGAGCCCAGAAGCCGGGGAAGATCCGTGGCCAGGCCGTCTGACACATCCATCATCGCCTTGACCCTGTTTGACCCGGCCAGTTGCATGCCCTGGTCCACCAGAATTGGCGGGCGGAAAAAATGCTGCACGGCCCGGGGGAATCGGGCCGGGTTTCCGTATTCCTCCAGAACGAGAAGCCCGGTCCGGGCCAGGCCCACAGGGCCGCAAAAGGCGAGCATATCGCCCGGGGTGCATCCCTGGCGGGTCAAAAAATTTCCTCCGGCCGGAGGTTCCCCCCAGATGGTGACCGAGAGTCCCAGCCGGTCGGCTCTGGACAGGTCGCCGCCGGTAAGGGAGAGATCGAGGTCTGCGCAGAGCCGGGACATGGACTTGAAAAACGGGGCGAAAAAGGTGGCGTCCAGGTCCGGCGGGATCATCAGCCCCAGGCTGAAGCCCAGAGGCCGCCCGCCCATGGCCGCGATGTCGCTTACGTTCACGGCCAGTCCCTTGTATCCGATATCTTCGGGGGAGAAGTAACGCCGCCTGAAATGCACGTCTTCCAGGAAGAGGTCTGTGGAGAGACAGAGACAAGGGGGGCAGGACAAAACAGCGCAGTCGTCTCCCCGGCCAAGTGCAACCGAGCGGTGCTCCCGGGGAAAGTAGGCATCGATGAGGTGGAGAAAGTCCTGTTCGGACTGGAGTCCGGCTTCGCTGTTGCGGCCGTTCACGATCCCCCCTCCATCTGAAGATAGTCCCTGATGATGACCTTCATCCCGAATCCCGGGAAATTGACCCGGTATTTGTCCGGGGGGAGAAATCCGATGATTTTGCCGCGGCCGAAGATCTTGTGCCGACAGAACCCGTTGGCAGGCGGCGGCGACGCAGGAGCAGGTCCCCCTTGGAGTCGGGGCGGGGCAGAGGGAACAGAGGGCGGGGCCGGCTGCCGCTCCACATGCTCACTGCGGCGGCTTAGCCCGCCGGAATAGTTTTCCCGGAGTTCGTCGTAGCAGTCCCGGGGAAGCTCGGAGATGAACGGGCTGGGCAGGGCGGGTTCACCCCGGCCGTTGTAACGGTTGTACACGGTTTCCGGCACGAACATGGTCAGGGAATCCCTGGCCCTGGTACAGGCCACATAGAGCAGCCTGCGCTCTTCCTCGAATTCTTCGGAAGAGAGCATGGCGTGACGGGAGGGGAAACGCTCCTCCACCAGGTCGATGATGATGACCGCAGACCACTCCAGCCCCTTGGCCGAATGCACGGTGGAAAGCACCAGGGCGTCCTCCCGGGCCGCACGCCGGCCCGAGGCGTCCGGGCTCTCCAGGGAGAGGTCGGCCAGAAAGTTCTCAATGGAATCGTACCCGGACACGATCTGGGAAAGCTGCTCGAGTCCCAGCATTCGCTTGGGGTAGTCGTCGGGATAGAGTTCTTTCATAAAGGGGATATAGTACTCCAGAATTTTTTCCAGCACCACGGTGGGCGGGGCTCCGCTCCCCCGCAGGCCGTCCAGGAGGGAGAGGACATTGCCGACCTCGTCGAAGCGGGAGCACAGGGAGCGCACACCCTTCTGATTGCCGTCCAGGGTGGCCTCGAGCAGTTTGAGACAGGTCTTCGGTCCCACTCCTTTGACATGAGCCAGGGCGCGCTGCCAGGCTGGAAGGTCCACAGGATTGACCACCAGCCGCATGAAGGAGAGCACGTCCTTGATGTGGGCGGACTCGGTGAAGCGCATGCCCCCGAACTTCTGATACTCCAGACCCAGCCGGTTCAGGATCACCTCCAGGGAAAATGACTGGTACCCGGCCCGGAAGAGCACGGCAATGTCGTGCAGAGGGTAGGTGTCGGCCAGTTCCAGGATGCGGTTGGCCGCGAGCTGGGCCTGGGTGGTGTCGCTGATGGTCCGGACGAGTTGGGGCTTTGCAGCGCCGGTGCGCTGGGAAAAGAGATTTTTTTCGTACTTCTCCGTGGCCCCGGCCAGGATCCGGTTGGTCAGGTGCAAAATCTCCTGGGTGGAGCGGTAGTTTTCCTCCAGCTTGATGATCCGGGCGGAAGGAAAGCTTTGCGGGAAACTGAGAATGTTTCTCACGTTGGCGCCCCGGAACGCATAGATGGACTGGGCGTCGTCGCCGACCACCATGAGGTTCCCGGTCTCGCCGGAGAGCAGCCGGACCAGCCTGCCCTGAACGAGGTTGGTGTCCTGATACTCGTCCACCATGATGTAGCGGTACAGGGTGCGGTAGAATTCGGCCAGGTCGGGCTGGTTCAGCAGGAGCTTTTCCAGAAGAAAGAGCAGGTCGTCATAATCCATGAGCCCCAGCCGCTGCTTCATCCCGGCGTAGGAGTCGGCCATGCGCTCGATGTCCTCCCCGTAGCGCATGAGATGCAGCGCCTCGGACTGGAGCAGTTCCTCCATGTCGAGTTCCTTGTTCCGGGACTTGCTGATCATGTCCAGGACCGTGGATTTTTTGGGAAAGGAACGATCGCCCTTGCCCAGTTTCATATCGTCCCGGATCTGGCGGATCAGCCCTTCGGCATCGGCGCGGTCCATGACCGTGAACCCCTGGGGGAAGCCCAGGGAACCACTGTAGCGCCGGAGCACGGAAAAGGCGAACCCGTGAAAGGTTCCTCCGGAGGTGTCGTGCACGCCCTGGTCGAGGAGTCCGCCCGCCCTGTTGAGCATCTCTTCGGCGGCGCGGCGGGTAAACGTCAGGAGCAGAATGGACTGCGGCGCAACCCCCTGCTCCACGAGGTAGGCCAGGCGGTAGACAATGGTTCTGGTCTTGCCGCTTCCGGCCCCGGCAATGACCAGGACCGGTCCTTCGGTGGTCCGGACCGCCTCCCATTGGGCAGGGTTGAGGGCCTTGGGGTATTCGATTTTCATAGGGCTTGGATAAGCATGTTGGTCAATGATGTCACGAGCCGGGTGCTCAGTCCGATGGACTGGCCGGATCGAAAAACCGAAGAATTTCTTGACCCGTTTCCCGGATGCGGTCAAGGCGGCTCCCCTGGGAATCGTAGAAGAACACGTCATCGGCGGTGTGGGTGCCGCTGCGGCCGAACCAGCCAAAGAGTTCGGTGCGGTCGAACTTGGCCTTGAGGTCCATGCCGGGCCGGGCCAGACAGACGAGGTCCGGGGCCTGGCCGAGACAGGGGCCGCTGTAGAGTTCCTCCCTGCGGTACACCGCCTCCATCACGGGCTCCCCGTTCCAGGTGAGCGCGAGCAGCTGTTCCCGGATCTTTTCGCGCAGCCGTTCGGCGTCCTGCGCTGCCACCAGACCCCGGCTGAAGCGGTTCCGGTCATGAAGATAGATGCGTCCTGGGTCCAGGGCAAAGGCCCGGGTGCCGGGGGCGATGACGGTTGCGTCCCATTCGTCCTCGGGTCTGCCCCGAGTTGCCAGGTACCCTTCCCGGCGCAGCCAGACATTCAGGTCCACTTCGGTCTTGAGTTCGGTAAATCCGTGATCGGCCAGGACCATGAGCCGTTTCGGTTCCGGCAGAGCCCTGTACCGCTCCAGCACATCTCCGATGAGGGCGTCCCAGCGGCGCAAAAACGCCAGGCAGGACCCATGCAGCGGGTGGTTGGAATCGGTCACGGCAGGATAGAGGAAGTGGAAGAGCCGGTCCGTCTCGGTGAGCACGAACACGAAAAGATCCCAGTTCAAGTCCGGCCAGAACAGGTCCAGTGCCTTTTGCCGGCCGCCCAGGACACTATCCAGTTCCGCCAGCAGCAGGTCGTGGTCCTGCCTGCCGCGCAGGGTGTCGGCCTCGAGCCGGTACCCCGCGGCCTGCAGGGGACCGAGGAGATAGGGCGGGTGGACCGCCCGGGCAAACTCCAGGGCGGTGAAGCCGGAGATGAGCCACCCGCCGATATCTCGGGCAGGATAGGTGTTGGGAAGGTTGATCACCCGCGAACTCTTCCCATTGTCCTTGAGCCGGTCGAACACCGTGGGCGTGCGCACCGCAGCAAAATCCACCATTCCCAGCCGGTAGGTCCTGGGGTCGATTTCCGTGAACCCGAAGACCCCGTGCACCCCGGGGTTGGTGCCCGTGTAAAACGAGGTCCAGTTCACAGGGGAAAGTTCCGGTATCTCGGCCCGGATGGGGCGGCAGGAACTCTGGTTTGTGAGTCCGGCCAGATGCGGGGTGATGGACTGATCGGAAAGGGTCCTGGCCAGGGAAAAGGGCAGCCCGTCCAGGCCGAGGACCACCATTTTTGACCGTTGGTCGGCATGCATGAACAGGTCCTACCTCAAGGCGGCCGGGATTGCCACCCGTTCAGGGGGGGCGTAGGGCTGTACGGGAAGAGCATTTTTTGGCTATGATGCCGAAGTCATGAAATTTTCAGTACTCTACAAGACAGTGCCCAGGGCAATATGGGGTTATCTCAAAGATGCCTGGAGCTATCTCAACAGGCTGTATTCCAAATTCTCCAACGACAATTGCTTTCTCCTGGCCGGCGGGCTTTCCTATTTTACGCTTATTTCCCTGGTACCCATTCTCGTCATCATCGTGGGGTTGCTGAGCTATGTGATCGGACAGGAAGCGGTCAAAACAGAGATCTACGAGCTGGTCCGGACCTACATGGGCGAGCAGAGCGCCCAAGAAGTGATCAGGCTCATCGGCCGGGCCCACCAGCCCATGTCCAGCATCATGACGGCGGTTTTGGGGCTGGCCACCTTGGCTTTCACCTCCAGCACCCTGTTCATCAACCTGAAGAACTCTTTGAACATCATCTGGGGGGTGCATGAAAAGATCGAGGGGGGGCTGCTCAAAAGCCTGAAGGACCGCGGCATCGCCTTTCTCATGGTCCTGGTGGTCGGACTCCTGCTTATCCTCTCCATAATCCTGGATGCCGTGACCACGACTGTGGTGCAGTACTTTTCCGAATACGTCCCGGTCGGCTGGGTGCTCGGTCTGGGGCTGATCGAGAACCTGATTTTTTTCATCGTCCTCTTTCTTCTTTTCGGGACCGTTTACAAGGTCCTTCCCGACGCGGTCATTGAGTGGCGCGACGTCCGCTTCGCCGCAGGACTGACCACCGTTCTTTTCATCGTCGGGCGGCAGCTGGTCAGCCTCTATCTGGGGAGAAGCGACATGTCCACGGTCTTCGGCCCTGCAAGCGCCATAATCCTCATCCTGGCCTGGGTCTATTATTCGGCCCTGATCTTTTTTTTGGGCGCCGAGATCACCCAGATGCATGTGAAACACCAGGGCAGAACTATCACCCTGGCCGAGTCGCTGCACAAGGAGGAGGCCAAAGAGGAGCAGGGGAAATCCTGATCATGCTGAGGAAAGTTCTCCAAGGGATCGGGAGGGTTTTCGCATCCAACCACGTCGTTTAGAGGTTCAGATCCCGATTCCTGAATATGTATGCACAAATTCATGTGCATGTGCCCAATTCTCTGTGCGATGATCAATCTTTTGGAATACGAAGTGTTAGCGCAGGACGTGACGGATTGCCCAGCCTGGTGTGCAGAGTCGGACAATCTCGGTGAAGAGAACCCCTGCAATTTCAACAGGGTCTATTTTGGCGCATATCTTGCCTTTCTCTTCCAATGACATGCTCGTTTGTCCAAAAACGGTCGGAATATCTTTGCTTCCATGAAGAAAGCCCCAAAGTTTCTGGTGACTATGTTGTATTCTATGGGGAGAGCGAAAACGGCAGAGTGCGATGCCGGATTTCCATAACAACCCTTGCGCAGATGAGCCGCTCTTCCGGCGAGCCCCTGGAGATGTTTGAACGAAAAAGAGCAAAGATCACCGATATCTTCCAAAAGTTGTATACGATCGGTGTCCTGGATGATGAAAACGGCATCACGTTCAGCACGACACTGTAAGTCCCTGCCTGATAGTCGCAGACCACCCGCGCCTTTCCAGTTCGCCCGGAAGAGGTAAGATCCGCCCACCCTTCTCAGAGCATTGGCAGGTGGATCGTGATCTCCGTCTTGTTTTCCACATCATGCGTGGACATCCAGATATTTCCACCGTGCGCTCTGGCGATGATCTTCGCTCCGTAAGCCCCAAGACCAAGTCCTTTTTCTCCGCCTGTGGCGTACTTGTCGAAAAAACGAGCACGGATGTGTTCCGGAACCGCGCCTGTATTTTTGATGACCAGAACGATGTTGTGCTCGTGTTTTTGCAGGGAGATATCGATTCGACCCTTTGGCGGGGAGGCCTCGAGCGCGTTCCCAAAGAGGTTTGAAAGCATCCTGTCCACCAGGAGGGAGTCGCAGAACAAAAACCAGTAGTCGAGATCTTTCCTCTCGGGATTCACCTCAAAAACGATGTCCTTGTGTCTGGCGACAGGTGAAAATCGGACAATGAGTTCCTCTATGGTCTGCAGGATGTTCGTTCTGGAGCGCTCAATGATGAAGGAGCGCTCCTCGAGGCGGTAGTTTTCTATGAACGTCTCGATGATCTTGAGAAGTTTGTCGCCTGTACTCTGGACAATCCTCACCAGTTCATCATGCTCCTTGTCGACCTGCTCTCCCAGGAGCTCGAGAAGATTTTGGATGTTGCCGATGTAGTTTCTTACGTCATGGTGAAAAATTCTGGTAGCCTCTTCCCTGCTCTTTTCGAGGCTCAGATAATCGGAAACATCCCTGACAACCCCAAGGTAGAAGGTGTTGCCATTGTTCTTGTAAACACTTCTTTTGATGAAGAGGCTCACCGTGTTCCCATCGGCCTTGCGGACTTCCCGAAAGATTTCGTCGTCCCCCACAGTGACGAGCAGGTCCCGGTGGTTGATGATGATCCTGTCGGCCACTTGGTTAGGAAGTAAAATCAACCTGTTGACTTCAAATTGGAGGTCGCATGTTTCTCCGAACATTTCGCAGAACCGGATGTTTACGAAGAGATCCAGAGTTTCTGTGCTGAAGAGGTACAGACCTTCTTCAAAAGAATAAAAAATCCCGCTTACCAGATCATTGATCCCAACGCCTTTTCCCTGCTTCATACCGTCCTCCAGGAGAAAGTCTAACAGCTAATCGGCTCACGTAGAAGTCAAATCAAAGGAGCAGCAGTCATGAGGGGAGCCAAAGGAAGAGGGCAGGCTGAAGCTCCGGGAGCATACGGCAGAAATTCAGGAAGTATTGCGAGGAGGATCGAAGGGATTCGACCCTCCGGATTGACGGAAACCAAGCCCTCGGTTTAGAAGCATGGATTCCCGCCCGGGTGGCGGAATTGGTAGACGCAAGGGACTTAAAATCCCTCGGGGGCAACCCCGTGCCGGTTCGATTCCGGCCCCGGGCACCAGAACGAGAAGGTTTTCAGCCGAAAGGCTGAAAACCTTTTTTTGTTCTGGTACAAGGGATGCTGGTGTGAAATCAGCAACAAAGGAATCGCAAATGAACAAAGTGATGGAAAATGTGCTCAGGGAAGTGAACGAGGAGGGGGAAGTGGTGCTCAAGGACGGCACGAAGTGGCTGGTGGATCCGCACGAGGTGAACACCGCCTTTCACTGGCCGGAGGCCTCCCGCATCCGGGCGGAGTTTGTGGACCGGGACACGAATTATCCCTGGGAACTGACCGAAGTGGTCCACGGCAGCACGGTCCGGGCGATGAAGGTCGAAGATTAAGACAGAACGGGCGATGGGCTATAGGCTATGGGCGATGAGAAGAAGAATCGGCTAGAGTCGAGCGGCAAGCGGCTAGAGGGAAGAAGCTGGAAGCTCAAAGCTCAAAGCTCAAAGTAAGAATAGGGATCGGTAAGTGGCAAGCGGTTTGCGGGAAGAGGGACAAAGGAAGAGGAAGACGCTGAAATCACTCTTGCGCGGAACAGGGCGGTTACAGCTCCAACTGGGGGCTGCTCCCACGCGTTCGTCATCCCGGATTCCGTCTTCGCAAGGTCTACGCCAAGACATGCAGGTCTGGGATGACGGAAATTGGGAACGTGCCTGCCTCCCCCTTAAACCTTTGCCATTGAACCTTTACCCTCCAATTGGCTTCCCCTTCGCGCCTTTAGCGGTAAAAAGTCTCGTCAAAGGGTTCCATCATGAGAAAAGGCCTTGATTACCCGACGCAAGGCTATGCCTTTGTAGTCAAATCAGGTAATGACAAAGAGCTGAGGCGATAAAGTATTCAACTCTGGAAGTCGTATCTGCACGTTGAACCAGTTCCTCCAGTCCAAAAGAAAAGCAATCAACAGAGGAACAGACCGGTTTTGGTTGACAAAAGCTTGGATTTTCGCTTCAGGTAGGGACAGTTCGTTACTCCACATCTCCTTTCAAGATTATCTGGATCATTTCAAAAGAAAATCCAGAAGCACCATATACAGATCATCAATCAAGATATTTCCGTTTTCCAACTCCCAACAGGGCAGTGGAGAATGGATGGTTCCTTCTGCCGGCCACATCCGTAAAGCCCATTTTTCAGCTGAAGGCGCTGAGGAGAAGATAGAGAACCGATACCGCAGAGGTGACTATGCAGAGCAGAGCATTCAGGATGATCTTTTTAGGTGCGACGCTGCTCACGTTATGGGCCGCAAGGCCCGTGCAGGCCAATCTGGTGGCGCCGCTGTATCCGGGTGTTGTGCCTGCGGAGCACGAGGTGAGCGAGCAGATGAAACCGTATGTACGGGTCTTCTACTCGCAGGACCCCATCGAAAAGGTCCGCGACTTCTACAGTGCCCATGCCGGAACGCTGGAAAAGGCACGCTCCGGCCAGGAATTTTTTCACATCGCCGCAAAGGTGCCTGTGCGGGAAAAGGCTTCCCTGGAGCCCGGAGAGGTCGGGGTGTTCATCTCAACTCCCAGGCCTCAAAAAGCCCAGAAATCCGAGGGTGCGACAGGAGGCGTTCCTGCCGGGATGCCGGCGGAGCTGAAAGGCGCGGACCAGAGATGCCTTCACAGCGATTTTTTCGCGCCCCTGCGGACCATGGCCATGCAGCTGGAGCACCGCGACTGGCCGCAATTCAACGCGGTCTGCGAGCAGTATCACCACCTGACCTGGAGCATGTTCTTTCCCACCGAGGAACTGGATCAACGCGGCCGTCCCATGCGCATGGACAAGGTATTGATCAGCCGGTACCGGCCCGGCGGCGTTCAGGCTTCACCTGAGATGGCGAATGTTTCGCCCCAGGAGCTTGCCGCAAAGATGCAGGCCCTGGCCATGTCAGGCCGCAGGGAAGAAGCCAAAGCCCTGGCCGAGCAGTTTGCCGCCGCACAGATGTCCGGGGCAGTGGGCGGGGCCGGGGTCCGCATTCAAAAGGGCGGCATCGCAGATGACTGGGAAGACTGGGTCAAGCTCCTGGAGGAGATCGACGGCCATGCATACCGGACCAAAATCCTCATCCACACGGACCCAGCCACCTGGCCTGAGCGTCCGAAGGGAGGACGGCAGGACAGCCACGGCAAAGGCTGATCACGATGGGAAATTATTTACATGGAGGGGACAGATGAAACAACTCGTTTTTCCCAAAGCGTTGGCAGTAGCGTTCGGGGCTATACTGCTCCTGGCGGGTGCGGCATTCGCGCAATCTCCTGGATTCGGCAAATCCGGCCAGCCGAACGTACTCCCACAGAAAAGCGGCAAAGCGGGAATCATCATCGATGACGGTGCGATTACGGGTGGCCGGCCGGACGCCATAGAGCCGGGGGATATCTATCAACCTCCTCAAAAGGGCAGTCACACTGAGGAGCACATCCCGCTCCCTGAACGGGCCCACCCCTCACCCGGGGTTTCGCAGGGGATTGGGGCCGCAGGCACTCCCTCGATCGAGCCTGGAGATATTTATCGACCCGGGCAATAAACTCGATGGGACAGAAGACAAGCCCGACCTGGGCGGGGTCAGTAAAAACGCTGGATCAGGAAGAGCCGCTGATTCCGGTTGACCGGTCCTGCCGGAAGGGAACACCTCTGCCGAATCGCCAGTACACTCGGACCAGTGAATTTTCCTACCGCTGCAACGGTTGCGGGAGGTGTTGTCGCAACAAGCGCATCCAGACCAGCCCCTACGAGGTCTTGCGTTTGGCGCGGAATCTGGAACTCTCCACAGGGGAATTCCTGATCCGCTACATCGACGCCGAAGGCCCCTATCTTCGAGCTGTGGAGGGTGGCGCCTGCGTTTTTCTTGTCAACAAAGGGTGCGGAGTACACAAGGATCGTCCTCTGGCCTGCCGAACCTATCCGCTCGGGCTGTATGTCAGCCCGCAGGGGGAGGAAACCTTTCTCGAACTCAACCCCCATCCGCAGACCGAGGGCGTATACGGCTGTGGCGGCACAGTGGATCAATATCTGAACCAGCAGGGAGCGCAGCCCTATATCGATGCCGGAAGGCGATATATGGCGCTGTTCTATAGGCTTCACGAGGCGCTGCACCAGACGATGTCTCCTCAAGCCGATGCAGCCGGTGAGCTGCAATCCGCAATCGCTGCGAGGGACGAGGGAGGACTCCCGGCCTTCACCCGATGGTTTGATGTGGACAGCATGGTGGCAAAGTATTGCAAGTCTCTTGGGATTGCGGTGCCTGTTGCGACAGGTGAGCTCGTCAAGCTCCACATCCAGTCGATCGAGCACGTGTTGGATACGAATAATGGAGGCGAGAGATGAAAAAAGGAAAGGATCACCCTGCGGATTCCTCAAAGCCCGTCCGGAGCGCCCGGACAATACAGCTGGCCATGGCGGCCGTGAGCCTGGGGATGTGTCTTGGCATCACTCCAGGCATTGTTCTCAAAGCCGAGGCCCAGCCCGCGGTATCGAAAGAAGATGCCACCTCTGGACCTCAGCAACCTGGAGGACGATTCCTCAAACTTGAACAGCCGGGTGCAGCGTTTCCGAAGGTGGAACAGCCGGGCACAGCGTTCCACAATGTGGAGCGCCCTGGGGGGGCGTTCTACAAAGTCGAGCAGCCGGCAGCCTCGTTCCCCAAGGTCGAGCAACCCGGAGCTTCTTATGGAAAAATCACCAAGCCATGACTCCGGAATCCAAAGCGGGGGCTGGTGCTCAATAAAATAAGGAGGGCGATCATGTTCAAAACAGACTGTTTTTCTGCGATGTTGATCTTGTGGTGCTCGATGATCATCTTTCCTCTCCACTCCGTCCATGCAGCCTCTCCAGTCTCGTTTTCCGCTGACTATATCGAGGTCTCGGATGGACAGAAAACAGAGGGGAAATACTATGCCGGCCCACAGGGTATCCGCATGGAAGGAGTGTCGGACGGGGAGAAGACCCTGATGATCGTGAACTTTCCCCAGAGTGTTTCATGGATTGTCCAGGTCGAGGAGGAGATGTACTATGAAATGCCCTTCAGCCCCGAAGACTCAGGGACCTTCCTGAACCCCTGTCCGGAATTGAAGAAGGGGAAGCAGGCGGGCCGCGAAACCATGGCCGGTCGCAGTGTGGAAAAGTGGCAGTGCGAAGGATGGGACGGCAGCGTTGACACGGTCTGGTTCGACGACCGGCTCAAGGCAACAGTGCGCAGGGAGGGAGCGGACGGAACTGTTTTCGAACTGCGCAATATCAAGGAAGGAACGGTTTCCAAAGACCTTTTTCAGCTTCCGGAGGGGTACACGAAGATCGTCATCCCCGGCTCATAGATGAAAGAGCAAGCAGTAAACAGCGAGCAGCAAGCAGGAAGATAATCCAAGCAGGAGGATAATCGGCAAGCGGCTAGGGGCTAGAGGGAAGA
>JBKHAV010000091.1:0-11768 GCA_046542715.1 Desulfovibrionales bacterium
AAAGCTCAAAGCTCAAAGCTCAAAGCTCAAAGTAAGAATAGATATCGGCACGTGGCAAGCGGCTTGAGGGAAGAGTTGAAAGCTGAAAGCTCAAAGCTCAAAGCTGAAAGCTCAAAATAGGAATAGGAATCGGCAAATGGCTTGAGGGAAGAGGGACAAGGGACGAGGAAGAGCTGGAAGCACTCTTGCACAAAACACAGAGCGGCTAGCGCTCTACACGGGCTCCCGCGTTCATCCCGGCCTGCGCTTGCCACGGCGTAGTCTGCGGAGACGGGAGCCGGGATCCAGACGGGGGCCGGTCTCCACAGCTCATAGCCTGTTCTTCAATATTCCTGCGGCAACCGGTCGAGTTCGGCTTTGGTGAGAACCGGGCCGTCCTTGCAGACGTAGAAGGGGCCGATGTTGCAGCGGCCGCAGATGCCGATGCCGCATTTCATGCGGTTTTCCAGGGAGAGGTGGATCTGCTCCGGGGACCAGCCGAGCTTGTCCAGCACGGGCTGGGTGAAGCGGATCATGACCGGGGGGCCGCAGACCAGGGCGACGCTGTTGTCCGGGCTGGGGGCGGCCTGTTCCACCACAGAGGGGACAAAGCCCACCAGACCGTCCCACCCCGGGGCTTCCCGGTCCACGGTGACGTAAGTGTCCACATCGTCCCGTTCCTCCCACTCTCGCAAAAGATCCCGGTACAGAAGCATGCCCGGGGTGCGGGCGCCGTAAACGAAGGTGATGCGGCCGTACCGGTCCCGTCGCTTCGGGTGCAGGAGCCAGAGCATGGCCGAGCGCAGGGTGGTCACGGCAAAGCCGCCGGCAATGATGACGATGTTCTTGCCTTCGGCCTCGGGCAGGGGAAAACCGTTTCCCAGGGGGCCGCGCACGCCCATGATCTCCCCCTGGCGCATGTGGTGCAGCCTGGTGGTCACCTCCCCGGCCTTGCTCACGGTGAACAGAAGCCGGTCTCCTTCGGTGGGGCTGGAGGCAATGCCGATGGGAATCTCGCCGGCGCCGCTTATGGAAAGTTCGGCAAACTGGCCGGGCAAATACCGGAACCGGGCGGCGTCCTCCGGGTCTACAAAGGAGAGTTCAAAGGAACGGATGGTCTTGTCTTCGGTCTCCACCCGGATGGAGTCGATGCGCATGGGACAGGGCAGGTAGGGGTTGGTCATGTCGCACTCTCCTGGGTTGCCTCTTCCCCGGCCCGGTCCAGGGCCTGGATGACCTCGCGGATGTCGATGTTCACGGGACACTGGAGCACGCACCGGCCGCAGCCCACGCACCCGATCTTCCCCGCCTGCTTCATGGGGATGTACTTGAGCTTGTGCAGAAACCGCTGTCGCACCCGGTCGGCCTTGGTTCCTCTCGGGTTGTGGCCGCTGGCGTGTCTGGTGAACAGGGGGGACATGCAGGTATCCCAGACCCGAAGCCTGCGCCCCTTGGGCCCCTGGACCTCGTCCTGGATGTCGAAGCAGTGGCAAGTCGGGCAGCAGAACGTACACGCTCCGCAGTTCAGGCAGGTCTCTGCAATCCGCTCCCAGATCTCTGATCCGTAGAGCGCATCCAGGTCGCGATCAGCCACTTGGGCGGCCAGGTTTTCCTCGGGCAGGCAGATCCGGGCACGCTCCTGCATCGCTTCCGCCCGGTCGAGATCCTCCCGGCCGGCCGGGTCGAGTTCCTGCGCAAGGGACGCTCCCCGGTCGCTCACGGGTGAGACAAGGTATTTTTCGTCCAGATCGGTGAGAAGCAGGTCGAGCCCGTGCGGATCGAACGGTCCGCCGCCCACGGCGGTACAAAAACAGGCCGGTCCGGGACTATCGCAGGCCAGCCCCACCAGCAGGGCGTCCTTGCGGCGGCGGCTCCAGTAGGGATCGCAGGACTCTTCATCCGGACAGAAGATGTCGTCGAGCAGCCGGAACGCCCGGGCGTCGCACGGCCTGATCCCGATCAGGGCTACGGGCCGGGCAGGCGGCTCCTGCTCCTGCATTTTTCCGGCTTCGGGGTGTCTGGGGCGGTTTTCGAAGCGCATGAGCGTTTCGGTTTGGGGGAAAAAGACCCCTTTGGGCGACAGGTCGGTGGGCAGAGTTGCAAGATCCAGCTCTTCCGGATCGGTGATCCTGGTCCACACGGTCTTGCCGTTGCTGCGCACCGGACCGAAACAGTCGTAGTCGCGCGCAAGCGTTTCGATGAAGTCGGCCAGCCCGGATTTGGGCAGGGCATACTGCGTTGACGTGGTGCTCACTTGATAAACTCCTGGGGGTCTTCCTCGCGAAAATCACACAACGGCTGAAGCCGGTCCAGGTCCATCCCGGCCTCTGTGCCGTAGAGTTCACGGACGTCCTTTTCCAGCTTGCGGGTCAGGATCCTCATCTGGATGCCCTGGGGGCAGGCAGCCTCGCAGGCACCGCAATCCGTGCACCGGCCGGCGCAGTGAAAGGCCCGCAGCAGGTGGAAGGTGGCCACGTCAGCTTCCTCCCCGGTCTTGCCGCACCACTGGGGCCGGTGTTCGTCCACAAAGCAGACCGAGCAGTAACACAGGGGGCAGGCGTCCCTGCAGGCGTTGCAGCGGATGCAGTCGCGGATGAGGTCCTGAAACCGGGCCCAGCGCTCTTCGGGGGGAAGGGCTTCCCACTCGGCGAGTTCAGGGTCCTCGGGCCGTTCACCGGGTTCGGCAACAGGATCGCCGGCCAGCTCATCAAAGAGTACCGGGTTGGGGTGGGCGCAGAGCCGGCAATTCCGGCGCAGGACCTCCTTGCGGGGAATGCGCTCTTTGAAATCCCGCCCGGAAACGACCACCACCTCGCCCTGGTCCTCGAACTGTTCAATGGGCCCGGGGGCCAGCTCCTGCAGGGTTTTTTCATCGACCTGTCCCGGGCAGGGCACGCCGATGACATAGAGGTCTTCCCGGTTCACCTGATGCTCTTGGAGGAGTTCCACCAGGTTGCGGCTCACGCATCCAGGGGCCACCACCGCGGTCCTGCCGGGGGTTCTGCCCAGCAGGGCGGCGGGATTCATGACGCACAAGCCGTTCCAGACCAGCCGCTTCGCCTCCTCCGGGGTCCGGGCGAAAAGGGGTTTGACCTTGAGGGGCAGACTGCCCCGCTCAAACCCCACGACCCGGTCCACGACATTTTCGCGCAGCAGCCGTTCGGCAATTGTTCTGATCTGTTCGGTAATCCGGTTCATGCCTCCTGTTCCTCCAGGGTTTTGCGCAGTCGGTGCATGGGGCCCAGAGCGGCCACTTCCCTGGCCACTTCAGTGGCGGTCTGCTGGAATTTTTCCGCCTCAGCAGAGGAGATCCAGGAAAAATGCAGCCGCTCCGGTTCGATGCCCACGAACTGGAGAAAGTTTTTCAACAGGGTGAAGCGGCGGCGGGCGTGCAGGTTGCCGGTCAGGTAATGGCAGTCACCGGGATGGCATCCGGAGACCCAGATTCCGTCCGCACCCCGGCGGAAGGCCTGGAGGATGAACTTGGGGCTGATCCGGCCGGTGCAGGGAACGCGCACCACCCGGAACACGGCCGGGTATTCCAGGCGGCTCACCCCGGCCAGATCGGCCGCGCCGTACGTGCACCAGTTGCAGAAAAAGGCAGCGATCCGCGGCTCATAGCCTCTGTTTGAGATCGTCTCAGGCATGGTCAGGATACTCCTCATCGTCTTCTGTTTCCCATCCCAGGACGTCGAGCTGCGCCAGCACGTCCCCGGTGGAAAAACCCTGCAGGTTCGGAGCCCCGGAGCGGCAGGCCGCAACGCACAGCCCGCACCCCTTGCACAGGGAGGGATTGACCGCGGCCAGCCCCTTTTCGTCCTGGTCAATGGCCTGGTACGGGCAGATGGTCCAGCAGACCGAGCATCCGGTGCATTTGGCCGTGTCGACAACGGCCACGGTGCCCGGGAGGGTGAGTTCGGTTCGGCCGAGCACGGTCCCCGCACGGGAGACTGCGGCCCGGGCCTGGGCCAGGGACTCTTCCACCGGTTTGGGGGAGTGGGCCAGGCCGGCCATGAAAACCCCGTCAATGGCGAAATCCACGGGCCGAAGCTTTTGATGGGCTTCCTGGAACCAGCCGTCCCGGTCAACCGAGAGCTTGAACTGCCGGGCCAGTTTCCTATTGTCCTCGGGCACCACGGCTGCGGCCAGGGAGACCAGGTCGGCCTCGATGACCATGTTCCGGCCGAGGATGTGGTCGCGGACGGTCACCTCCAGCCTGTCCCCTGCCGGGAGGACCCTCGGTTTGTCCTCCAGATGGAAGCGGATGAACAACACGCCGCGCTTCCGGGCCTCCTGATAGAGGAGTTCGCGCATGCCGTAGGTGCGCAGGTCCCGGTAGAGCACGTACACGTCATTGTCCGGGTTGGCCTCCTTGAACCGCAGGGCGGCTTTGACCGTATGGGTGCAGCAAAGACGCGAGCAGGCCGGGCGGTGCGGTTCCCTGGACCCCACGCACTGGATGAAAACCGTGGAGCGGGTGTTCTTGGGATCGAGGGTGCCGTCGGCAATGGCCCGGTCCATGTCCAGATGGGTCATGATCCGGGGATGTGTGCCGTACCCGTACTCCTCGGGCCTGTGCTCCCGGGCGCCGGTGGCCAGGATGGCTGCACCGTGGGTGACAATCCTCTCCTCGTCGGGTGTCTGGATGGTGGTGCTGAAATTGCCCACAAACCCGTCCACCCGTTTGATGGTGCTGTTCAGGTATATGGTGACCAGGGGGTGGTCCTGCAGCAGGGCGGCCAGATTGGCCACATGCACCCTGATGTCCTCGCCTTTGGCCGTGGTCAGGAGATGGGCGGCATAGCCTCCGAGCGTGGGGCCGCGTTCCACCAGATGGACAGGGAATCCCTGCCCGGCAAGCTCCAGGGCGGACTGCATGCCGGTCAGGCCACCGCCCACCACCAGGGCGGCGGGGTCGACCTGCAGCCGGGGTTCGGACAGGGGAACGAGCTGGCCCACCTTGGACACGGCCATGCGCACCTGGTCCATGGCCCTGCGGGTGGCTGCCGCCGGGTCTGATCCATGGACCCAGGATCCCTGGTTGCGAATATTGGCCATCTCGAAAAGGTACTTGTTCACCCCGGCGTCGGTCAGGGTTTCCCTGAAGATGGTTTCATGGGTCCGGGGCGAGCAGGCCGCCACCACCACCCGGTTCAAGTCGTGCTTCCGGATGGCCGCGGCGATCCGGCCCATGGAGTCCTGGGAGCAGGTGAACAAACTCTGGTCCACATGGGTGACATAGGGCAGTTCCCGGGCGAACCGGGCGACCTGGTCCACGTTGACCACCCCGGCGATATTGATGCCGCAGGAGCAGACAAAGACCCCGATGCGGGGGGGCTCGTTGGCCAAATCCCGGGCCGGAGGACGTTTTTCAGCGGCAATGCGCTCCCGACCTTCTCCCGAGAGGGTGGATATGGCGGCACTCGCGGCCGCGCCGGCCTCCACAACCGAGACCGGGATGTCCCTGGGGGCGGTAAAAGCGCCGCAGGCAAAAATTCCGGGGCGGCTGGTCCTGGTGGGGTCGAGGTCGGTGGTCCTGGCAAAGCCGAACCGGTCCAGGTCGATGCCGGCCCTGTCCGCCAGGGCCCGGGTGTCAGCCCCCTGTTCCATCCCAGTGGACAGGACCATCATGTCGAACTGTTCCGTGAGTTCGCGGCCGTCCTCCAGGACATAGGAGGTCCGCACGCCGCCGTCCTGTCCCGGGAGGATGGAGTGGGGCCGGGCCCGGACAAAGCGGACCCCTTTTTCCTTAGCTGCATGCAGGTAGCGCTCAAACCCTTTGCCGTGGGCCCGGATGTCCATGAAAAACACGGTCAGTTCCGCCCCTTCCCTGATGTGCTCCAGGGTGACCCTGGCCTGCTTGATGGCATACATGCAGCACACGCCGGAACAGTAGGGGTGGTCGCAACGGTTGATGGAGCGCGAGCCCACGCACTGCAGCCAGGCGATCCGTTTCGGGACGGTTCCGTCCGAGGGGCGGACCAGGTGTCCCATGAGCGGCCCGGAGGCAGAGAGCATCCGTTCATAGGCCAACCCGGTGACCACATCCGGAACCCTGACATCGCCCAGGTAGTCCACACCGGAAGGATCAAAGGATGTGAACCCCGGTGCCAGGATGACCGCGCCGGCGGCGATGCTGAACTCCTCCTCCTGCTGGGAGAAGTCCACCGCGCCCGTGGGACAGATCTTTTCGCAGACCCGGCACTTGCCTTTGCGCAGATAGATGCAGTGTTCCCCGTCAATGGCGTATTTGAGCGGAACGGTCTGTCCGTAAAGTATGTAGGCGGCTTTGCGGGTGTCGATCCCGGCGTTGAACAGGTTTTCCACCTTCTTGGGACACTTTTCAGCGCAGGCCCCGCAGGCAATGCACCGTTCCATGTCGATATAGCGGGGGTGCTGTTTCAGCCTCACCGTGAAATCGCCGCGGGTTCCCTGGACATCCATGAGTTCGGTCAGGGTGTGCAGGGTGATGTTGGAGTGCCGACCGCACTCCACAAGCTTGGGGGAGACTATTCACATGGCGCAGTCGTTGGTGGGGAAGGTCTTGTCCAGCCTGGCCATGGTGCCGCCGATACCCGGGCCTTTCTCCACCAGATGCACGCGCAAACCCGAGTTGGCCAGGTCGAGGGCGGCCTGAATCCCGGCAATGCCCCCGCCGACCACGACCACCGAACGTTTGGGGTCAGAACTCGTTTGCCTATTCATTATTCTTCTCCTTGTCTGCCCGGACAATGAGCATGAGACGAACCTCTCAATCCGCTGAGCAGATCGGTGTCTTTGCACTATGGATTACACATAAGAAGCGCTCCTGAAAAGGCAATGCACCGGAAAATACAACCGGTGGAGGATGTCTGGTGCTGGATTTGGAGTGTGGGAGGGGGTGAAAGGGGGACTTGAGATTCAGGGAGTGCGGGAGTCGGTCAGACATTCGGAAAGCACTGTGAGCAGATTTTTGAACGAGAACGGCTTTTTCAGGACAGCGCAGACCTCCCGGTCCACATCTTCCTCCAGAATGCAGACACCGCTCACAACAACGACCGGGACAAGCAGGCCCTTGGTTCTCATTTCCCGGACCAGCTGGGCGCCTCCCATAACAGGCATGTTCAGGTCGAGGAGAATGCAATCCACCAGAACCATGGACAGGACGGTCAGGGCCTCCTTTCCGTTCTCGGCCGTGATGACGTGAAAGCCCATTTCTTCGAGAAATTCCTTGAGCATGAAGCGGACTAGCTGCTCATCGTCCACAACGAGAATGGTGGCCGTTTTCTTCTCCATGATGTCTCCGTGAAATTGGGCATAATCGTTTTCCATGAAGAAGGCAAAGAAGAACGACATTTCAATAAGTCGTTCATTTCACTCATTTATTGTCTTTTTCAGTCCCCGTCGAAATCGTTGAGCCCTGGTGCAGGGCTTGGAATTCAGGCGCTTTTGGGGTAAAGGCCCTGCGGTTTGGAAAGGAATCAACCCGGAAAAGAGGAACTGGGAATGCAGAAAAAACTGGGAGAGCGGATACGTACTTACAGAGAAAATCAGGAAATGAGCCGGGAGGATCTGGCAGCACGGTCAGGTCAGGAACTCGCGTTTATTACAGCCTTGGAAGAAGAGGACCTGTATCCATCGCTTGGACCGCTGCTCAAAATCGCCCGTGCCCTGGGGGTTAGGCTGGGAACGTTTCTTGACGATGAACAAGGGGAAGACCCCTGTATCGTGCGCAAGGCAGACCGCGTGGAGGAACTCACCATGCACCAGGCCAGGAACACGCAGCCGTTGCTGTCATTTCGCAGCCTGGGCAAGGGCAAGACCGACCGGCACATGGAGCCGTTTCACATCACCATCCGCCCGGAACCGTCCGGCTCGGCAGCCGAGCCACCCCTCTCCTCCCATGAGGGCGAGGAATTCATGGTGGTGCTTTCCGGGAGCATTGCCATCCGTTACGGACAGGAGCGGTACGTTCTCGAGCCCGGGGACTCCATCTACATCAACTCCATCGTCCCGCATCATGTCGGCTGTGCCGGTCCGGAACCCGCCGAGATCCATGCCGTCCTCTATTTCCCCAGGTAGCGGAGGAACCATGTCAGAGACACTGCTTCGCGAGATTACCCTGGGCACCCTGCTCGACGAAACCGTTGCCCGGTATCCGGACAACGAAGCCCTGGTCTACGTGGACAGGGACTTCAGGCTCACCTACCGGGAGTTCGGCCTTCTGGTGGATCGTCTGGCCAGGGGGTTCATGGCCATGGGCGTTGGCAAGGGCGAAAAAGTGGCGATCTGGGCCACCAATGTCCCCTACTGGGTGGCGCTGCAGTTCGCCACCGCGAAAATCGGGGCTGTCCTGCTCACGGTGAATACCAATTACAAACGTGAGGAACTGCGCTACCTGCTTTCCCACTCCGAGGCCGAGAACATCGTCCTTATCGACAGATTCCGGGACACCGATTACGTGGCCACCCTCTACGAACTGATTCCCGAACTCAAGACCATGGAGCGCGGCCACCTGAAAAGCGAGAGCTTTCCACGCCTCAAGCGGGTCGTCTTTCTGGGCCAGGAAAAGCACCGGGGCATGTACTCCATCCCGGAAGTGCTCGCCCTTTCCTCCATGGTCAGCGACAGGGAACTCAAAGAGCGGCAGGACAGTCTTTCCCCCCACGACGTCATCAATATGCAGTACACCTCCGGGACCACCGGATTCCCTAAGGGGGTGATGCTCACCCATCACTCCATCGGCAACAACGGATTCTGGATCGGGGAGAACCAGCGGTTCACGGACAAGGACCGGGTGTGCATACCGGTACCCCTGTTCCACTGCTTCGGCTGTGTCCTCGGTGTCCTGGCCGCGGTGAGCCACGGGTCCACCATGGTCTTTCTGGAGGCGTTCCGGCCTCTCGATGTGATGGCGGCAGTGGACGGGGAGCGGTGCACGGCACTCTACGGTGTTCCCACCATGTTCATCGCCGTTCTGGAGCACAACCGGTTCGACAGGTTCGACTACTCCTCCCTGCGCACCGGGATCATGGCCGGGTCGCCCTGTCCCGTGCCGGTGATGCGCCAGGTCATGGAGCGGATGAACATGCGCGAGATCACCATCTGCTACGGGTTGACCGAGGCCTCGCCGGTGATGACCCAGACCCGGGTGGACGACGATATCCGGATCCGCACCGAAACCGTGGGCAGGGCCATGCCCGCCATCGAAGTGCGGGTGGTGGATCCGGAAACCGGCAGCCCGGTGCCTGCGGGCGTGCAGGGGGAAGTCTGCTGCCGGGGATACAATGTGATGCAGGGGTACTACAACAACCCCAAAGCCACGGCTGAGACCATCGATGCCGAGGGGTGGCTCCATTCAGGCGACCTGGGGGTCATGGACGAGGCCGGGTACCTGTCCATCACGGGCCGGCTCAAGGACATGATCATCCGGGGCGGGGAGAACATCTACCCCCGGGAGATCGAGGAATTCCTCTACGCCATGGAGGGGGTGTCGGATGTGCAGGTGGCCGGAGTGCCCAGTCGCAAGTACGGGGAGGAAGTGGGAGCGTTCATCAAGGTCAAAAACGGAGCCACGATCCTGCCCGAGGATGTCCGGGATTTCTGTCGGGGGAAGATCGCCTGGCACAAGATCCCCAAGTACGTTGCCGTGGTGGAGGAGTATCCCATGACGGCCAGCGGCAAGATCCAGAAATTCAAGCTCCGGGAACTCGCGGCAGAGCTCTTTCCCGAAGCCGCCCGGTAACGCAAACGCAAGGATGGAAGTGATGACCATGCCGTACGAGGAGGTTGCGCCGCGGCTGAAGGCGCTTCGGGAAGCAGCGGATCTGAGCCTGGCGGAGTTGGCGGTGAAGACGGAAACCCCGGAGGCGAACGTCGCCCGATATGAGACCGGGACCGTGGAGATCCCGGTGAGCTATCTGTTCAAAGTGGCCCAGGCCTGCCGGGTGGACCTGACGGCCCTTCTTTCCGGGGGGGAAGCCCATCTGAAGGGCTACTCCCTGATCAGGGCGGGCAAGGGGCTCTCTGTGGAGCGGCGAAAGGATTACGACTACAAATCCCTGGCCTACCGGTTCACGGGCCGGAAGATGGAGCCGTTTCTCGTGTCGGTTCCGCCCAAAGAGGAACATGAACTCGGGTTCTCCAGCCACCCGGGGCAGGAGTTCATTTTCATGCTCCAGGGGCGGTTGGAGCTGCGGCTGGGGGAAAACGTTCTCACGCTGGAGCAGGGCGACAGCCTGTACTTCGACGCCCATCAGCCCCATGCACTGCGCAGTCTGGGCGAGGACAACGCAACCTTTCTCGATGTCATCATCTAGCAGGTTCCAAACCTGAACAGCCGCATCCACAATGAGACGGATCAACGAATCACAGACTCGCTCTGCGTAGTTTTTAGCCTTGCTCCCGGAGTCGACCGGACCCCGGGCCTGGAGAAGGCCAAGGAAGAGAGCGTCAGACACTATGCAAGCCCTGGACGAACGGAGACCACCATGCAGGAACGATTGAAACCGACCTCCTATGAGGAGTTCGTGAAGAAGTATCAATTGGACGTTCCCGGAAATTACAATTTTGCTTTTGATTTTCTGGATGAGGCCGCACAGCGGCTTCCGGAACGTCCGGCCATGATCCATATCGGTCCGGACGGGACGCGCCGGGATTACGATTTGGGGTTCTTCAGCCGGGAATCCAGCCGTCTTGCCCATGGGTTGAGTGCCGTGGGGATCGGCAAGGGAGACCGGGTCATGCTCATCCTCTACCGCAGGGTCGAATTCTGGCTGGCCATGCTGGCCCTGCACAGAATCGGTGCTGTTCCGGTCCCGTCTCCGGCCCTGCTCACAGCCCACGATATCGAGTTTCGGGTGAACTACGCCGGGATCCAAGGAGCGATTGTGGAGGATACAGTGGCCGACAGGGTTGAGGCGGCCCAGGGCAAATGTTCTTCCCTGACCAGCCTGATCCAGGTGGGTGAAGGAAAGCTGCTCCCGGGGTGGCACGACATGAGCGCCCTCATGGCCGGCAGGGCGGAGCAGTTCCCCCGTCCGCCACGGGGTGCCGGCGGCAACGATCCGCTGCTGATCTTCTTCTCCTCAGGGACCACGGGAATGCCCAAGATGGTGGAACACACCCACACCTACCCCCTGGGCCATTTCACCACAGGCGTGTACTGGCATGATCTTCGTCCCGGTGACGTCCACCTCACCCTGGCCGACACGGGCTGGGGCAAGGCGGTCTGGGGGAAATTCTACGGGCAGTGGATGGCCGGGGCTGCTGTTTTGACCTGGGATTTTCGGGGAAAGTTCGATCCGGGGGAATTGCTGGGTGTTTTGTCGAAAAACCAGGTGACCGGATTTTGCGCTCCCCCCACGGTCTATCGCTTCCTTGTCCGACAGGACCTGAGCCGATTCGATCTTTCCGCTCTGCGCCACTGCACCACCGCAGGGGAACTCCTGAACGAAGGGGTGTTCCACACCTGGAAAAAGGCCACCGGGTTGTCCATCTTTGAGGGGTACGGGCAGACCGAGTCCGTGCTCCAGATCGCCACTTTTCCGTTCATGGAACCCAAACCCGGGTCCATCGGCAGGGCGGTTCCCGGATGGGACATCACGCTTTTGGACAACGAGGGAAATCCCTGTCCGCCCGGGGAGGAAGGGGAGATCTGCGTGGACCTTAAACAGGGCAAGCCCGTGGGGTTGTTCACCGGCTATCTGGACGAGCCGGAAAAGACCGCCGGGGTGGTCACCAACGGCTATTATCACACCGGGGACAAGGCCTGGATGGATGAAGACGGGTACTTCTGGTTTCTGGGCCGC
>JBKHAV010000092.1:0-11735 GCA_046542715.1 Desulfovibrionales bacterium
GTAGAGAAACTGCTGGTTGGAAAGGCTCATGAAGTCGTCGCCGTCCACGCCGTGGATGGCCATGCACTTGCCTCAGGCCGCAAGCACGCCTTCGCTCAGGGAGAAGAGCTTGGCCTGTTCAAAGATCGGAAATTGATCGCTGTTGCCGACCTGATAGTCCACGGCTGCCCCGTTCAAAAAGATGGTCACCTCCTCGTTCTGGTTGAGCAGGAAGTTGCCGAACCGGATGGCGTTCCACTTGATCTCGGGATCGGCGCTGGACAGGATGATGAGAATCTGCATTTCAGTCCCTCTTTTTGCGTTTGCCTCAGGTTTATCCATGCTGCCGGGAAAATCATTCCCTCTAGAGTTCGATCTTGAACCCGGCCACCACTGCCGAGGATTCCTCGTCTCCGCCCGCATCTTCGACAAGATCGGCGGTTTCCCCCAGAGCCCTGGTCCAGGTGAAACCGACGTACGGGGCGAAAACGGAACTGAGCGCATAGCCCAGCCGAACCCCGAGGGTGATATCGGAGATCCCCTGGCCTGTCTCGTATTCTTCGACCTCCTGCAGGGCGAGTCCGGTCTCGAATCTGGAATACAGGATCAGATTTCGGGCCAGGGCCAGGTCATGTTCGATCTCGAGGGATCCAAAACCATCGCCGTCGTCGCTGAAAGACGCGCTGATTTCAACCTCCACCCCGTAAGGAACTTCCCCTTCCACCCCGAAAACAGCAAAGCTCCGTTCCGGGTCTGGCTCGAAATCGTGCTGCACACCTAGCTGCACTTCCCAACCCGATGCGATCAACCGGCCGTACAGCAGTTCCACCTCGATCTCCTCGAAAACGTCATCCTCCACCGACCGCTCGCCTTCAGTCTCCACAATCAAGGAATTTTTGCCCCTGCCTGCCCGGGCCTCGATGTCCCAGAGCAGGATGCCCCCTTCTTCCTGGAATTGGTATTCCAGCCGGTCGGCGCTCAGTTCGTAGGATATTTCACCATCCGGTGCCGCTTCCTCTGGTTCGGGTTCGGCTGCGCCGACATATGGAGCAAAAGCGAGAAGGACTATGCACAACAAAGTTCTCATCGGTGATCACTCCCCTTTAAAGATCTGGTGACCGAAACAAATCAGTTTACCGATGATACACCATTTTGAGAAAAAACCGACGTTTCCCGCATTGAAACGAATGATCAGGAGGCTTGGTGCGAAGGATGGAGAAAACGCGGGCACCCGCCTTACGGCTTGATGAACAGATTGCACATCATGCCCTGGTCTTCATACTCCAGGTTGTGGCAGTGATAGAGAAAAAAGACCTGGGTGGGCTGTGAACGGGACGAGGATGCGCACGATCTGCCCCGTCCAGACCACTGGAGGCGTTGAAATGCACTGCCTCGGAGGGTTCTGCGGGGGATCGTGGTCAGATTCCGCGGGAGGGATGAAGAAACCTTCGGCGTCACGTTCCACGTGGAACGTGGCAACCTGAAGCGGCGCACCGAGCGGAAGATCGCTGAAAGATCCCATGCCTCTTCATCATGCCTTCTGCCGCGTCTTCCTCTGCCTCTGCCCATCCGAACGCAAGGGGCCAAAACAATCTTCCTGCATCGCATTGCGCAATGGCTCAATCAGCCACTTCCCTGTTGATTTCCGAATATGATATAGATTCTGGAACAAACCAGGGAGAAGATATGCGACCGTGGCTTCTTGTTGTGATCGTCATTCTCTTTTCAACCTCCTGCGCCAGGTCGCCGGTGCGGATGGTGCCCCGAAGCGACAGGGACGGACCGATTCCGGTGTCCCATTTTGTGGAGGAGTTCGAAAACTACCGCGTGTATGCCGCATCCCATGTGGGGCCGACCGCCCTGGTCTTTGACCCCAAAAGCGACGACATGAGCATCGAAACCGGTGGCAGGTTCTGGGAGGAGCTGGAATCTGCAGAGGAGCTTTGGCACTACATCGAGGCCATGCAGGACGGCTACCGGATCACAAACACCACCCGAACCATTCTGCTGGACGTCCCCGGGGGGGAAGTCACTGCCGGGTACATCTACACCCCGGGGATCGCCAGAATCCGTCCTTCAGAAAGCGATCCGAACACCGTGATCGTGGACTGGGTGCGCAAGGAACAGGCCTGCCACACCCAGCGCCCCCTGTATTTCACGCCTATATCCGAAAGCCTGTGCTACTACATCTGGCAGGATCGCCCGAGGGGATTTGGAACCGGTTTTGGAGCCGGGTTTGGCCTGGGGTGGTGAACGTCACCTTTCCCTGAGTCTTGCGGCAAATTCATGGCGAATCGGCTCCCTGAGTTTTTGTTTCCAAAGAATAGATCTTCCGAAGCGGTCTGTGGTAATGGTCATGTCGACTCGCTAGAGAACAAATAATCATGGGAGAAGGCATGAACCGACGCGAATTTCTCATCTGGCAGGCCAAAACCGCCCTCTGGCTCGGTGCGGGCACATCCGGGCTCTTGCTGCCCCGAAAAGGGCTGGCAGACACGGGTCCCGATCTGGCCGTCACAACAGGGGCTCCCGGGGCAGCCACCCGGGCAGCCATCGAACTTGTGGGCGGCATGTCCACGTACGTCAAAAAAGGAAGCCGGGTGGTCATCAAGCCCAACATGAGCTTTGCCCAGCCCCCGGAAAGGGGTACCACCACCCACCCTGAAGTGGTGGCCACCCTGACGTCCATGTGCCTGGAAGCCGGGGCCTCGCGGGTCCGGGTCCTGGACCACACCCTGAACAACAAGGAGCGCTGCCTGGAGCAGACCGGTATCCGGGATTTGTGCGAACCCCTGGGCCGGGACATTGTCCAGGGCATGTCCGATTCCGACCAGTTCCGGGATACCGAAATCCCCCAGGGGGAGGCCATGCGGTCCACAGGGGTCATGAAAGAGGTCCTGGACGCCGACGTGCTCATTGCCGCCCCCACGGCCAAGCATCACGGCTCCACCGGGGTGAGCCTGGCCATGAAAGGGATGATGGGACTGATCTACAACCGCTCCATCATGCACTGGCGCTATGACCTGCACACGGCGATCGTGGATTTGTGCACCCTGCTCAGGCCGGCCCTGACGGTGATCGACGCCGCCTGGGTCCTGACCAGCAACGGTCCGGGCGGCCCGGGCGACGTGGAACGAATGGACACCGTGATCGCCTCTGCCGACATGGTGGCGGCGGACGCCCAGGCAGTGACCCTGGTCAAATGGTATGGACAAGCTGTCGAACCCCGCATGGTCAAGCACATCCGCCTGGCCCACGAGCGTGGACTGGGCAGGATGGATATCGAAAACCTCCGCGTCCAACGGGTAGACGTGTGATCCGGTTCCAACGGGGTGTTCAGGCTTTTTTCCTGCTGCTCTTTCTCCTCCTGATCGTTCTGACCACCTTGCCCCTCGGCGGTGTGATACCAGCGGACAGGATCATGCTTTTGGACCCGGTGCTGGCGCTTGGAGCCATGCTCTCGGCCCGGGAGGTCCTGGCCCTGTCCCTGCTCATTCCCCTGCTGGTCCTGCTGGCGGCCACCGTCCTGCTCGGCCGGGTCTTCTGCAGCCATATCTGCCCCCTTGGCACGATACAGGATCTGGCCGGGACTCTCATTCGGCCCCGAAAGGGGGCGGTTCCCCACACCCTGCGGCATGGCAAGTACCTCGTCCTGGGCGGACTCGTTGCCGCGGCGCTTCTTGGCGTCAATCTGACCCATTTTGCCGCCCCCTTTTCCCTGGCCGGGCGGCTGGTCGTGCTCATGGTCCTGCCCTTTGGCCAATTTCTCCTCGAGCCCGCGGCAGGCGTGCTGCGATCCGGCGCCGACATGCTGGGCACCGGACTGCCGGAGCGGTTCTTTCAGGACCTCCGCTACACCACCCTTGGTTTTCACCTCCTCTTCTTTTCCGCCTTCTTTGCCGGACTGAGCGTGGCTTCCCGGTTCTGGTGCCGATTTCTCTGTCCCTCCGGAGCGTTTTTGGCCCTGCTCGGCCGGCGGCCGCTCTTTCCCCGGCGCGTGTCCGAGGGGTGTACCGGCTGCGGCAGCTGTCAGCGCTCCTGCCCCGTGGGGGCCGTAAGTCCACAGGACCCGAAAACCGTTGCCAACGGGGAATGCATCACCTGCCGGACCTGCGCGGATGTCTGTCCGGAGGGGGCAGTCACGTTCGGCATGCGGGAAAAGGGGCTGGAGACTTCCCCCCTGGCCCTGCCCTCCAGGCGGGGGGTGATCGCCTCCATCGGGGCGGGGCTTGCCCTGGCTTTTGTCGCCCGCAGGGGGACCGGGGAATACTGGCCCAAAGGCGAAAGCGGCAACATCATGCCCCAAGGACTGATCCGCCCCCCAGGCGCGGTGCCTGAAATCGAGTTCCTCAATCTCTGCACCAGATGCGGGCTGTGCATAAAAGTCTGCCCCACGAACATGCTCCAGCCTGCGGGTTACGGGACCGGGTTCTCCCCGTACCTCTCCCCCCTGGCCGTGTCCCGCCGGGGGCCGTGCGAGCCGGACTGCAACCAGTGCGGCCAGGTCTGCCCCACCCGGGCCATCGCCCCGCTCTCGGTTACGGAAAAGCCATGGGCCAAAATGGGAACGGCCCGGGTGATCCCGAACAAATGCCTGGCCTGGGAGTTCGACCGGGCCTGCCTTATCTGCGATGAAGCCTGTCCCTATGACGCCATCTCCCTGGTTCCGGCTCCAGGGCTCACCGTGGCCGTGCCGGTGGTGGACGAGTTCAAGTGCGCGGGTTGCGGGTGGTGCGAATTCCGCTGCCCGGTGGTGGCCAAGGCGGCCATTGTGGTCACGCCCATGGCTGCCCTGCGGCTTCGAAGCGACGCAGACTACCCTCGGCGGGCCAAGGAGGCCGGACTTTCCATCACACGCGCCAGTGAGGCCGGGGCGGAACATGGTGAACCGGAAGGAGGCTGGGAGGACGAAGGCGGCTTACCCCCTGGATTTTCCGAGTAGCGACTGGTCGTCTCACTGCTTGTAACCACCCTGGATACTTGCTACTTGGCCCCGGTGGCTCGTAATGCTTCCTGAACTGAGGTGTGCATGCACTTTCCTGTCGCCGGCATCGAGATCTCCCCCTGGATTCCACCGCTGATCGCCTTTGTGATCTCGTTTTTCACCTCCATGGGCGGCGTGTCGGGCGCCTTTCTCCTCCTGCCTATCCAGATGAGCTTTCTGGGGTATACCAACCCCTCGGTGAGCGCCACCAACCACCTGTTCAACATCGTGGCTATCCCTTCCGGAGTCTACCGCTACATCCGGGAAGGCAGGATGGTCTGGCCGCTCACCTGGGTGGTCATCATCGGCACTCTGCCCGGAGTCTTCATCGGCGCCCTCATCCGGGTGGTCTGGCTCCCCGACCCGAAGCACTTCAAATTTTTCGCCGGCCTGGTCCTGCTGTACATCGGAGTGCGCATGTTTCGGGACCTGATCAGGAAAAAATCCGTCACGGAAAAGGGGTCCAGCGAAAAGCGGTTCCAGGAGCTGGTCCGGTCCCATCAGAGACGGTCCAGGGAAGCCGGAAAACCCCTGCCTGCCGTCAAGGTGCTCGCCTTCAGCCCCACGAGCATCGAATACGAATTCTACGGCCAGACCTTTACCATACCCACCATAGGCATCCTCACCCTGAGCTTCATCGTGGGCATCGTGGGCGGAACCTACGGTATCGGCGGCGGCTCCATCATCGCCCCCTTCTTTGTCACTTTTTTCGGTCTGCCGGTGTACACCGTGGCCGGAGCGGCGCTCATGGGCACCTTTGTCACCTCGATTGCCGGGGTGATCTTTTTCCAGGTCATCGCCCCCTTTTATCCGGACATGTCCGTGGCTCCCGACTGGGCGCTGGGACTTCTCTTCGGCGTCGGCGGCATGGCCGGCATGTACCTTGGGGCCAGATGCCAGAAGTTCGTCCCAGCCCGGGCCATCAAATGGATGCTCTGCGCAATCATCCTTCTTTTGTCAGGGCGATACGTGCTCAATGTCTTCGGATGAGGGATTTGTCCTTGGAAATGTGAAGTGCTAGGGTGATCGCTTCATACCAAACGAGGAGGACGAACATGAAATCTCTGGGAGCCAAGACACTGCTCTATCCCGCCCCTGTGCTGGTGGTGGGCAGCTATGATAAGGACGGCAAACCAAACATCATGACCGCCGCCTGGGGCGGGATCTGCTGCTCCAAACCGCCCTGCGTGACCATCAGCCTGCGCCAGGCCACCTACACCTATGGCAACCTCATGGACCGCAAGGCCTACACCCTGAACATCCCTTCCAGAACCTACGCCGCCCATGCGGACCATGCCGGCCTGGTCTCCGGCCGCACCGAGGACAAGTTCGCCACTTTGGGGTTGACGCCGGTCAAAAGCGATCTGGTGGACGCGCCCTACATCGCCGAATTTCCCATGGTTTTGGAATGCAAGGTGATCAACACGGTGGAGATCGGGCTGCACACCCAGTTCATCGGCGAGATCATGGACGTAAAGGTCCAGGAGGAGTGCCTGAGTGATGACGGCAAGGCCGACCCGGTCAAAGTCGATCCCCTCGCTTTTGCTCCGGAGTCGCGCCAGTACTTCACCCTGGGCGAGATGATCGGCAAGGCGTTTTCGATCGGGAAGAAATAAGACAGGAAGAGCTCACCACAGAGGCACAGAGGACACGAAGAAAAAGGCAATTTGCCTACGGGGTTGACCGCAGGCAAACGAGTTCTGTCCGCTGGACAGCGGATGAGAACCGTCTCCGCAAAGCGGAAAAAGGCCCCTCTGCCTTTCCTCTTCCCTTTGTGTCCTCTGTGCCTCTGTGGTGAAATATTCTTTTCTTCGATGACCGGCCTACTTTTGGGAGGCCGGTTTTGTGTTGCTGGTGGCGGCCCTGGTTGACAACCGTGCGGCATCCTCCATGGTTCGATTTCCTTTCCAACCGGCTGCTTGTACCGCGTTTCACCCCTCCAGGGCTGCCCTCACTCAATAAACCAGCTCAGACCCGCACTGAAAAGGAGCGTATTGACTCCATGGTTTGGCCGTTTGATGCTTGCATTGGAAATGTGCAGAAATCTGACTCCAAGGTTCAGAGCCAGATCCTTTTGCCACAGAAACGAGGCGCCCACACCAGCCTGGGGAGAAAACTGAAAAACCGTGCTCAGATCAGGTTCACCGATGTCCGTGAGAACGATGCCCACACCAGCCTCCATGTACGGCACGACTCGCCCCCCCGGGATAAAGTGGTAACGGAGAAGAGGGGTCAACCCGCCGAGATGCGCCGGATTTTCGTTATGCTCCACCCCGGCATACACCTCCGCCCTGAATTCCAGATTTCCCTGAACCCAGGAATCCTCCCCCACGATATCGGTCATCGTCCGCCCCACATGGGCGGAGATTAGGGCCAGGTCGTGTCGTTGCGTGCTCCCTAAATCCTCGATACCGGGACCGCCCGCCAGGGCAAACCCCGCATTCCAGGTCCCCTTTTGGAAGTGGGACCCGCCCGTTTCCGTCTCCAAGAAAACTGTGTTGCCGTTTTGAACGTGCTCTTTTTGGAAGTTTTCAGTCCCGGCACGTACCATAGGAGCATACAAGGGGACATTCAGGACCAGGAAAAGGAACAGGAAAAGCAATGTGCCTCGGATCATCATCCAACCCCGCGGTTCATGGAACACTGGACCGGCATATTCCGGTGTATGGTTCAGAATACTCTATTTTTAGCGGGATGGCTCAAGAAATACCGTGATGTGTGGTTCTGTTCCCCATTACAAGGTGGACGCAGAGTATGCATAAATACCAGGTGAAAGAGAAGTCGACGGCCGGGGCCGGTATTGTCCGGGCGCTGAATTTGGGGTACCCGGAAACAAAGCAAACCGAACAGACGAGGTCATCGTGCAGGACGCCCCTCCGGTTTGGGATCTGAGCGGACTCTATGAACATCCGGACGACCCCCGTATTTCTCGGGACATGGAAGAGTGCCACAGGGAGGCCAAAGGGTTTTCCACTGCCTACAGGGGCAAAATCGCCGACTTGTCCCCTGCAGATTTCGCTTCCGCCCTGCACTTTCTCGAAGCTCTGGAGGAGCGGGTTGCCCGTCTTACCGCCTACGCCTTCCTTCTGTATGCCGCGAATGTGGAAAACATCACCCATGTACGGCTGCATGCCCGCGTCACGCTCTTTGAGAGCCGAATCAAGGAGCAGGTTCTCTTTTTCCGCCTGGAATGGATGCAGCTCCCCGAAGACCGGGCACGTTCTCTTCTGGATCTTCCCCCAATCGAGCGCAACCGCCGTCACCTGAAGTTTCTCAGGACGCTTTCCCCCCATATCCTTTCCGAACCTCAGGAGCGGATCCTCGCGCTCAAGTCACCGGCCGGCGTCAAAGCCTGGGTCACCCTCTTCGAGACCACCCTGGGTCACGCCCGCTTCGGTCCGCAGGAGCTGACCCAGGTGGAGACCATGGCCAGGCTGCACGATGACGACCGCAGCGTTCGCCGGCAGGCCTCGGAAGAACTCTCCGCAGGACTTGCCGGAATCGGCCATGTCCAGGCCCAGGTTCTGAGCACCATCTGTCTGGACCGGGCCATCGAGGACGAGCTTCGGAGCTATCCGCACTGGCTGGCAGAACGCACGCTCAGAAACGAACTCACGGATACTTCCGTAACTGAACTGGAACGGGCGGTCTCAGGAAGCTTTGACCTCGTGCACCGCTACTACGCCCTCAAGTCCGAAATGCTGGGTCTTGCCGACTTTTTCGAGTACGATCGCTTCGCCCCCCTGCCCGGCTGCGACCACCGCTTCACATGGAACCAAGCCAAAGACCTGGTCCTGGAGGCGTTTGCCAACTTCTCCCCGGAGATGGCCCGCACGGCTGAGCGTTTCTTGCAGGAAAATTGGGTCCATGCCCGGACTGCACAAGGAAAACTCGCCGGGGCTTTTGCCCACCCGACCGTTCCGGGCCACCATCCCTATATCTTCTGCAATTTCACCGGAACCCTGGATGACGTCTTCACGCTGGCCCATGAACTGGGCCATGGAGTGCACCAGTATCTCTCCAGGAAGCAGGGCATCTTCAACCAGGAACCCTCCCTGGTTCTGGCTGAAACCGCCTCCTTCATGGCCGAATGGCTCCTGCACGACCAGCTGGTCCGAAATGCCGACAACCCCCTGGAGCGGCTCGCACTCCTGTGCGCGCGCATGGAGGATTTGATCGCCACCGTGTTCCGTCAGGTAAGCCTGCACCGGTTCGAAGCCGCCATGCACAAGAACGTCAGGGAAACAGGCAGCGCTGACAAAGAGCTTCTCTGCACGCTCTGGCTCGATGAGCAGCGGGCAATACTCGGCCCTGGCGTGCGTCTGAGCCAGGGGTACAGGAACTGGTGGGCATATATCCCCCATTTTGCGCACACCCCCGGGTATGTCCACGCCTATGCCTTTGCCCAGATGATCGTCCTGGCCCTGGACACGCAGCGCACCTCCGGGAGTCCGGAATTTGGAAGACAGTTCGTCGAACTTCTCTCATCCGGAGGCTGTGCTGCCCCCCAAACCGGTCTGGCCGGGTTCGGACTCGAGATCAACACACCGAAGTTCTTTCATGCCGGGATCGAAACCATGGAACGGCTCCTCGTGGAAGCGGAACAGGGCTTCCATACCGTGGCGGGTAGGTAAGCGATGCACCCCCTCCCCCAGGAGCCCAGGGAGCTTTTCCCCATCACCCGTTCCCAGGTGTTTCTCAATCACGCCGCCACCTCCCCGGCATCGATCCCCCTGACCCAGGCCATTGCCGCCTTCTACGGCGACCGTCTCCAGCATGCCGGCATGAATTACCGCACCTGGATGCAGGGCGTGGAAGAGACCCGGACCCTGGCCGCCCGCCTGATCGGGGCCGACCCGGATGAGGTCGCGTTTACCCCGAACACCTCCCAGGGACTGGGCTTCGTGGCCGGGGGCATCCAGTGGACACAGGGTGACGAAATTCTCGTCCTGCGCCCGGATTTCCCCTCCAACATCTACCCGTGGATGCACTGCGAGCGACAGGGCGCCAGGGTGGTGTTTCTGCAGCGCCGTCAGGGGCGGATCTCACCCGACGATGTGGCTGCACGGTGCACTGCCCGCACCCGTCTTCTGACCCTCAGCTGGGTCGACTACCAGACCGGGTTTGCCGCGGACCTTGAGGGGCTTGGACGGCTCTGCCGCGAGCGCGGAATTTTGTTTTGCGTCGACGCGGTGCAAGGGCTTGGCGTGCTGGACATGGACGTGAACCGGTTTCAAATCGATTTTCTGGCCGCCGGCGGTCACAAGTGGCTGCTCGGGCCCATGGGCATCGGCCTGTTCTTTGTCTCCCATCGCGCCCGCCATGCCATCGAGCCGGCCCTCGTGGGCTGGAGAAGCGTTGTCAACGAAGAGGATTTTTCCCTTCATTTTTGCCTCAAGGAGGATGCCCGCCGGTTCGAGCCCGGGACCCTGAACCTCTCCGGCATCTTCGGCCTCAGGGCCTCCATGGACCTTCTTCTGGACACCGGGATCGAAAACGTCCGCTCCCGCATCTTCGCCCTGAACGACATCCTGCACAAAGAACTGAAGGGGCGAGGACTGCAGGTGGTCTCTCCGATGGACTCCACACAGCGCTCCGGCATCCTGTCCTTTCTCCCGCCCGTGGACCCGGACCACTGCTTCCGGGCCCTGATGCGCCGCAACATCGTGCTCTCCCTGCGCGGCGGAGCCATCCGCCTCTCCCCGCACTTCTACAACAACGGCGTGGACGTCGAACGTTTTCTCCAGGCCCTGGATTCCCTGCCGCCCTCGTTTCCCTGAACGGCAAAATGAGATTCGAAACTTCGCACCTGCTTCGGCTGGTCGGTGAATTCCCCAGACCGGCTACACGCCTTTGAGCGAAAGAGAGATGCGCCTGCGGTCCAGGTCCACCTCTAGGACACGGGCTCGGACATGCTGGCCAGTACGGACCACCTCGGCGGGGTCGCGCACGAAGCGGTCCGCCAGCTGGCTGACATGCACCAGCCCGTCCTGGTGCACGCCCACATCCACAAAGGCCCCGAACCCGGTCACATTGGTCACGATTCCAGGCAGAACCATGCCGGGGGTCAGGTCTTCGGGGCGGTGCACCCCCTCGGCAAAGGCAAAGGCTTCAAAGCCGGGCCTGGGATCCCGGCCGGGACGGTCCAGTTCCGCCAGGATATCGTTCAGGGTGGGCAGCCCCACGTCCCCGGACAGGTAACGTTTCGGGTCGATCCGTTCCCGTACGTCCCGGTCACGCATCAGATCTGCCACCCCGACACCCAGATCACGGGCCATTGCCTCAACCAGCCCGTAGCGCTCCGGATGCACACCGGACCCGTCCAGAGGGTTTTTCGCCTCCCGGATGCGCAAGAATCCGGCGGCCTGCTCGAACGCCTTGGGTCCCAGCCGTTTGACCTTGAGCAGCTCCTTTCGGGAGCGGAAAGGGCCCTTTTCGTCCCGGTGGACCACGATGTTTTGGGCCAGGGCCGGACCCAGTCCGGAGACGTAGGCCAAAAGGGCGCTGCTGGCCGTGTTCAGCTCCACGCCCACCGCATTCACGCAGCTGACAACCGTGTCGTCCAGGCCCCGCTTCAGGGCCGCCTGATCCACATCGTGCTGATACTGGCCCACTCCGATGGCCTTGGGGTCGATCTTGACCAGCTCCGCCAGGGGATCCATGAGCCTGCGGCCGATGGACACCGCCCCGCGCACGGTCAGGTCCAGATCCGGAAACTCCTTCCGGGCCGCCTCCGAACCGGAGTAGACCGAGGCCCCGGCCTCGTTGACCA
>JBKHAV010000093.1:0-11098 GCA_046542715.1 Desulfovibrionales bacterium
GAAACAACGCTCTCCCTCGAGGAAAAAGTACACATATCCAGGAACAGGATCCGGGCGACCCTCGATGCATACGGGCTGGAGCATACTGTGGTGGCCTGGACAGGGGGGAAGGATTCCACTGTTGTCCTGCACCTGATGCGCAGGATTGTCCGCGAGAAGTACGGGGAAGATGCGCGTGTGCGGGCGGTGAATTTGGATACCGGATGCAAATTCCCGGAGGTGACGGCGCTCAGGGACAGGTTGTCCCGGGAGTGGGGGATTGAACTTCATGTGGCCCGCCCTGAGGTGTCCCTGGAAGGGTATCCCCTGGCTGAAGACACGGTGCAATGCTGCCGGGATCTGAAGATCGACCCCCTGCGTCGGGCCATTTCCCGGCTGTCCATACGCGCGCTTCTCACAGGACTGCGTCATGACGAACATCCCAGCCGGAAGCAGCGCCAATGGAGGGAGGAACGGCTCGACCCCGATCATGTGCAGATCAATCCCATCCTGCACTGGACTGAAATGGACATCTGGGCCTTTCACATGCAGGACAAGCTTCCCTACTGCACGCTGTACGAGCAGGGATACCGGTCCCTGGGCTGCATGCCCTGCACCGGACTGGGCTCTGGTGAGGAAGAACGCTCCGGCCGCAGTCAGGATAAGGAACACCAGCTCGAACTCCTGCGCAGCTTGGGATATTTTTGAAGAGCAGGGGAAAAGAAAAGGATGAAGTCTGTAATGTGAAGGATGAAAGAAGAGGCGCCTTTGGCGCGGCAATGGGCGATGGGCTATTGGCCTTCCCAAACTCCTCCCTGCGGTCGTCAAACAGTGGGAAGCCGCTGATCCTCCGGGGTCGGCTTGCCTTCGGCAACGGGGCAAAGGCAGAAGAAAAGAGAAAAGGCAACTCCGCTGCGTTTCTTCAGCTTGTCATCCTTCGACGTGCTAGGCGCGGTGTAGCCGCAGCGGAGATGGTCCGGGGGAATCCATTTTGCGAGAACCAGGTTCTTTCTTTTTTCGTGTTTCGACCTCTCGAAAGGCATGAGGATGGATTACCCGATTGAATCGGGTAATGACAGAAGCCGAGGCTGTCTTTCCAGGGGTTCCCCTGCAAAAAAAATGAACGAGATATTCTCATACCTGACGAATTCGCTTGTCGGAACGGGGTTTCGGAATAAGGACTTTGCTGCTTGCGTTGTCCCGGCCCTTGGCTTGATCGGCGAAATCCAGTAGTTTCCTTCCACTCTACAGGGAACAGAAGAACACGATGCAAAACCACAATATGGTTGTGCGGAAGAAAACTCGTGAGATCCGGCTTGGGGGCGTGGGCATCGGGGGGGACAATCCTGTCCGGGTTCAGTCCATGACCAACACGGACACCCGGGACATCGAGGCCACTGCACAGCAAATCCTTCGGCTGCAAGCGGCCGGGTGCGAGATCGTGCGCCTGGCGGTGCTGGACGACAAGGCTGCCAAAGCGCTTTCTGGCATTCGCAAAAAATGCCCGGATGTTCCCCTGGTGGCGGATATCCATTTCGACCCCAGGCTTGCTCTTCAGGCTGTAGATGCCGGTCTTGACGGACTGCGGATCAACCCCGGAAACTTTGGAAACGAAGCCCAGGTCGACCGGGTCGTGGACGCTGCTGCTCAGGCCAAAATCCCCATTCGTATCGGCGTGAACAGCGGATCCGTTGAAAAGGAGCTTTTAGCCCGTTACAACGGCCCCACGCCCGAAGCCATGGTGGAGAGCGCCCTCGGCCATGTGCGCCTTCTTGAGAAACGCGGGTTCGACCAGATCAAGATTTCTTTGAAATCCTCGTCAGTGCTTGCCTCGATTGCCGCTTACCGCCTGCTGGCTGAGCGGGTGGACTATCCTCTGCATATCGGCATCACCGAGGCGGGTACGTTTATGCGGGGGACGGTGAAGTCTTCCGTGGGGTTGGGGATTCTCCTGTGGGAAGGCCTCGGCGATACCATGCGCGTTTCGCTCACCGCGGATCCGGTGGAGGAGGTCGGGGTGGCCTGGGAGATTTTGCGCTCCCTTGGACTGCGGGCCCGTGGACCCGAGATCATCTCATGTCCCACCTGCGGCAGAACTGAAATCGATCTGATCGGGCTTGCCGCGGCTGTTGAGGAACGACTGCGGTCCGTGGAGGAAGTCTTTACCGTCGCGGTCATGGGGTGCGTGGTCAACGGCCCGGGCGAGGCCCGGGAGGCGGACCTGGGAATCGCCGGCGGACGGGACTGCGGAATTATTTTCCGCAAAGGTGAAGTTGTGCGCAAAGTCCGAGGCGGAGATGCCCTGATCCCGGAGTTCCTTGCGGAGCTGGAGGATTTTTTGGGTGCGAAAAAGAAGAACGATTGAATCGACAAATTCGAATGAAAAGAAAATCCGAAATTCGAATGTCGAAATCCGAATGTAAAGAAAACTCGAAATTCGAAACTCGAAATTCGAAACGAAGAAGAATCGGATGGTAACCCAGGGATGCCGCGAGGGAGGGGGATAGTCGTTAAGGATAGACTTCTTTAATGGAGTATCCTCCCTTGTCTGAAAATGGCCTTTACTGTTTTGTTTCGAGTTTCTGATTTCGAATTTCCTTCTGTTTTGCACAGTTTCGGATTTCGAATTTTCTTCTGTTTTGCCTAGTTTCGAATTTCGATATTCGAATTTCGAATTTTCTTACACCCGTTCATTCCGACGAAAAGGACAGCCCATGCGACTTACCCAGCTTTATGTTCCTACGCTCAAAGAAGTTCCGGCCGAAGCAGAGGTGATCAGCCATAAGCTGCTGCTGCGGGCAGGGATGATTCGAAAACTCACCTCCGGTATCTACACGTACTTGCCCATGGGGCTTCGGGTTCTGAACAAGGTGGCCCGGATCGTGCGTGAGGAAATGGATCGGGCCGGGAGCCAGGAGATCTTTATGCCCATGGTCCAGCCGGCAGATCTTTGGAAGGAGACCGGTCGGTGGGATGTTTACGGCAAGGAACTTCTCAGGTTGAAGGACCGCTCAGGCCGGGATTACTGCCTGGGACCCACGCACGAGGAAGTGGTCACCGACCTCATCCGGGGGGAAGTGCGCTCCTATCGTCAGCTGCCTGTCAATCTCTACCAGATCCAGACCAAGTACCGGGACGAGATCCGGCCCCGGTTCGGTTTGATGCGAGGCCGGGAATTCATCATGAAGGATGCCTACTCCTTCGACCGGGACGAGAAAGGGGCGGAAACGAGTTACTGGACCATGTTCGACGCATACAGCCGGACCTTTGAACGCCTGGGACTCAAGTTTCGCGCCGTGGAAGCGGATTCCGGGGCCATCGGGGGCAGTTTTTCCCACGAGTTCATGGTTCTTGCCGAGACCGGGGAGGACGTCATCGCGGTGTGTTCCGCATGTGCCTACGCAGCCAATCTGGAGAAGGCCGAAGTAGTCTGTACCATGAAGGAATGTGTGGACATGCCCGGGGAGATCGAAACAGTCGCCACCCCCGGGGCGCACACCGTGGAGGAGGTCGCGGATCTGCTCAAGATTCCAGCGGGAAAGATTCTCAAGACTCTGATCTATGCAGCGGACGGGGAACTGGTTGCCGCCCTGATCCGGGGCGACAGGGAGTTGAACGAGATCAAGCTCAAGAACCACCTTGGGGTTCAGGAACTCAGACTGGCCACGCCGGCCGAGGTGGAGCAGGCCAGCAAGGCGCCGGTGGGGTTTGCCGGACCGGTGGGACTGGACGTCACCAAAATCATTGCCGACCTGGAACTCATGGGGGCCACGGACTGGGTGACCGGGGCGAACCAGAAGGATGCCCATCACCTGCACGTTGATTTGAAACGTGATGTCACCCTGACCGGAACGGCTGACCTGCGGACGGTCACGCGTAAAGACCCGTGCCCCAAATGTGCAGCCCCCATGGAACTGCCCCGGGGTATCGAGGTGGGCCATGTGTTCAAGCTGGGCACCAAATACAGCGCCTCCATGAATGCCACCTATCTTGATGAAAACGGGAAGGAACAGCTCATGATTATGGGCTGCTACGGAATAGGAGTGAGCCGGATAGTGGCCGCCTGCATCGAGCAGAACCACGACGACAACGGCATTTTGTTCCCCCCGCCCCTGGCGCCTTTCGAAGTTGCCGTTCTGGCCCTGAATGCCAAGGACGAAGAGGTCATGTCCAAGGCGGAAGGGCTGTATCAGGATCTTGTTGCCCAGGGTATGGAGGTGCTCCTTGACGACAGGGAGGAGCGTCCTGGGTTCAAGTTCAAGGATGCCGACCTCTTGGGATTCCCCATCCAGCTCGTGGTGGGAGGGAAAGGGCTGGCCCGGGGAGTCATCGAGTCCAAGGACCGCAGGACCGGAGAAAAAACAGAGCTGCCAGCGGAAAATTTTCAGACCGCCTTTTCCGAGTACAGGAAGCGAGTGCACGAAGGGTGGAAGGGTAAATAAAAGGAAAAAAACTCGAAATTCGAAATTCGAAATTCGAAACAAAGGCAGAAGAGTGAAGAACGAAGAAAAACGTTCGGGAACTGGTATTTTGCCGTTCACTCTTTGATTCGCCATTCGAGTTTTTATTAATGTTATGCCTCACATCTACACCGTACGAGAGCTGACCGGGGCGGTAAAGGACGTTCTGGAAGCGGAATTTCCGTTCTTCTGGGTCCGGGGGCAGGTGACGAATCTCTCCAGACCAGGATCCGGACATGTGTATTTCTCACTCAAAGACGAAGATGCCGTGCTCCAGGTCGTCTGGTTCCGCTCGGCCCAGCGGCTTTCCATGACCCTCGATCCCGGTCGTCTGGTCCAGGGGCAGGAGGTGATCTGTGCCGGCCGGATGGCGGTCTACCCCCCTCGGGGGGGATACCAGCTCATTGCGGAACTCCTTCAGGACCATGGCGTAGGCAGATTTCAGGTTCTCTTCGAGGAACTCAAGAAGAGGCTCACAATCCGGGGGTATTTCGATCAGGAGCGCAAACGGCCGCTGCCGGGACTTCCGTCCAGGGTCGCCGTCATTACGGCTCCGTCAGGAGCGGCGGTCCGGGATTTTCTCTGCCTGGCCTGCGAACGGGGCTGTTCAAGTGCGGTGAGGATCTACCCGGTTCGGGTCCAGGGTGAAGGTGCTTCAGAAGATATTGCCGCGGCCGTCAAAGCGGCGAACCGGGATGGGTGGGCCGAGGTTCTCGTTCTGATCCGGGGCGGGGGGTCCCTCGAGGATCTCTGGGCGTTCAACACCGAAGAGGTGGCTCGCGCGGTTTTTGAATCCGCCCTGCCGGTGGTTTGCGGAGTGGGCCATGAGGTCGACGTCTCCATTGCCGACCTGGTCGCGGACATGCGAGCGGCCACACCGAGCCACGCAGCGCAGATTCTCTGGCCCGAGCGGCAGGTTCTGGTCCAGGAGGTGGACGATCTGGAAACGCGCCTGACCAGGCGGTGGCAGGAGATTTACCAGGACAAGTCTGCGCGCCTCGCCCAACTGGAGCGGGCGATTTCCTGGTTCGACCCGAATCGCAGGCTTGAGCGGCTGGACAAGCAGGTCCAAGATCTGGAACGACGGCTGGGAAACATCGGCCAGGGACTGCTTGACCGACGCCGTGAACGCCTGGACCAGGCTTCCAGGACGCTTGCCCGCGTCCTGGGCGGTCCTTTTTTCGTCCCATTGGCAAAGCTGGTGCAGACGCTTGAGCGGGATCTGCATTATGCTGGAAGTACGTTGAGTTCCCGCCGTATGCAGCAGCTGGATCTGCTCTTCGCCCGGCTGAGCGCCGTGAACCCGGACGGTCCGCTGCAGCGGGGGTATGCCAGGATTGTGCTCCAGGACGGGTCGTTTTTACGTTCCCCCGCCCAGGTGAAACCCGGGGATGGTCTGGACATTGTCGTTCGTGATGGGAGCATCAGGGCAAAAGTAGAACCCGAGCCAGGAGGTTCTGGGCAGGCATGAGATTTCAGTATGTTCGATTCACAAAAGTCCAAGGTCACCTGGTGGCCGCCAGGAGAAGGGCAAATCGGCTGGGTACATCCATAGTGCTTGCCTTGCTCTTTGGTGCTGTTTTGGCTACTGCCCACGATCAGGCTGTGGCAGGGAACCAAGATCCGGCTGTGCACTGCCCTGATGCAGTGGGAATTGGTGAACCCCTCCTTTGCAGCATCGATCTGCCTGAACAGGCGGATGTGGTTGAGGTCCTCTGGAAAGAGCGGCGGCTGCTCGTTCCCATCGATCGGGAGGAGGACCGGACCGGGGCTGTTGTTCTTCTGAGCGTGGGGCTGGGGGAGCGTCCAGGGACTGAAACACTCCGGGTCGAAGTTACCAGCGGGAAAGAACGACGGATTGTCGAACGCCCGATCGATATCCATTCCCGGGACTATCCCGAACAGCATCTGACGCTTCCCCCGAAGATGGTCTCTCCATCTGCTGATGTTATGCCCCGGATCCTCCGGGAGAAGAAGGAGAGCGGAAAAGTCCTCGGGACTGTCACACCAAAACGGTTCTGGTCCTTGCCTCTGGTGCGTCCGGTGCCGGGCACCTTGCTCAGTCCTTTCGGGGTAAAGCGCTTTTTGAACGGCGAGCCCAGGGCCCCGCACAAGGGCATTGACCTTCGCGGACCCGAGGGGACTGAAGTTGCTGCGACAGCACCCGGTATTGTGGCGCTGACCGCTGACCACTACTTTGCGGGCCGTTCCGTGTATATTGATCATGGGCAGGGCGTCTTCAGCATGTACTTCCACCTCTCCAAATTTCTGGTTAGGGAAGGAGATGAGGTTCGACAGGGACAGCCTATCGGACTCGTGGGCAGCAGCGGGAGGTCCACCGGTCCGCACCTGCATTTCGGGCTCTCCGTTCTGGGGGAGGCAGTCAATCCGGTGGACCTTTTTTCAGCGCAACCTTTCTAGCAAACGAGATCACGCCGTGGCCAAAAAGGAACCCAATTTCGAAACCCAGCTCGCCAAATTGCAGGAGATCGTCCAAAAACTCGAGGAAGGGGAACTTCCCCTGGAAAAAAGCGTGAACCTGTATAAGGAAGGTGTCGCCCTGGCTCGAAGCTGCCGCAAGAAACTGGAAGAAGCCAGGCACGAAGTGGAGATCCTTTCTCAAGGTGACTGGAAGCCTTTTCAGGAAGGGGATTCAGAAGGGGAAGACAAGAAATGAGCCCCCATCCTGTGAAGGAACAGCTCAAAAGCTACGCAGAGCAAATCGAGAAATTTCTCGGGTGTTGTCTGCAGGATTCTGCAATGCCGGATTCCTTGCGTACTGCCATGGAATACAGCCTTCTTGCCGGGGGAAAGCGCCTCAGGCCGGCATTGTGCCTGGCCTGGGCAGAGATGCTCGGTACCCAGCGCACAGCAGTTTTGCCATTTGCAGCCGCCATCGAGTGCATTCATACCTATTCTCTTATCCATGACGATCTTCCGGCCATGGATGACGACGATCTGCGGCGGGGCAAGCCCTCCAGCCACAAGAAATTCGGCGAGGCCATGGCCATTTTGGCAGGAGACGGCCTGCTCACCGAGGCTTTTACACTGGTTTTCTCCACCACCCTGCCGTGCGAACGCGTCCAGACAGCAGGGCTGGAGCTCTCCCGTGCCGCAGGGGCAAGGGGAATGGTTGGCGGTCAGGTCCTGGACATGGCCTACACCCGACAGGAAGAGATCACGCTGGAAATGCTCCAGGCCATGCACGGAAGGAAAACCGGAGCCTTGATCACGGCATCATGCACCTGCGGGGCCCTTCTGGCCGGGGCAGGCAACAAAGAACTCGAACAGGCCAGAACCTACGGCGAACAGATCGGCCTGGCCTTCCAGGTGGTGGACGATATCCTGGATGTGACCGGCACCCAGGAGGACCTCGGCAAGCCGATAGGCAGCGATCAGGAGCAGGGCAAGTCCACATATCCAAAGCTGATCGGGCTGGAGCGGAGCTATCAATTTTCCCGGCAATGCGCGGATGCCGCCGTTGAACAGGTTTCGATATTCGATTCACGGACCGGCCGATTTCTCGGCGACCTTGCCCGATATATTGTTGACAGAATCAACTGAAGGAATCCATGTCAGAGCGCATTCTCGACCAGATACACAACCCCAGTCTCGTAAGGGACCTGAACCTGGAGCAGTTGACCGGCCTTGCCGGTGAACTCAGGCAGCTCATCATCGAGACCGTTTCCACCAACGGCGGACACCTCGCCCCCTCACTGGGAGTGGTCGAGCTCACGCTGGCCATGCTGCACGTCTTTGATGCCTCCAATGACCGCATCATCTGGGATGTGGGACATCAGTCCTATGCCTACAAAATCCTCACCGGCCGCAGGGACAGGTTCCATACCCTGCGTACCAGGGGGGGAATCAGCGGTTTTCCCAGACGCAGTGAAAGCCCGTACGACCATTTCGGGGTGGGGCACTCCAGCACGTCGATTTCCGCGGCCTTGGGCATGGCCCAGGCCAGGGACCTCAAAGGTCAGGATCACAGTGTTGTGGCGGTGATCGGGGATGGATCCATGACTGCTGGACTGGCCTATGAAGGACTGAACCAGGCAGGGGATCTCGGCTTGGACATGGTGGTGGTGCTCAACGACAATGAGATGTCCATTTCAAAAAACGTGGGTGCGCTCTCATCCTTTTTGAGTCGCCACCTTTCCAATCGCTGGATGGTCAGGCTGAAAAAGGACATGGAGACCTGGATGCGCCAGATCCCCAAGATCGGGGATGAACTGGCCAATTATGCCCGCAAGAGCGAGGAGTCCTTCAAGAGTTTCTTTACCCCCGGCATGCTGTTTGAAGCCTTCAAGTTCAACTACCTGGGGCCCATAGACGGCCATGATCTCAAGGATCTTCTTGCGGTGTTCGATCAGGTCAGGGATCTGAAGGGTCCGGTCCTGGTGCATGTGCTCACCAAAAAAGGCAAGGGCTACGAGCCGGCCGAGACCAACCCAACCTACTTCCACGGGGTTGGCTGCTTCGAGCCGGAGACCGGAAAGGCCAGGAAATTCGACCCCTGCTCCCTTCCCACCTATACCGAGGTTTTTGGAAAAACCCTGTGCGAACTGGCCCAAAGCAACGACCGGATCGTAGCCATCACCGCGGCCATGCCCGAGGGGACGGGGCTTGTGGATTTCGCCGACCGGTTCCCTGACCGGTTTTTCGATGTGGGCATCTGCGAACAGCACGCCGTGACGTTTGCCGCCGGGCTTGCTGCCGAAGGGTACCGGCCGTTCGTATCCATCTATTCGACATTCATGCAGCGCTCCTACGATCAGATCGTGCATGACGCCTGCCTGCAGAACCTGCCGGTGACCTTCTGCCTGGACCGCGGGGGACTGGTGGGAGAAGACGGAGCCACGCATCACGGTGCCTTTGACCTGTCCTTTCTGCGGCACATACCGAACATGGTGCTCATGGCGCCCAAGGACGAGGCCGAGCTTCAGGCCATGCTGGCCTTTGCCGCCACGAGTTCCGGGCCGGTGGCCCTCCGCTATCCCCGGGGCGTTGGGCTCGGTGCGGATCTCACCAGAACGACACCGCCTGTGAACCTCGGCGAAGGGGAGGTGTTGCGTGAAGGTGATCAGGCGCTGATCATTGCCGTGGGCAGCAGGGTCCATCCGGCGCTGGAGGCGGCCAATGAGTTTGCAGAGGAGGGAACAGCGGTCACTGTGTTCAACGCCAGGTTCGTCAAACCTCTTCCTGCCCATCAAATCATGGATTTGGTCCGTGCGCACCAGCGAATTCTCCTTTTGGAGGAGAACGCGGTCCAGGGCGGTTTCGGCTCGGCGGTTCTCGAGCTTCTTGCGGAAAAGGACATGCTCTCGGGACTGCATATCCAGCTTCTGGGTCTGCCCGACAGGTTTGTGGAACACGGCACGCAGAGGGAACTCCGACACTCCCTGGGGCTGGATAAGTCCGGCATCAAGCAGGCTCTGCATTCGCTGCTATCCCGGACCGAGTTTCCGAACTCCGAACCCTGAACCACGGAATTCACTCCTCCCGCACGCCCCCCTTAGCGGCCTGAAGACTGGAGAAACTTTACCACTGCGGCAAAATCCTCGTCGCCCAGACCCATTGCATCGGCAGCGGCATAGGGCTGGATGACGCCGTGGGCGGCCGGTGTCGAAGCGCCTGTTTCATAGGCTGTCTCCAGAACGAAACGCAGATCCTTGAACATGTGCTTGAGCGGGAACTGGGTGGGATATTCCCCTTTTCGCAGCATCTCTTCCTTGAGCTGGAAGAGCCCGCAGCTCATAGGGCCGGCCATGACGGTGTCGAGGATCATTTCCTTGGACAACCCAGCCTTCTCCCCGAAGGCCATTGCCTCGGCAAGCCCTTCGAGCATGACGCCCAGCAGGAGATTGACCGTCATCTTCATGGTTGCCCCCTTGGAATGCTCGCCGCAATGGACAACCTTCTTGCCCATGGTCAGCAAAAGGGGTTCGAGCTCCCGGACTTCGGCCTCGTGACCTCCTGCGAGAATAACGAGAGTCCCCTGCTCCGCCGGGGCCTTGCTTCCCGAAACCGGGGCATCGATGAACCCGGCACCTGTCTGCAGCACCCGTTCAGCGAGACTCCTGGTGTAGGCCGGCGAGACAGAACTCATGTTCACCACGGTTTTGCCCGGGGCAAGCGCTTCACCTGCGCCTTGTTCACCCCAGAGGATGGTGTCCACGGCTTCAGGGCCGGTGACCATGATCAAGAGGACATCACTTTCTTCCGTTGCCTCCCTGGGGGATCCGGCCACCCTGGCGCCGGCTTTTTCCAGGGGCAAGGCTTTCTCCCGGGTGCGGTTGTAGACCACCAACTCGTATCCAGCCTTGAGCACGTTGCTGGCCATGGCCCTGCCCATGATCCCCAGTCCGAGAAATCCGATCTTCTGCATGGTCCGCTCCTTTGTTGAGTACATGCTCTGCGTTTGCATTAAGTTCAACAGGTAACCATAGTTGCGAAGAAGACCTGTGGAGTCAATAGATTCCACTCTCCCTATTGTCCGCATGGAATAGGCCGTCCCGGAACAGGCTTGCCTTCGGCAACGGGGCAAAGGCCGGAAAACCAAGAAGAGAAGAAGAAAGGCATTTGCTTGTGTGCGCTTTCCCTGTTTCATCCTTCCGATTTTCATACTTCATACTTCTCTTCCGCCCCTCCGGTCCTCT
>JBKHAV010000094.1:0-10982 GCA_046542715.1 Desulfovibrionales bacterium
TCGGGCTCGAAACCTTGGGGAGTGGTCCGGATGGAGGGAATGACAGAGTTCATGAACCAAAACGTATCTGACGAGCTCCGCGGGAAAAAACAGAAGGCGGCAGTTGAGGCTCACGGTTCCTTTTGCGGAGTAGCTCCCCCAGCGCGTCCGCTGGGCGCCGATGCGGACCGAGGTGTACCGCAAACCTGTCTCATCAGCCACGGTCTGCACCCAGTCCACGAGATGGACTCTCCCCTGGGTCTTGAGCCACTTCATGAGCAGATGTTTCCAGGCACCGCTCTCTCCTTCCTCCGAAAAGACCTGCACAATGTCGCCATGTTCACGTACCCGGGGCCGCCCTTCGCCTGGGTGATGCTCGACCCGCACACGTCGTCCCACTGAAGGCAGATCGATGCGGTGCGGAACAGGGATACTTCGGCCGCAGGGAAGACCCCGGGCGCGAAACCGCTCCAGCCGGTTTTCGATCCATTCCTTCCGATTCTGCACGACCACATGAGCCTTGGCGTGACTCACCCCTTTTGGGACCACCACTTCAACTCCATGGGTCGGCGAAATCTTCAGGAGGATCCGCTTGCACCGTGTGCTCGTTCGCACGGAATACTCGAACCCGATCACATTGACATTCATTCTCGATGTTCCCCGCTCTTCTTTCCCCTTCTGGTATGTCGGCAGCCTGCATCAGAGAGTTTCAAAACCACTTCAGTTGGTCAGATCCCTCGAAATTCAAAAGATCCATGATGGATTGACGCCCGGAAACTGGCAATGGGTTCAGGCCAAAAAATCGTCACTTCATGGTTTTGTCAACCGCGTACCAGTCTGCCAGTTCCTTTCAAAACTCCCGTCGGGGTTGACAAAACGTTGAGAGTCACCAATTCTTTTCCCTGGCACTTTCTTTGTATGGCCATGATCCGACCACCTGATCCGTTGGGGGCCGAGTGTTCCCATCCATTGCGATTTCAGCCCTGAGCGTGTATGGAGGACACCCGGAAAAAACCGCGTCCCTGAATGGAACATGGTTGTGACGAAATTGGCACAAGTCCCTGTTACTCTTGTACAACAGCGATACCCAAGGCCCCATGAAAATAAAAGTCCTCATTTCCACACTTTTCACTCTCGTTCTCGTTGTCGTGTTTCATTCCGACGCCCTGGCCTGGGGTCCCGGTGTCCATATCGCCGTGGGCAACTATCTGCTTTCCAATCTCGCCCTGATCCCCGCATCCATGGCCGGTCTCATTTCGAGCAATCCGAATTCTTTTCTTTACGGCTGCCTCAGTGCCGACATCTTCATCGGGAAAGGCTGCCGATACACCCCTGAACACAGCCACAACTGGACAACAGGATTCAAACTCCTGGAATCCGCACAAACCAGGCAAGTCAAAGCCTACGCCTACGGGTACCTCTCACACCTGGCCGCAGACACGATAGCCCACAATTACTATGTGCCCAATTCTCTCTGGCTCACCCCGGGCAAAGGCCGGTTGAGCCATATCTATCTTGAAATGCAGGCCGACCAGAGGGTGGACTGGTGCCGGAAGCAGGCTCGAAACCTGTTCAGGACCGCGAAACGGCCCGAAGACATTTCTCTGCTCTCGACCATGGATAAAAAGAAATTCACCTTTCTGCTCAAAAAACACCTCTACAAAGGGAGCCTTTCCATCTGCGATCGCAAGAGCTGGAATTCATCCCTTCATTTCATGGACCGAAACCTTCCCCTGGCCAATAACGAAACCTATCTGCACACCATGCTGGACCTCTCCCTCAGGGCTGCTCTCGACCTGCTCAAGAACACGGCAACCTCACCGGTCCGCTCCCTGGATCCCATCGGAAGCCGCCCCTTGTCCCTTGCCAAACAGATCAGGAGGACCAACCCCCTGCGCGCCTCCGGTAGAAACGAGACCAAACCGCTCTTCCCCCTCGACCCCAGCCTCAAACGCCTGGCCGACCTGAACTGATGGTCCCCATGCAGCGATTCCGCTGCCAGGGCGAGTGCATCTGATTGCGAAAACCATTGTCTCTCGACCCCGAATAGGTGTATTGAAAAAAATTGGAACTTTCGCTGCCGCGTGCAGTACCACAGGGAATCCTCTCCTGATTTTGTAACAGCTGCGTGCGATATTTCGAAGAGGCGTACCAGCTAGGGGACTGCATCTCCCGTCGGTTTCGTGATACATAGGAGTTTGGAACACTTTGATCCCAGAGGTGCCGTATGAAAGAGAGAACTGACTTACTGCGGGGCTATATCGCGGACATGGCCGCTTTAGAGAGACACATCCAGGGCGCTGTCATCAGGCAGTTCGATGACCACAGGGTAAGACAATCCCCGGACGTCATGGGAATGCTCGCACGGATCAACCAGACGCTGGAAGCGCACCGGCGGAGTCTGGAAAGCGCCCTGGAATCTTATGGCGGCAGAGACGGCTTGTCCGTTCTGAAGACGGCCACGACTTCCCTGACCGGGATGGTCACGGGAATCTACGACAGGGTCCGCCGCAACGACCCGGTCTCCCGCGACCTGCGTGACAACTACACGGCCCTGAATCTCGCGGCGGCGAGTTATTCCATGCTGCACACCACGGGTCTGGCCCTGGAAGATCCGGATGTCGCGAAACTGGCCCTGCACCATCTCAAAGATTACACCGCACTGATCATGGAATTGTCCCGGATGATTCCCGCAGTGGTGGTCCAGGAGCTTTCCGAAAAACTGGAGGGCGTGGCGCAATCTGTCGCTGAACAGGCCGTTGAGAATACGGCCCGCGCCTGGTCTCCGGAAGAAGTGAAAACACTCTGATCCTTTCAGTTTGCCAAAACAGGGCTGCGGATTTATTTCCCGTGTATGACTGACACACGGAACGAATCCGGCACCCGCAGGGTCATCGCGCGATTTTCCCAACCCGCTATGGCCCATTTGACCAAGGCCAAGCTCGAGGAGGAAGGCATTCCCGCCTACATTCGAGATGCTCACACCATCGGCATCCAATGGCTCTACTCCATTGCATTGGGGGGCATTCGGGTGGAGGTGGACGCGCAAAACGAGGAAAGAGCACTGCAAATTCTTCGGACCGACGCCTCAGAGGAACTCACAGAAGAACAGTGGTCCCACCACCCTCATCCAGACAGGCTGTGTCCGTATTGCGGCTCAGAAGAACTCGAAATATCGGACAGTCCCCCACGATCAGGGATGCAAAAGCTGCTTGACTGGCTTCCTCTTGCCGGATCAGGAAGAACGATGACCTGTCTGCAATGCGGCCGTAGCTGGAAACAGTGAGCCCCACTCTTCTTCCCTGAAACGCCCTTTCCCACAGGAACCCTACTCTTTCTTCTCTACACTGCCCCGTATCAGCCGGATGTGGCTCGATTCATTCGGTTTGAACGTGCAGTTCACCACCGCCAGATCCCCTTTCCCGTTGACGGCGAGCTTGTCCATGTACAGCCCCTGCTGGCTCCCATTGAACCCAAGTTCATTGTCAAGTGTCCCGGGGACGACACTGGGTGGAGCAAAGGTCTTTCCCAGGTCATCCGACAAGGTGAACCCGAGCCCCCGGGACCGGATTTTCGAATCGGGAAAGAGCTCCCAGGCCACATACAGGTTCTTGCTCTCATCCAGGGCGAGGTACGGAAAATTCACGCTTTCGAATCTGTCCGAATGCCCTCCTGAAATCTCCCGCGATGCTCCAAACCCACCGTCATCTTCTGTACTGGCATGGCGGATATGATAACTCTGCATCAAACCTGCAGGACTTTCCCCGTAAAGAAGATGCACGATGCCACCCTCGTCCACGGCGAGTTTCGGTGCTTCGGAGTGCCCGGTACTCTCAACAGCCTTTCTTGGTTTGGAAAACGTCTGTCCCCCATCCCGGGACACTGTATAAAAGATGTCTGCATCCTGTTTTTCCCCAACGGCCCAGGCTAGCCAGACGTCGTCGTGGTAAACTGCCAGGGACGGGCCTCTTGCCGGAAGGTTGCTTTCCCCTCCTTCAAGCAGCAGCGGATCGGAAAAACTTTTCCCTCCATCTGTCGAGCGACTGAAGTGCAGGGTCCCTTCGTACACCGTCCAGGCGGCATACAGGGTGCTGTTTCGGCTCCTGACCAGATCCAGGCTTCCGTTGAACCAAATTTCCCTGGTCAGCCGCCCCTTGCCGGCCCCGGCGACGGTCCGGGAAAGATTCAGCGGCCGGCTGAAGCTTCTCCCCCCGTCTGTGGAACGGGCAAAAAATATTTCTCCACCATGGGTGCCCCCGGAAAAGATGATCTCCTGCCAGAGAACAGCGATCTCTTCAGGCTCCTTGGAGGTCATCACCACCCTTGGAAGCCAGGAAAACGTGTCCGGGCTTCGTGATATGTTCACGGGTTCACTGAACCGCGCCTGTCCATCCGGCCCAACAACCTGAATAAAGAGATCCTGCTTTTCCTGATCGGCCCAGACCACCCCCACACTGCCCTGTTCGGTAATGGCCACCGTGGCATCGTCCACAAAGCGCCAGTCCGACTCGTTCATCCGCCATGGCCCCCTGTACGCCTCTCCTTCGGCCACCTCGATCCATTCGCCCCAGGTGACCCCTGGTTTTCCAGTCCGAGCCGACAAGGGCGCTGCGAACAGCGCTGCCGTGAGCAGGAGCACCAACCCGGGATGTAGCCCGCTATTTCCCTTTGGTTTCTCGGGGGGCGAAACGTTTCTGCATCCATCTTGCATGATTTCCTCCCGTGAGAAGCGGTGTTCACTGAAATGGATGATTCAGTATACCCCACAGACGGCGATTGAACAGCTGAAATGTCCTCCTCCCGACCCTCAAGAATTCTTGTAAACCTCAGGCATTTGTGACACCCTTCAGCCCTCTTTAAGGATAGCTGAACACTATGCTGTTACCATCCATTCCATTGAAAACACTGCTGCCTTTTGCAGCATATATACTCTGGCTGCTGGCGTTTCCCATGCAGGGATTTCTCCTGGACCTGGCTGCCCTTGACGCTCCGCTGTTCTATTTCCTGATCCCGCACATCCTTTCCCTGGCGCTGCTTGTCATGTTTCACAACCGGCTTCCTCTGCGGACGATCTCCCGTGCCGCCCTGCCTTTGGTCTGCCTGCTGACTCCGCTGACCCTCCTTTCTGAAGGATACGGGCACATTGGGATGATCGTCACGGCTCTGCTCTCCCCCATTTTCCTGGTCAGGGCCGGGGTTTCCCTGGCACTCTTCACCAACCCTGTTTCGGCAGCCGGAGTGGCGCTGGGAGTGGGGAATCTCCTGCTTCTGCTTCTGGGCTGGATCCCCGTCCCAATACTGTGGAAGCTCGGTCTTGTGACGCTTCTTCCTCTCGCCGGACTCATTGGAAGGTGGGAGGAGAAACCAGCGGAAGCACCACCCAGTGGAGCGTTTCTCCAGTATCTGCCTTTTATCCTGGTGTTCTATCTGGTGGGGGGGCTGATGTACGCTTTTGCCATGCCCCGCTATCTCCAGGCCGGCTGGACCCCGGGGATCGAGCTGAGCTTTTACATCCTTGCCGTGCTGGCGGCATGTCCGCTCTATCGGCGCAATCCCGACCTGCCGCTGGCCCTTGGCATTCTGTCGGGAATGGGGGCGGTTTCGCTCTTTTCCGGGACCTCCCCGCTTCTGATCAACGGTGCCATGTTCCTCCTGCAGATGGCATTCGGTTTCACCGATCTCTTTTTGATAGCGCTGATGATCACTTCGGTCCGGCCGGTCCGGTCGTTGAGCCTGGGTACGGGAGTCATGTGTGCAGGAATTCTGGGCGGCAAAACCCTGGTGTTTCTATCCGGCACTCTCATCGAGCCGATCATCCTCACCGGAAACATCATCCTGACGATTGCCGTCCTGATCCTGTATTTTCTGGACCAGGGAATACGAGCCCAGGCTCACATGCCCTCTCCCTCGACAGGAGCAGCACATCCAGAAGGAATCGGAAGAGAAGATGGTTTGCAAAACGACTTGCCGTCCTGGGTGACGAGCCGTCTTTCCCTGCAGGAGCGCTCGGTTCTCGAGCTGGTCATCGCGGGCAAGGTTTTCAGAGAAGTGGCGCAGACAATGGATATTTCCGAATCTACGGTAAAAACCTATATGCGCAGGATTTATGAAAAGCTGGGAGTAACCGGAAAAAAGTCCCTGATCAAAAGCATGAAAACCGCCGCCTCGTCCGATCGGAAAAACCACCCCACGCAGGAAAAGGATGAAGGATGATGAAGAGTTCGGCAAGTGGCAAGGGGCTAGCGGCTAGGGAGAAAAGGCCCGAAGCTCGAAGCATCCTTCATACTTTATCCTTTTCTTCAATGGCCCAGCAAAAAAGAAGAAGACTGGTTCACGCCTTGAAACGTGTCAGGCAGTAACCGGCGAGTCGGGCAGGACTACCGTTCATTCCTTGGTTTCGCCTTATGGCGACCTCCTTTTTTGGCGGCAAAAAAGGAGGCAAAAAAGCCGCCCCCGGGACGATTCCGCTAAAGGCACCGGGTCCGCTGCGGGCCGACTTCGCAAACTCGCTGCGCTCAAACAGTGCGAAGCGGCTCCTCCTCCGCTCCCCAGGGCGAAATCGAAGGGGGAATTGAAGAAAAGGCTGAAGGATGCATGGGAAAAGAAGGAACTTGTCTGCGGAGTTGCCTTTTTTCCTACTTCTACTGCCTTTGCCCCGTTGCCGAATGGCTAGCCGTCCCAGGAGGATCAGCAGCTTCATCTGCTTGACGACCGCAGGGATCAATGCGAAGCGGCTCCTTGCTTTTATCCCATCCTGCTGACGATCTGGTGATGGTTGATGAAGATCCGGCTGACGTAGGTAGAGGTCTCCGTGATGTTGGGAATTCTGCCAAAGGGCTTGTACACGCCGATATCCTGCGTGGTGGAAAGCCCGGCATTGTACCCTGAGGCCGCTGCAAGGATGTTTCCGTTCCGCGCTCTGAGCGCCCCGGCCATCATTTCGGCCATGGCAAATACGGGCTTTCTGTAGGTGACCCGTTCGTCGAACGCGGACAGAAAGGCCAGGTCGTTTTTGTTGAAAATCGACCGCCCTTCGAAATTGGCCTTTAAAAATCCAATGTATCCTTCCCTGGCCGCCTTGAGCTTTTCCTCCAGTTCCTCCTGGATGGTTAAAAAACGCAGGCGCTTGTCCACATCCGGAATCTCCAATCCCTCTCTGATGGACTGCAGCAGGGTTTTCAATTGCTTCGCCTCGTTTCCCCGGTACTCCCGGTTATCATTTCTCAGCTGCCAGAGTTCCTGTCGGAGCTTTGAATACTTGACATACGACGCTGCCTCTTCCGGCAGGGCGATCTTCAGACCGCCCTTCTCATGGTTATAGAGCCGCATCTTGTAAGATAGCGCCGTGGTCGGAACAAACTGGCATACCCCCACGGCAAACGCCGGAGAAACAGCAAACTCGTAAAAAAACGACTCGGCCATGATCTGGGCGACAAGCCATGCCGGATCCACGGGGTATACCTTTTTATGTTCATTGACCCCGCGCACGAGCCAGTAAATGATGTTGGAAACCCGCTTCTCCAGATCAATTTCGTCCAGCCGCTTGCCCCAGACGGGCAAATTGCGCCCTGAATAGTGCTCCTGCACGACATCCAGGGTGGCGCGGATCAGTTTGAATTCATAGTCTGACGACGGTTTCGGCGGAACATAATCCCTGGGAAGAATGGCATTGAGGGGCGTTGTTCCGGCAATCGATGCGTTTCCGGAAACAGGGGTGCACAAGGGAAGAAGGGCCGCGCCAAGGGCTGTTGTCAAAAAAGCTCTTCTGCTGTGGGTCATGGGGGGTCCTGTTTGTCGCTATGAAGGCCGGTGCGTGGCCGGCCGGTTTTCAAAGGAAGTGATTTTCTGGACGCCCTGGTCAAAAAAGCGTCCACCGTTCAATACTTTTAGATGGCTTTCAACGACAGTGCCATATGGTCGTGACATTTTAATGAAGCCACGAGAATTATTCACCCGAATCCTTCAACTCTTCTTGAGAACTCATTTTTTTTCTTAAGCTTTCTTTGTTTTTATGAGCACCAGATGACATCGGTTCACGATATTTTGTGCAATCCCCTGGTACCTCAAAAAAGGATTTCTGAAATTGATCGGACATGCCCATCTGTCTGGCTCTCAAGGAGACGGACATGGTTTCGATCTCCCTGCTCCATCGATCCAAACGCTATCACCTCCCGGAACTCCCTATTTGATGCTCGTGATGGGCGGAAAAGAAGCTGTCCAGCAATTTCCCCTCCTATGGAATCGGTGATCACCAGTTTGCTTTTCCACTGCTCTGTCCGTATGAAGAACCAGAACATTCTCCAGCCGGGTGGTTGCAAGCCATCAGACCGGCGTGCTCCCTGTCAGCCGCTGTCATGATTTTTCCGTCGTGACCCGGTGATGTACAGGAATTGTAATTTTTCCCTTTCCCGGCCTTGTATCCACTGCAACTCGTCAGGGACATTTGGAGATACCATGGACCTCAATTTTCCCCCTTGGCTGATCTGGTTCCTTCTCGGGATCGGGCTGGCTATGCTTGAACTGATGCTTCCAGGGTTTGTGATCATCTTTTTTGGACTGGGATGCGTGATCACCTCCGTGGTTCTCCTGCTCGTAGACCTCAGTCTGGACCAGCAGATCATGGTGTTTCTGGCCGGAAGCATTCTTTCCCTGCTCGCCCTGCGCAAATACATGATGCAGGTCTTCCGTGGGGCTTCCTCGGATGAGGCCGATGCAATGGAGGCCCCTCCTGTCGGGCTGAAGGTCAAAGTGGTCCAGCCCATCTCCAGGAACATGCCGGGCAAGATCAGCTACCGGGGGAGTTACTGGAATGCCCTCGCGGATGAGGATATCGACGCGGATGAAACAGTCGAAATCGTCGGATTTGCACCAACCTCCCGGTCCACCTTCCGGGTCAAAAAAGTATAAGCGAGGAGTCTTCCATGTACGACAGCCTGATAGCCGTTGTTGTTTTCGCCGTTCTGGTCATCGTGGTCCTGATCAAAACCGCGGTGGTCGTTCCCCAGAAACAGGAGTTCATTGTAGAACGACTGGGCAAGTTCAGGAAGATCCTGGGCGCAGGGTTTCACATCCTTTTCCCCTTCATCGACAAGGTGGCCTACAAATTCACCCTCAAGGAAGAACTCTTCGACATCCCCAGCCAGACCTGCATCACCCGGGACAACGTTACCGTGGAAGTGGACGGTCTGATCTACCTTCAGGTCATGGACAGCAAAATGGCGGCCTACGGCATCAACGATTACCGGCGGGCTTCATCTCAGCTGGCTCAGACCACGCTGCGCTCCTCCATCGGCAAGATCGACCTGGACAAGACCTTTGAAGAACGCGAATCCATCAATTCCCAGGTGGTGGATTCCATCGATCAGGCGGCCCAGAGCTGGGGCGTCAAGGTCCTGCGCTACGAGGTCAAGGATATCGTTCCCCCGGAAACAGTCAAAAAGGCCATGGAAGCCCAGATGACGGCCGAGCGGGAAAAGCGGGCTGAAATCGCCCGCTCCGAAGGAGATCGCCAATCCACCATCAACCGTGCGGAGGGGGAACGCCAGGATGCGATTCTTCGCTCCGAGGGCGAAAAGCAGAAACGGATCAACGAAGCTGAAGGCCGGTCCGAGGAGATCAAGGCCATCGCCCTGGCCACTGCCGAGGGCCTCAGGGCCATTGCCGAACAACTCCAGGCGCCGGGCGGGCAGGACGCTGCCAACCTTCGGGTGGCTGAACAATACGTCAAGGAGTTCGGCCAGCTTGCCAAGACTTCCAACACGCTCGTCATCCCCAACAGCGTCAGTGACGTGGCCTCCATGGTCACCACGGCCATGACAGCGTTGGACAAGATGAAACAGACGAAAGCGGATGGTTTCGTGCTGTCGGACACCGTCAAGGGATAATGGCTTAGGGAACAGGACATATCCTCTCGAACGAGAGGATATGTCCATCATACAAGAGCCAAGGCGTTCTGAGACTCTTTAGCTCCCGTCACTCCTTAGACACTCACCACCCCTTTTACTCGGCCGACCATGCCCCCCAGTCCTGCTGCCAGCGCCCCCAGGAGAAGAGCAATGAACGACCAGATTGCCGCCTGTCCCAGGGCATCGGAAATCTGCTCAGCCCTTTTGGGCAACTGCTCCTGCATCTGCTGTATCTCCTGCCGTGCCTGCTCATAGGAACTCACCCACTGGTCCACCGTTCGCCTGGCTTCCTGTTCGCTCATGTCGGTGTACTCGAGAAGAATATCCCTAATCCGCTGACGATCCGCTTGCGTGACTTCAGGCTGTTGGAAAATCTGCCGCAGGGCATCGGTAAGTTCAGATACGGCTCTCTCACCTCCACGCTGCCGGATTTCATCGAGAACTTTCTGTCCCTGCTGCATCACAGCCTTCAGGGGGTCCTCCCCGGTCAAAGCCTCGGAGACACTTGGTGCCACGACCGAAACCGCCTGACCTGCTGCACTCATGACGTTTTGCATGATACTGAAGGTTCCGCCCACAACCGTCCCGATGACATTGGTCAGGAAGAACAGACTGACCAGGAACGTGATCGACCAGGTGACCAGCCCGTGAAGCACGCCATCGAATTTCCGCTGCAGTCCTGCAAACCTGCTCGTCACCCACCCGCCGAAAAACAGGGCGATGATCCAGCTCAAAACCCACCAAATGGCCGAGCCCGTTCCCAAACCGCCAAACGGATTTTCCTCAGTTGCAGGATCCACGCTGAACATACCGACTGCGATTCCCAAGAGCACCAGCATCATCACCACAACCAACGTAATCGCCGTACCTCCGAAGATGGCTCTCCAGGAAATGTTCGACACCGAATCTACCCTTGGCAACGCTTGTCCATTACTCATAACGGCCTCCTTTTCATCTGGAACACAACCTGTGTGATTCCTGGAAAATTTACAAGATTCCCCAGTTACCTCCTTTTAAATACAGACTTTCATTGTAGCACAATTTCCATTTGAAGAAGCAGAAAACCCATAGGTATGCGAAACTTTTCCATGTATGATT
>JBKHAV010000095.1:0-10943 GCA_046542715.1 Desulfovibrionales bacterium
GCCGATTCTTCTTGCTTTCAGCTTTGAGCTTTCAGCTTTCAGCTTCTCCCCGCTTGCCGCTCGCCACTCGCCGATTCTTCTTGCTTTCAGCTTTGAGCTTTGAGCTTTCAGCTTCTCCCCGCTTGCCGCTAGCCGCTCGCCACTCGCCGATTCTTCTTGCTTTGAGCTTTGAGCTTTGAGCTTTCAGCTTCTCCCCCTACTTCCTCCAAAACTCCGGAACGAACAAGATGATGATCGTATAAATCTCCAGCCGCCCCAGCAGCATGCACAGGGTCAAAATCATTTTGCCTGCCTGCGGAATATTGGCGTAAGTGTCCGTGGGGCCGACGCTGCCCAGACCCGGGCCGATGTTGCCGATGGTGGCTGTTACCGCGGCAAACGCGGACAAGACGTCCACCCCCAGGGCCGCCAGAAAAATGGAGGAAAGCGCGAACAACCCCAGGTACAGCAGGAAAAATCCCCAGATGCCGCTCATAACCTCCGGCTTGACGACTTTCCCCCCCAGCTTGAGCTGGCTTACCGACCGGGGGTGGATCAGCTTGAACAGCTCACGGTAGGATTGTTTGAACAGCAGCATGATCCGCATGCATTTCATACCCCCGGAAGTGGAGCCCGCACACCCGCCGATAAACATGCACAGCAGCAGAACGGCCTGGGGCAGCGGAGCCCAAAGCTCGTAGTCCGCCGTGCCGTATCCGGTGGTTGTCAGGATGGAGACCACCTGGAAACTCCCGTACCGCAAGGCCGCGGCCCATGAGTCATACTGCGGCAGAATATAGATCACCACAAGGGTCGTGAAGATCAGCAGCACGGTTGAGAAAAAACGGAACTCGGGATCCCGCCACATGGCCAGCGGCCTGCCCCGGAGCATCTGGTAATGCAGGGTGAAATTGATTCCCCCTACCAGCATGAACAGGATGATCACTGTATCGATGTAGACACTGTCAAAAGCGGCAATGGAAGCGTTTTTCGTGGAAAACCCTCCGGTGGCCATTGTTCCGAAGGTATGACACAGGGCATTGAACAGATCCATTCCCCCGAACATGAGCAAAACGGCTTGCACCACGGAAAACAACAGATAGACTTTCCACAGGGTGAGGGCCGTGTCCTTGATCCTGGGCCTGAGCTTGTCCGGGACCGGTCCGGGCACTTCCGCCTTGTAGAGCTGCATGCCGCCCACGCCGAGGAACGGCAGGATGGCCAGGGAGAGGACGATGATTCCCATCCCCCCCAGCCAGTGGGTCAGGCTTCGCCAGAGAAGGATCCCCCGGGGCAGGACCTCGATGTCGGTCAGGATGGTCGCGCCCGTGGTGGTGAAACCGGAAAAGGATTCGAACAGGGCATCAACCACGTTGGGGATGTACCCGCCGAAGAGATAGGGCAGCGCTCCGACCATTCCGGCTGAAATCCAGCCGAGGGCCACGATGACCATGCCCTCGCGATGTCCCAGGGTCCCCACCTCTGCCCTGTGAAAACACAGAACGAGCACCAGCCCTGCAGCCGTGGCCACCGCCATCGAGGCGAGCAGGTACTGGAAGCATTCCTCACCATAGGAGAGGGCAAAGCCCGCCGGAAGGATCATGCAGGCCCCGACGCACAGGACGAGGACACCCACGACCTTCAGGCAGTAGCCCCAGTGCATCAGAACTTCTCCAGCTTGACCATCAGAGCCTTCTCCACCGCGGAGATGGCCTTTTGCTTGGCCAGGATGATGATACGGTCCAGGGGGTGGATTACGGACAGCCCGGTGGGGATGACCACCTCTTCTTTCCGGATGATGCACAAAATGACCGCGCCCCTGGGAAAATCGATATCCTTGACCGGCTTGTCCACAACCTCGGAGTTTTCCAGGGCCACGGCCTCCAGAACCTCTGCCTCCTCCTTGATGGACACCGCGGAAATGACCCTGCCCCTGCGCACGTGGTGCAGGATGGCATTGACCGCGGACTGTCTCGGGCTGACCGTGTGTTCGATACCGATGGTCCGCACCAGGGGAAAGTAGGCGAAATTGTTGATTCTGGTGATGGTCATGCCGGCGTCCATGCTTTTGGCCAGAAGTGAGCAGAGGATATTGGTTTCCTCGTCACCGGTCACGGTGACGGCAACATCCATGGCATGAATGTTTTCTTCCTTGAGCAGAGACTGGTCTGTGCCGTCACCCTGCAGGATCACGGTCTTTTCCAGGGCCTCGGAGAGAAACTCGCACCGGGCCATGTCCGTTTCTATGAGTTTTGTGTGAAACTCCCCCTTTTCCAGTTCCCGGGCCAGGCGAAACCCGATGTTTCCTCCTCCGATGATCAGAACGTTCTTCATGGCTTTCGGCCTGCCGCCGAAACTTCTCAGGATCTCGTCCTGGTCCTTTTCCTGGCACACGAAATAGATCAGGTCCCCGGCCTGAACGACATCTTCGCCTGTGGGGATGATCAGCTCCTCGTTGCGGACGATGGCGCCGATGATCAGCCGCGTTGTTCCGACTTTTTCCCGGATCCGGGTCAGCCTGGTCCCGGCCAGCACGCTCTGTTCCCGGACCCAGATACCGATGAGCCGAACCTTGCCCTCGGCAAACTCGCTCACATCCACGGCATCCGGGGCGCCCATGAGCCGCTGAATGGTCCGGACCACTTCCACCTCAGGGTTGATGACCAGTTCGATGCCCAGCATTTCCCTGGAAAACGCTTCCCTGAAGCGGGTATACTCGTCGTTCCTGATCCGGGCCAGCTTGGTGATGCCCGGTTTCAAAATATTGGCGAATGTACAGGCGATGAGATTGATCTCGTCGCTGTCGGTCACGGCCAGGAGGATGTCGGCATCCTTGATCCCAGCCTGCTCCAGAATTCCTGGGCTGCTCCCGGATCCCACAATGGTCTGCACATCCATCTGCTCCGAAATCTTGTCCAGCACACCCGGATTGAGATCGATGATCACGACCTCCTTGTTCTCCTGAGCAAGCTTGTCGGCAAGGTGAGACCCCACTTCTCCGGCACCGACAATGATGACGCGCATTCGTACTCCTTGTGGCGAACAGCCGCCGGCCTGAAATCTTGAGAGGTGATTTTCAAAAGATTTCGAATTGTCAGGATTACTCCTCACCGTCAAGATTTGATCCCTGCCCCAGGGAACAAAGGGTTTTGACAGGAGCCGGTGATCGCGGATATGAGGAAAAGCTTCAACTGAGAACTCTTTCGATCGATCAATTCCTCCCTAGGACACTTTGAGGAGATTATGTATGGAACAATTTCCACGAATGCGCCGACTCCCGCCCTATGTCTTTGCGGTGGTCAACGAGTTGAAAATGAAAATGCGTCGGGATGGAGAAGATATCGTGGACCTGGGCATGGGCAATCCCGACCTGCCGACACCCGCCCATATCGTGGAAAAGCTCGCAGAGGCTTCTCAGAAGCCGGTCAATCACCGCTACAGCGCCTCCAAAGGCATCAAGGGGCTGCGCAACGCCATCTGTGACTGGTACCGCCGCCGCTACGAGGTGCACCTGGACCCCGACATGGAGGTGGTGGCCACCATGGGCGCCAAAGAGGGGCTTTCCCATCTCATGCTGGTCATGCTCTCCCCGGGGGACGTGGTCTTTGCCCCGGATCCGGCATACCCCATCCATCCCTATGCGGCCATTATCGCCGGCGCTGATGTGCGACGTATCCCCGTCAGCAAGGACAGGGATTTCTTCGAAGATCTGCTCGCAGCCACCAAGCAGACCTGGCCCCAGCCCAAACTCCTGGTCATCAACTATCCACACAATCCCACTACCGAAGTGGTGGAAGGAACCGAGTTCTTCCAAAAAATCGTGGATTTCGCCCGGGAGCACAACCTTTATATTATCCACGACCTGGCCTATGCCGACTTCACCTTTGACGGCTATGTCGCCCCCAGCTTTCTCCAGGCCCAGGGCGCCAAGGATGTGGGCGTGGAATTTTTTTCACTCACCAAAAGCTACTCCATGGCTGGATGGCGGGTGGGATTTTGCTGCGGCAACCGGGACATGGTCCAGGCCCTGACCAGGATCAAGAGTTATCTCGATTACGGAATTTTCCAGCCCATTCAGATCGCGGCCACTGTCGCTCTGAACGGACCTCAGGAGTGCGTCCGGGAGATCATGGACATCCATCAGGACCGCCGCAACGCCCTGATCGAAGGGCTGGACCGGATCGGCTGGAAGGTGGAACCGCCCAAAGCCACGATGTTCGTCTGGGCCGAGATTCCCGAAGAGTTCAAGCATCTGGGTTCGGTGGAGTTCTCCAAGCTTCTGCTCAAGGAGTCCAAAGTGGCTGTTTCTCCAGGACTGGGGTTCGGCAATTACGGTGACGGCCACGTCCGTTTCGCCCTGGTGGAAAACCGCCACCGCATCAATCAGGCCATCCGGGGCATGAAAAAGCTTATCAGTGGGTAAAGACAGGAATTGAAAATTCGAATTTGAAAAATTCGTAATTCGAAAATTCGTAATTCGTAAAATTCGTAATTCGTAATTCGATAATTCGCTAATTCGATAATTCGAAAAAAGGTTTTCATCATTATGCAGCAGGTGAATATCGGCTTGGCAGGCTTCGGAACTGTGGGATCCGGGCTGGCCAGGATTCTTGAGGAAAACAGGGAATGGATTCAGCGGCGCACCGGGAAGGACCTGGTCATCCGCAGGGTCCTGGTTCGGGACACCACCAAGCAGCGGGATTTTCTTCCTGGCCGGGAGACGGAGTTCACCACTGACCTGGAGCAGTTCCTCTCCGCCTCGGACACGGATATCGTGGTCGAACTCATCGGCGGGGTGGATACCGCCCACACCATCATCACCCGGGCCCTGAAGGCCGGCAAGCACGTGGTCACGGCCAACAAGGCCCTTCTGGCCGAGCGGGGTCCGGAACTCTTTACCCTGGCCGATGCCGTGTCCCGGGGGCTCTACTACGAAGCCGGCGTAGCCGGCGGCATTCCCATTGTGCAGACCCTCAAGGAAAGCCTTGCCGGAAACCGCATCAAGCATCTCATCGGCATCTTGAACGGCACAGCCAACTACATCCTTTCTGAAATGACGGAAAAAGGGATCGACTTTGCCACCGCGCTTTCCCAGGCCCAAGCCAACGGATATGCCGAAGCTGATCCCTTTCTGGACATCCAGGGGGTCGACGCTGCCCATAAGCTGACTCTGCTCATCCGTTTGGCCTATGGGCAGGATCTTCCGTTTTCCAGGCTGCCGGTCCAGGGCATCTCCATGGTCGAACCCTTTGATATCGAACTGGCCCGATCCTTCGGCTACCGCATCAAACTTCTGGCCAGGGTCAAGGAGAGGTCCGGGCTCCTCCAGGCAGGGGTTTTTCCCTTTCTGGTCAGCGATGACCACATCCTGGCCAAGGTGGAGGGTCCCTTCAATGCGGTACTGCTCGAAGGGAACGCGGTCGGCCCCATCATGCTCTACGGCCAGGGAGCCGGCGACCTGCCCACCGGCAGTGCCGTGCTGTCGGACATCATGTCCCTTGTCTCGGGCCGTCCAGCGAACAATACCGGATTTTCCGAACCTGCACTTCCAAAAGCCCGAACCCTCGAGCACGAACTGGATGTGACCAGGCACTACTTCCGCTTCAGCGTGGTCGATCGCCCGGGCGTGCTGGCTGCCATTGCCGGGGTCCTTGGCGAACGAAACATCTCCATAGCCCAGGTGGTGCAGAGACAGGCCCCGAATCAGAAGGGTGTGCCCGTGGTTTTTTTGACCCATTCCGCACAGGAACGCGACGTCACTGCGGCCTTGAAGGAACTCAATACCTTCAGCTTCGTCATCAACCCGGCCGTGCACTTCAAAATACTGTAGTTGGTTTTCATGAAACTTCTCTTTCTGGTCGGCGACGGCATGGGGGACTACCCTCTCGAAGAACTGGGCGGCAAGACTCCGCTGGAAGCGGCCCCCACCCCGTTTATGGACGGTCTCGCTTCCCGCGGGATCGTGGGAAGGTGCCGAACCATCCCTGAATCCATGCCGCCCGGGTCGGATGTGGCCAACATGTCCCTTCTGGGATTCGATCCTGCCGACTACCACACCGGCCGCGGCCCCATCGAAGCCGCTGCCCTCGGACTGTCCCTCGCCCCGACCGACCTGGTCTGGCGCATGAATCTGGTCACGTTGAGCGGACTTACCGACACGGACACGATGAAGGACTACTCTGCCGGACATATCGATAACGAGGAGGCGGGCCGGCTTCTGCATACCCTTGCTTCCGAACTGGGGAACGACACCTTTTCCTTTTCCAAAGGGTTTCAGTACCGGCACCTTCTCGTTCAAAAAGACGGTGCCGCTTCACCCGAGGCCGGGCTTCATATCCGCCCCCCCCACGACATCACAGAACAGGCCCTGGGCCCGGATCTCCAAACCTTCCGAACCTGCCCCCGTCTCTGGAAGCTCGTCCAGGAGGCATTCAGGCTGCTGTCCCGACAGAACACCCCCAGCGCAGCCAACGCCATCTGGCCCTGGGGCCAGGGCGGGCCGATGCTGTTGCCCTCCTTTCACGACCAATTCGGCCTCAAGGGGGCTGTGGTTTCCGCCGTGGATCTGGTCAAGGGGCTCGGCCGGGCCGCGTCGATGACCGTGGTGGACGTTCCCGGGGCAACCGGACTTCTGGACACCAATTATGCTGGCAAGGTCGCTTGGGCCTGCGATCTGTTCCAGGACCACGACTTCGTGTTTCTCCATGTGGAAGCTCCTGACGAGTGCGGCCACGAAGGCAGCGCCGGAAACAAGACCGAGGCCATCGCCCGCTTTGACAGACTGGTGGTCGGCCCCCTGGTGGAGCGATTTGGGGAACAGATGCTCTTCATCGTGGCCTGTGACCATTTCACTCCGGTCTCGGTCAGAACCCACACCAGGGACCCGGTGCCCTTCATCCTTTCCGGCCCCACGGTGAAGCCGGACCGTATCGATGTCTACACAGAGGCTGCTGCTGCGCAAAGCACCCTGATCCTCGAGACCGGTCCGGAACTTTTGAACATGGCTTTGGCATCCCTGCGGAACCAGCGATGAACAAACCCCGGACATCCGACTTTCCTGACAACGCATCAGACTGGCACCACCGGGTCTCCTATGGGGAAACGGACGGCATGAAGGTAGCTTACTACGGCAATTATCTGCACTGGTTCGAACAGGCCAGGAGCTGTTATATCCGGGAACGGGGCATGAGCTATGCCCAGGTGGAGGAACATGGTTTTTTCCTCCCTGTGCGTGAAGCCGGATGCAGGTACCGCCATCCGGTCCGATACGACGAGGAGATCATCGTCAGAGCCGGCGTGTCCACATGCTCCAGGGCCTCGATCACGTTTCTCTACGAGGTCCGCTCAGGAGACGGGGCCACCATCATGGCCTCAGGCCAGACCCAGCACGCCTGCGTGGACCAGGCAGGAAAGCCGGTCCCCCTTCCGGACTGGCTCAAATCCCTGTGCACCGCCCTGCCCGGGCAGCGGTCCTGATATGCCTCTTCTCATGGCGCATCGCCGGAGTTGCGACGTGAACGTTTTTCTCACCCCACACTTTCAGCCGTTCACCTGAATATGCGCCTTGATTTTCACACCCACGCCTTCCATCCGAAGATCGCCGCCCGGGTCCTGAACCAGCTCCGGAGTCGTTACGATATTTCACCGGTGGGCACCGGACTTTCCGAGGACCTGCACACCAGAATCCGTGCCGCCGGACTGGACCGGGCCGTGGTCCACACCGCGGCCACCCGACCCGCCCAGGTCATCCCGGCCAACAACTGGGCTCTGCACCTGGCCCGGGAACACCCCTGGACCATCCCCTTCGGCACCATCCATCCCGGGTACCACGATTTTGAAGCCGAACTCGAGCGGCTGAAGGGACACGGAATTCGTGGCATCAAACTGCATCCGGGTTTTCAAGGATTCGATCTTGCCGACCCCCGACTCGTCCCTGTCTTTGCCGCCATGAAATCGCATTTTGTGGTGCTGGTCCATATAGGGGACGACCAGCCCCCGGACACAAGCCCCTCCTCTCCGTACAAGCTCCTTGCGATCCACGAGCGGTTTCCACAGCTGCCCCTGGTCGCCGCACACTTCGGCGGGGCCAGGTACTGGGAGTCCGCTTCAGAGGCGATCCTCGGCACTGCTGTCTGCGTGGACACGTCAAGCTCCCTTGCCTTTATCCCGGACCCCATGCTCGATCGCATCTTCTCCCGCCATCCCCTGGAGAGGATATTTTTCGGCAGCGATTACCCGCTGTTCGATCCATCCCGGGAGCTTGCACTTCTTCGTGACCGGCTCAAGCTCACCTCCGAACAAACAGACACCCTTCTTACGGCAGGAGGAAGACTTCTCGGGCTTGGATCATCATCATTGTCAAAAGAGGGAAAATCAGTACAATGACCGGACTCGAAACCATTTGTCCGTTCGAACACGCCTTTGACCGATTTGTTCTGTCCACAGACATGATCTGTCCATATTGAGAACAGATTATTTTGAGAAATACCTTGTAACGCCATTTCCAGACGTAAGTTCAAAGGAGGAATACTATGGCTGAAGACGCCCTTGTCTCCTGGGAGGAGCTCGAACAGGGCACGGCCATCACCGAGGCCGGCAATGCCTGTAAAATGAAGACCGGGGACTGGAAGACGAACAAACCGGTCGTTGATGAGGAAAAATGCATCAAATGCACGCTCTGCGCAGTCTATTGCCCGGAGTTCTGCATTGCGGAAAACGAGGAAGGGTTCTTCCATTCCGACCTGGAATACTGCAAGGGGTGCGGAATCTGCGCCCATGAATGCCCCAAGGACGCAATCTCGATGGTCAGGGAGGAGAAGTGATGCTCAAGCGTATTGGAACCGAAGTATCCCTGGCAGTGGCCGAAGCGGTCAAGATGGCCAGGACGGACGTTATCCCGGCCTATCCCATCACCCCGCAAACCCATATTGTGGAGGAACTTTCCCACTACGTGGCCTCCGGAGACATGGATTCCGAGTTCATCCCCGTGGAGTCCGAGCACTCCGCCCTTTCCGCGGCCATCGGGGCGTCGGCTGCAGGCGCGCGGGTGTACACGGCCACCGCTGCCCAGGGACTGGCCCTGATGCATGAGATGCTGTTCATCGCCTCGGGCATGCGCCTGCCCATGGTCATGACCGTGGCGAACCGGGCCATGTCCGCGCCCATCTCCATCTGGAACGATCACAGCGACATCATGTCCGAACGGGATATCGGCTGGATCCAGCTCTTTGTGGAAAACGGCCAGGAAGCCTTTGACCTGACCCTTGCCGCGTTCAAGATCTCCGAGGACCACCGGGTGCAGCTTCCAGTGGCGGTGAACATGGACGGATTCATTCTCTCGCACATGATCGAACCCATCATCCTGCCCGAGCAGGAAACAGTGGACGCATTCCTTCCTCCCTTTGACCCGCTCATGACCCTGCACCCTTCCAAGCCGATTACCTTTGGTGCGGTGGGAGTGCCTGAAGTCTATCTGGAATCCCGCAAACAATGCGAGCAGGCTCTCTTGAACTCCCAGCCCGTGATCGAAGAAGTGCTGGCCCAATGGGCCAGAACCTTTGACCGGGAGTACAAGCTCATCGAGAGAAACGGCCCGGCTGATGCCGAAACCCTGTTCGTCACCATGGGCTCTCTGGGCGAGACCACCATGACCGCCCTTGACGGCCTTGTCGCTGAAGGCGAATCCGTGGGTCAGGTCAGAATCCGGCTCTGGCGGCCATTTCCTCAGGAAGATTTCCTGGAGGCCATCAAGGGAGCCAAAAAGCTTATCGTCATCGACCGGGCGCTGTCCCCGGGGGCGGTGTGCGGCCCAGTTGCCGAAGAACTCAAAAGCCTTCTCTACAGGAGGCAGGATGCGCCGGAAATCGTGAACATCATCGCCGGTCTCGGTGGACGGGATGTGACGGTCAAGCAATTTCAAGACATGTATGCCCGGGCAAAAGCCGGAGAGCTCACCGGGAATTATACTATTTGGGGGGTGAAGAGCAATGCCTGATACAATGAACGCCGTACAGGAAATCGCCTACGAAAAGATAACGGCCAAGAACATTCCCTGGGACTGCCAGGTCTCCTCGGGTCACAGGGCCTGTCAGGGGTGTGCCGAAATTCTGGCCATGGGCATGGTCACCAAGGCTGCCGGTCCCAACACCATTGCGGTCAATGCCACCGGGTGCATGGAGATCGTGACTTCTCCCTTTCCTCAGTCCGCCTGGAAGATCCCCTGGATTCACGTGGCGTTTGAGAACACCGGAGCAGTGGCCTCAGGTATCGAAGCCGCGATCAGGGCCCTGATACGCAAGGGACGGTTCAAAGGGGAAAAGCCCAATATCATCGCCTTTGCCGGCGATGGCGCCACTGCGGATATCGGCATGCAGGCCCTGTCCGGCGCTCTCGAGCGGGGCCACAACTTCCTCTACGTCTGTCTGGACAATGAAGCCTACATGAACACGGGCGTGCAGCGCTCCAGCTCAACACCCTTTTGCGCCATGACCACCACCTCCCCTCCGGGCAAGGCGAGCAAGGGGCAGCGCACCTGGAAAAAGAACGTTCCGGCCATTGCTGCGGCCCATGAGATTCCTTACGTGGCCACGGCCTCGCCGGCATATCACCTGGACCTCATGAACAAGGTCCGCAAAGGGCTGGCCGTTGACGGTCCCGCCTATCTGCAGATCTTCTCCCCCTGCCCGACCGGCTGGGGATCCAAACCGGAGATCGGGATCAGCCTGGCCAAGCTCGCCGCCCAGACCGGGGTCTTCCCCCTTTACGAGGTGGAGTACGGGCGATACCGGATCACCCAGAAAACCAAGTCCCTGAAACCTGTGGACGAGTACCTCAAGCTGCAGCGCCGTTTCCGCCACCTCACTCCGGAAGACGTGGCCCAGATCCAAAAGCGGGTCACCTCCAGCTTCGAGCACCTCAAGGCTTTGGAGAACCTGGGACGGGAAGAGGAATCCCAAGGCTGATCA
>JBKHAV010000096.1:0-10866 GCA_046542715.1 Desulfovibrionales bacterium
TCAGGTGTGCCTTCCTGCTGAAGGGTTTTGCTGTATAAGCCTAGTTGCGGGATGTACTTTTTGGCGTACTCGGGGATGTAGGATTCCGGGCCGTGGAAGGATTTGTGGTCGATGATTGTGCATGCTTTATCTGTCTTCAGAAGGAGATCGATCCAGCCGGAGGCTTTTTGGCCGTTGTCTTTGCAATGGATCGGGTACTCGGTATGGATCAGGGCATCAGGGCCGTACTGATCGGAGAGGTATTTTTCCAGTCTTTGCAGTGCGAGGTTCAGGTCCTCGGGGGAGAGGGCATCGATCATCCACCGGTCCAGGATGTCCTTGGCCAAGGAGATACGGTCTTCCTCCGATTTGATGTGGATGGCTGTGGCAAAAAAGGAGTGGATGGCCCGACCCAGGTCGGCGGCGTTGTCGTTTTTGCCGATCGGGAGCGGGTCTCCGAGGTCGATGATTTCCATCTCGTATTCCAAAGCGGCAGGAGCCTCGATCTTGCTGGGGATGATGAAGGCCGGGACATGGATTGGTGTTTCGGTCAGTTCCGGTGCCACGTAGAACTGTTCGGCATCAGGCGTGGTCTCTTCGTCCACAGGGCTGAAGGTTCGCACTTTGGCGGGAAACTCCGTGTCTCCGATGGTGATCGAGGCTGCTGCATCATCCAAAGGAAGCTCGAGAATTGTTCCGGTTTCGTCCTCAAGGGAATCGAGCCAGGTGGTGTTCAACTTTCCTTTTGTCAGCCTGGCGGTAAGGATGAGGTGATCCCGGGGGCGGGTCATGCCCACATAGAGCAGGCGAATGCGCTCTTTGAGTTCTCTTTCGGTTGCATCTTTTTGTTCCGGGCTGTCTTCCAGTCGTTCCTCAATCCCGGTATCCTGCTTTTGTCCAGCGTAGGCCCAGGGCCAGTAACGGATCCAGCGGCCGTCGAGGGGCTTTTTCGGATTGAAGGTCTCAGGCGATTCCACGGTCAGTCCGAAGGGAGAGTCCTTGGACGAGGCATCCAGGTCGGCCAGGATGACGATTGGCCATTCCAGTCCCTTGGACTTGTGGTAGGTGAGCACGCTGACCGAGTTGCCGGCAGTGCTGACGGCCTGGAGTTCCTTGTCTGTTTTCTTGAGCGAGTAGAGGTAGCTGATCAGTCCGGAGGCGGTACAGGATGTGCGCTGGGTCCGGCACAGGTCCTCGTACTCGCAAGCCAAACCCCGGAGGAGTTCCAGATTGGCCCTGCGCTGGTCGGCATTGTCCCAGCCGAGGACGAATTCCTCCAGGTTGAGTCCGGCAAGGGCCGCGTCCAGTGATTCGGACGGAGTCAGGGAGAGCATCTGGGGGCGGAGCGTGTCGAGCGCCCCAATGGATGGGGTGGTCTTCCAGACCTGGTCCGAACCGGTCTCGATGCGCTGCCAGAGCCAGTCCCGCTCCTGGCCTTGTGGGGAGGTCAGGTGCAGGATTTCGGCGAGGGCGAGGGTGTCCCGCGGGTTGACCAGATAGCGCAGACCGGCAAGGGCGAGCACGATCTCGGGACACGCAAGCAAACCTTCCCGGCCGACCGAGGCCTTGATGCCCTGCTCCTGGAGGGCGTCGGCGATTTTTCTGGCATTGTCGTTGGTGCGGCAGAGGATGGCCACATCGCCGGGCCGGATGCCCCGCAGTTCTTGTGTTTCCTCCTCGACCCTGATTTCCGGATCCCCGAGCAAATCCTTCACTCCCGCGGCCAGAGCCAAGTATTCATGATCCTTCTTGGACGCGTCCAGTTTCCAGACTTGAAGGGCCTGGTTGTGGGCGTCCCGTACCTTCCGCTTGGGACTGAGCCGGACCTGGTCCTCAGGCATTCCGAATTTTTTGAAGGCCCGGGCGAACAGCTCGCTGGTGAACGCGACCAGGGAAGGGCAGGAGCGCCAGGAAAAGGGCAGGATCTCGAGCTTGTCCGGGCTGACGATCTTTTCGATCACCGCATCCATGAGCACCGGGTCGCTCCCCCGAAAGCCGTAGATGGCCTGCTTCTGGTCGCCGACCCAGATGGATTGTCCGGCAAGGCGGGTCAGCTCCAGGAAAATGGCCAGCTGGATGGGGCTGGTGTCCTGGAATTCATCCACCAGGACGATGTCCAGCCGCTCTTGAAGCGAGCGGAGCGCTTCCGGGTTCTTCAAGACATGGTTCAGGACCAGGGATTCCTGGTCCACGAAGTCGATCACCCCTCGCTTTTTCTTGTATTCGGCAAACCGCCGCATGGCTTCGGAAGCGCAGGCGAACAGGGAGGAGATCAAGACCTCCGCGTCCGTGTGGAACCTGGGGTGGGAGAGATGGGCCAGGGCTGCGCTGATCACATGGACGACTGCGTCTTTGCTCTTTTTTCCCGGAGCAATCTTGGCGAGCCGGACCCAGTCGACCCAGGGCATGGCTTCGGGTTCGGCAAGGGCCCGGTCGGCCTTTTTGAGCATGTCGAGACAGTCTTTCGTCCTGTTGGTTCCATCCCCGTTGCCGTCAATTTGGCTGATGGCCAATTTGATTTCCTTGGCCAAGGTTTGGTCCAGTTCCGTGGCAGGTATCTTCGATGGGGCAGGGTAGAGCTGTCGGAAGGAATCCAGGGAACGGCTGCCGCAGTGGATCAGGTCGTCGGGGGAAAGGCCGTTCGTGCGGGCCAGTTTGATGATGTCGTAAATGACATCGGTCCATTTCTCTAAGGAGAACCTGTGGGCCACGGGTTCGATGTCCTCGGCATACTGCTGGATGACCGGGGCAATGGAAGCGGCGAAAAAGTGTCCGTCATCCCCGTCGGTCAGGATTTCGAGGTGGGGCGAGAGGCCGGCCTCGAAGCAGTAGTCGGACAGGAGCCTGTCACACACCGAGTTGACCGTGCCGATATAGCCGTTGAGCAGGCGCTGGGCCTGATCCCAACTGCCTTTGGAAAGAAGCGATTTCTGCACCCGTGCGGCAAGCTCGTTGGCCGCTTTGACCGTGAAGGTGGTGGCGACCACGTTTTCAGGATTGACGCCGTTTTGCACAGCCGCGGCCATCTCCCGGGTCAACTGGAACGTTTTGCCGGAACCGGCGCTGGCGCTGATGAGTCGGATTTTATCGTTCATTTGGACACCCCGCACAGGGTGGTGAAATCGCACCGCTTACAATTGGCAGGCAAGGCAATTTCCTCCTCGGACGGACTGTCCGGCTCCACAAGCCCTGGCACCCGGGCTGTCCCGGATTTGAGTTCCTGGAAGGTTTCAGCGCATTTTTTTTGGGCCGTATCCCAGAGATCCTTCAAGTTGTTCTCCGAACAGATGCAATGGTCCGGAAGGCCGTCACACGCCACCGAGATCAGCTCCCCGTGGGAGAGGAGAAAGTATCCACCCGGGGGATACTCGCCTTCCGGTCCGGACAGGAGCCAGCCGTAGGCGGCCAGCTGCAGCGCGGTCCCTTCCTCGAGTTCGCTGCGTTTGTACTTGGCCCATCTGGTCCACTTGAGGTCCCAGAATACAGGGGTGCCGTTTTTGTCCTCGAGCAGCAGGTCGATCTTTCCGTAGAATGTCTTGCCGTGGGCAAAGGGCCGCTCGTGCGAGGATTCGCAGGAGCAGACCCGAAGTCCGGCCGTGTTGATGAGCTCCACCAGCATCCGCGCTGCCCGTCCGGCTCTCCCCCTGTATCTGTTGAAGAGAACTTCGCTTCCAGGGAGGCGCAGGGAGGCTGCCATTTGTGGAATCAGACCATCGAACAGCTCCAGGGCCCGGGTTTCTGCCGCGCCGGGCGACCAGGTTGTGTCCTCCAGAAAAAGATTTTCAACCACGGCATGGCAGAGCGTCCCGACCATCCTCTGGGCATCGGGAACAAGAGGAAGGTCAGGCCCGTGCAGCCCCACGCCGTAGCGAAAGAGCCAGGCCAGGGGGCAGCGAAGAAGCATGTCCATGCTGGTGAAGGATTCCCTGTCCCGCTGCCACAGGGTTCCGGGAGGAATCTGCCATGTCGTGACCGGTTCGGGGAATGTCCGGGGGGGGACGGGCCGTCGTGGGATTTTTCGCCCCAGGAGGCTGGGGCTGGAACCGGTCAGGATGTCCTCGGCGCGAACCACCGACAACGTGCTGCCAATACTCTGCTGGATCTCATGGAGCAGAGGGTGGGCGGGAATCTCTGTGCCGGAGTCCTGCTCCCAGGTGGCGAAAACGAGCTGTTTTCCTGCCTGGAACAGGGGGTTGCGCCAGGAGGTGGATTCTCTGCGGAGCCGGTCGCTCTGGGTTTCGAGATGGATATGGTGTTGGGCCAGCCATTCCCGTTCCACCGCGGTGAGCAGAAAATCCTCATGGGGCAGGGACGGCATGCTGAAGTTCCACCACAGAACCCGTTCTGCGCGGTCCCAGATCTGACCCGGTCCATCCACAAAGGACCAGGAAGCCGCCTCAGGAAACACGGCCGGGTTTGCCGCGCCGGCCTCGGAAACCGATTCCAAAATGAGCTCCAGCTGAATCCGGGGGATCGAGGATGAACCGCTGGAGGATACAGCCTCCTGCAGGTCCCTGGCGATTCCGGCCGCAGTGATCAGGAGAAAATTGTCGCTGACGCTCGCCCTGGTCGTGGCCCATTGCACCACCCGGGTGCAGATCTCGTTTACAACGGGAACCGGCATGCCCTGTTCCGGGTCGTACAGGGCTCCGCCCAGATAAAACTCGAGGTCCTTTCTGAACCGGGACATTTTCTGCTTTTTCTGGTCCGCAGAGAGGCCATCCTGGTCAAGGGCTTCTTCCAGGGCTAAAAGAGCTTTTTCCTCGGCCTCCTGCCACTTGGGACCGCCCAGGCCGGGATGTTCGAGCAGGGCCTTTCGGAAGTGAACCAGGGCGCGTCGTGGAAGAGGGGAGCTGGGAAGGTCCAGAAATTCCATCAGTGCCCCGGGATCAAGGGGATCCCATTTGGTCGCGATGATGGCGGGAAGGACCTGCAGGGCCGCTCTCCATCTGGAGCGGGTTTCGTGGCCCAGACGGGGGAGACCCCGCCTGGCCAGGGCCTGGTCGAGCAGGCGGCTGCCGTTGTTTCGGATGACGACCAGTTCCTCGGCCTCTTTTTCGGTCTGGTGTTCGAGCCAGCAGGCAACCGCCTCGGCAACCACGGATTCATCCCGTCCCTTGAGCAGGACCAGGCTGTTCTCATTGCGGGGGAGGCCTGTTGGTTTGGTGCAGTCGGCAACGGCACGTTTGACCTTGGCCAAAAATGGGTCGCTTTCCCCTGTGTTCGGCTCCAAGGACGTGCAGGGGATGCCCGCATCCGCAAGCAGCGTCAGCAGCGAAGACCAGGCAGGGGGCAGGAGGTCGCGGTCGTCCACCAAGGTTATTGCGGAGATCCCCTGTACCGGGCCCTTTTGAAGTCTTGCTTTTATCTGGGAAAGCCTCTCGCCAAGACCAGGGGCAAGCGGACCCAGGCCCTCATCTTCAAGCGCTGCCAAGTCAACGATGCGAGGCGGCGCCTGGTTCCCGGTTCCGTCCCAGCCGGCCAGGACGAGCCGGTCCCGCCATGTGAGAAGTTTCTTGGCGGTGGACCACTGGTCCACGGCATAGGACCGGGAAAAGAAACGACCGGGCCCGAGGGACTCCAGCCGTTTCTTGTACTGGGCGATCCGGACCGGAAAGGACGTTGACTTCCCGGTCAGTCCGAACCGAGTTTCAAGGATTCCAAGCAATCCCATGGGGCCGACAATGACTTTGCCAACTGATGCGTGCTGTCCCAGCAATGCATCCGGATACGCGCTCCCATCCAAGTGGAAGCCGAAGTAGATATGCAACGTAAGAATCCTCCCGGACGGCCCTGCAAGCAGAATCTGGGCCATACATCCCATGCTGCCGGATAGTTAGGGCTCACAAGCTTCAAGTACGTGTGAACCTATCTCATGGAAGGAATCCTTTCCTGGATATGTGACCAATTCTGCACTTCTTCGGAAAGAAAATGACCGGCGGAAGAGGAGCCCTTTTAAAAGTGGAGGGAGGATTATTATTTTCAAAAGAGAAATACGGTTGACATTGAAAGTTTTGAAAACCGTTCAAAGGGCTTTGAAATGAGAAATCGGATGTGTAACGCATTTCATTCCAAGAGCTTTTCCCATGGTTCCTTTGCAGTCAGGTGCATCGCCCAGATGCCCATGATATTTCCGGGGGAACGTACTTCGCGGCAACTCCTGGCGAGAAAGACAGGCTTTCCATTCACAATGGTACTGTACAGTTGGGAAGCCTTCCTGGGGGAAGCCCATTTGAAAGGGTGTTTTTTACCGTATCCAATCTCATTGTTTGCACAATGGTTGGTGCCGATCAAGAATGCCTGACCCTCTCCGCCGACAGCATTTTGTTGAATGAAGAGGATGCTGTCCTGCTCGAATTCTTCGCCCAGTTTTTCCACAATGCTCATGAAATATTCATTCTTGAGCGTATTGATCACGAACAGCGATTTTCTCTTTCCGGTGCAAAGATCCTTCAGGTTTTCTCCTGTGAGAGAAAACACCTTGTATCCTTGCGACTTCAGTTTTGCCGTAAGAGATTTTGTGCGTGCCTGGTTTTCCTTCTCCGAATAAGGAGCGCCGAAACCGCATTCCCTAGCTTCGCGGAACGCAGATATGACAGCGCATTCGTACAATTTGTTGTATTCCCAAAGCGTCTGAATGTCTGATTCAGGCATCATATTTCTCTCTTGGTTTGCTCTTCAAAATTTATTTTTCTTTCCTCTTTTTATGAAAACGAGAAAAAATTTCAAAAAAAACTTTTTAGTTCTCAATATCTATAATTATTATTTCCTTACTTTTCTTTTTCGCATACTCAATGGAAGATTTTGTACCCTTTGATTGTCCATCCCAAAAAGCATAAACTACATCGCAGTTGTCAATAATGTCTTTATTTCTGATAACACCAGCAGACCGACCAAAACGTTTCCAATCCGGAGTAAATATCAATGTAGGGATATCATTTTCCTTAGCCCACCGCTCTGCTAAGGAATCAGTACCTCTGGCCCCTCCGGATATCACGAGTTCAATGTCTTGTGTGCTCCTTAAAGTTTTTGATAGAAATTCAAAATCATTGAAAGATCTAGAACCTATGATTGCAATTTTCATATGCTAATTCTCCCAAAAGTTAGTATATGTTCCATTCATAATGAAAGATTGAAATACAATGAATTTATAGTTCGTGATTTATCAGTACCAAGCCGATTGAGTTCATCAACCGTCAGACAAATCGAACCTAACTCCTTCCAAAAAATTTTTCCAAAATATGTGACCAATTCTGCAATTCTCCTGAGATATTTTGACCACTGAGTAAAAATTCAGGAGGTTGTGGTCATGACTGATTATGGAAGGCGGGTGGTCATTCGCTTCGGGCTGGATCTTCTCAAACACTACGGCAAATCCTCGCCGGCAACTGCGGAGATCATCTCCTGGCTGGAGAGTTCAAACAGCTGGTTGGGAGTTCATCTGCCATCAGATGTGGAGGATGCCCCCCGCACGCGAAAGGGGGGGATCAAGCTCGGTTCCCATGCCTGGAAAAGCCTGCTTCAAAGCATGGACTGGAGACTCTCGGAATTGCGAAACAGTCGGCCTGGGCGATTTGAACTGAATATTCGAGAAGCTGGTACATCACTTGGGCTGAATAAAAAGGAACTGCTCATTTTGGAGTTGTTCTGCCGGATTGAACAGGATGAGGCCGGTCTGGACGGTCTGTACCGGGAACTGGTGACGGATGCGGGATGTGATCCGTTTGACATTGCCGCTGTTTTTGCAGGTATCTCCAGGGGGGAAGTCATCAAGCTTCTTGGCCGGAAATCCCGTCTGGTCTGCATGGGGCTGCTGACCAATGATGACATATACAAGCGATACACGGTCCCGAACAAATTCCTTCTTGCCCTGCTTCCGCCCCATCGAGGGCTGAAGGATTTCCGGCATGCAATTTTGGGAGAGTCGGTCGGAGCAGAGCTTCCATGGGAATCGTTCGAGCATCTGGGGGTGCAACGGGACCTTGCGTTCAATCTTCTCAAGGGCGCTTTGAAGACCAAGGCCAAGGGAATCAACATTCTTCTGTACGGCCCGTCGGGGACGGGAAAGACGGAATTTTGCAAAACCCTGGCGGCAAGGCTTGGCCTGACCCTTCATCAAGTGGGGGAGACCGACGAGAACGGGAGCGAGCCGACGCGCTCCGAAAGGATCACCTCGCTGAAAATGGCCCAGCATCTTGCGGGTAAGGGAGCGCTGCTCCTGTTTGACGAGATGGAGGACCTGCAGGACAGCCCCGGGTTGCTGTTTTTCCAGAGTCGACGCCACAGCGGGAGCAAGGTCTTCGGGCACCGGCTGCTCGAGACAAACCAGGTGCCGGTAATCTGGACCTCAAATGATATCCATTCCTTTGATCCGGCCCTGCTCCGAAGAATGACCGCAGCAATCGAGCTCAAGAGGCCGCCGGCATCTGTCAGGAAGCAGATATGGAAGAAGGTTCTGGATGAGAACAGGGTCACCGTATCCGGCGAAGAATTGGAGAAGCTTGCACGGAACTATCTGGTGGCCCCTGGAGTGGCTGCTAATGCCGCACGGGTTGGCAGGCTTGCAGGGGGAGGTGTCGACCAGGTCCAATTGACGGTCAAACTGATGGACAGGGCCATGGGCAACCAGGCGTCCTCCACGCGATGTGAGCAGCCCCGGTTTTACAGCGGACTGGCTAGTACAGATCAGAACCTGCAGGAGCTTACGGATGATGTTTGCAGGTCGGGCAGATTCGATTTCTCGCTTCTGCTTTCCGGACCTCCGGGCTGTGGCAAGAGCCTGTATGCCAGGGATCTGGCGGAGAAGCTCGGGCTTGAGGTTTTGCAGAAGCGGGCTTCGGACCTTTTCTCGAAATGGGTGGGGGAATCGGAACAGCAGATCGCCGCAGCGTTCGAAGAGGCGATTCAGGAAAGGGCCATGCTCATCTTTGACGAGGCGGATTCATTGCTCCAGAACAGGCAAAACGCGACCCACTCCTGGGAGGTCACTCGGGTCAACGAGATGCTCACCTGGATGGAAAGCCATCCCCTGCCGTTCGTCTGCACCACGAATCTGCGCCAGACCCTAGACCCCGCCTCCATGCGGCGGTTCATCTTCAAGGTGAATTTCGATTATCTCAGCGCGGCTCAGATTCGGTTGGCGTTCACTACGTTCTTCAAGTTCCCTGCTCCTACAACGCTCGGCGGCCTTGGCATGCTGACCCCGGCCGATTTCGCCATCGTGAAGAAGAAAGCCGAAATTCAGGGATGTCTCGGGGACCCGGACAGACTTGTGGAAATGCTCGGCCTTGAAGAGACGGCCAAGGGTTCGCCCAGGAACGCATTGGGTTTTTGAGGAAAACCCATGGAAACACTGCAAAAACGGCTACAGAAATCATTCTCCAAGTCAAAGAACGGGTATTGTGTGACTCGTTCAACAAGAGAGGTGTTCATGGGGACTTGGGGAAGGCAGGAGATGCGTTATCCGCCCTTTATGGTGGAGTTCGAGAACATGTGGGAGGGCAAGTCGTATACTTCACGGTTATCCGGCATCAGGCCGGGGTGGCATGGGCTGATTCGCGAGACCCTGCGCCGGATCAGGGAGACGGATCCGGATGTCAGGATTGAGAGAATCGAGCAGAGGAACGGACAACTTCACATCCATCTTCTTGCTCCGCAGTCCGCACATGTCTGGGACATTGCAGAGGAAGCCCTGGCCAGGAGTTCAACGATCTGCGAGATATGCGGCCAGCCAGGTGAGGTGCGCCACGACTATGGATGGTCCCATACCCTCTGTGACGAGCATCACCTTGGACTGAACCAATACCCCGGGATCAAGCAGGGATGATGGAAGCGGTTCAGGAGTACCGGTCCAGGGTGGATTTCAGGGATGAGGCGATCTCCTCACGCATGGCTTTGGGCTCGAGGACCTCGGCTTCGGCACCAAAGGCGAGGACCCAGCGCATGACCTCGTACCGGCCCGAGGTCGTGAGTTCGAGGATGATCGATCCATCCGGGTTTTGGATGATTTTCTGAGTGGGGGAGTATTTTCGTTCGCGGATGTATTTGGCCTGGTAGGCGGAAAACCAGATTTTTGCGTGGACCGGATCATCAAGGACCAGATCAAAGCAGGACGAAAGCCGTTCTTCAGGATCGAAATCCTCCGGGTATTCAAAGGTCTCATCCGTGACGGTCAGCGATTTGATCCGTTCAACAGCAAGAACCCGGATATCGTTGTACTTGGGGACGCGGACAAACAGGTAGAGTCCGCCCTTGTTCTCAAAAAAATGCAAAGGCTCAATGAGGTAGCTCTTCTCAGTCTCGTCGTAAAAGGCAAGATACCTGACCCGGCAGGAATTGTTTTTTAGTATCGCCCTGGTCAGATCGTCGATGATTTTTTCTTTGCCGGAGTAGTCCTTGGCCATCCTGCTGGTGCCGATGAAAAGGGTCCTGAGCCGGGCGATGTTCTTCTCAAACTGGGCCGGTACGAAATGGTCGAGCTTGCAGAACGCGCTTTTCACCGTGCTCTCGATGTCTGTGCCCTTGTACGTCTGGGTTGCGGCCCTCAAGAGGTAAAGTGATATGATTTCGGAAGGGGAGAGGTTCAGGTTGGGGACGGAGATGTTGGGCAACTTGGAAACGAACGACTGTTCAAGCCTGATGATTTTGACTCGCTCGTCATCGGGATGTTTCTCCTCGAACACCGGGAACCCCAAATCTTCAATGGTCCGCTTCAGCCGGTACACGCTTGTTCTGTCCCTGCCGAGGATTTTCTGGAGTTCCTGAATGGTCGCCCCATTCCTCCTGCTGATGGCGTCGATGGCAAGAAGGAATTTTTTAAGGTTCTGACCGCGCATAGCATGTCCTTTTGTTCGGAGTCATTGTTCCAGGAGTGCATGTCACGACTTC
>JBKHAV010000097.1:0-10859 GCA_046542715.1 Desulfovibrionales bacterium
GCTGTGACAACTTCGGCAACTGTCATCTCATTGCGGGTGAGCGTTCCTGTCTTGTCAGAACAGATGACAGTGACCGACCCGAGGGTCTCCACAGCCGGCAGCCGCCGGATGATCGCGTTGCGTCTGGCCATGCGCTGCACGCCAAGGGCAAGCGTGATGGTCATGATGGCTGGCAGACCTTCGGGAATGGCTGCAACGGCAAGGCTGACAACCGCCATGAACATCTCGCCCGCTGGAAAGCCCCGCAGGAAGTACCCCAGAGCGAACACCACGGCTGCGAGAACGACGATGAATATCGACAGGTTCCGGCCGAAAGCGTCGATCTTGCGCAGAAGCGGTGTGCTCAGGGTTTCCACCTGGGAGACCATCTCGCTGATGCGGCCGATCTCGGTCTGACCGCCTGTGGCAACGACCACCCCGCGCAGCTGGCCGAGGGTGACAAATGTGCTGGAGTACGCCATGGACGTGCGGTCGCCGAGGACCGCGTCTTTGTCTACCGGATCCGGCTGCTTGCCCACAGGTTCGGACTCGCCTGTGAGGGCTGCTTCCTCGACCTGGGCGTTCCGGACCATAAGAACGCGCAGGTCAGCCGGTACGCGGTCGCCCGACTTGAGCAGGACGATATCTCCAGGCACGAGTTCCCTGGCTGGAATCTCCTGTTCTTCGCCGTTGCGCAGCACAGTGGCCTTGGGCGAGAGCATGCCGCGGATGGCCTCCATGGCCTTTTCCGCCTTGCCTTCCTGGATGAAGCCGATGAGCGCGTTGATCAGGACCACGGCCAGAATGACGCCCATATCAATCCATTCACCCAGCACTGCGGTGAATGCCGCTGCCACGAGCAGAATGTAGATGAGCATATTGTTGAAGTGGCTCAGGAAGCGCAGCAGGAGATTGCTCTTTTCCGGTTCGGGCAACACGTTGGGCCCATGTTCCTGAAGTCTGCGTCCGGCCTCTTCGCTGTCCAGCCCCTGGTCCCCGACCCCAAGGCGGGTCAGGACTTCGTCCGCTGGCATGGCATGCCAGGAGAGGGTGCTGCTGTTTTCTGGTGGGTGGCCGGCCTTGTCGGTATTCATCTCTGCTCCTCGTGGCTTTGATGGACGGGTCAGGAAGCTTGCCTGATTATGCCTGTATCTAACGGAAGTTAAAGTAAAGATAAAATCGGGAAGGATGTCAAAGCAGGGATGATTCTCTGCTGTTCAGGATGAAAAAGGGGCCTGCATGTTCAGAGAAGGCCTGTTCGTCTTGACGATTCCCGGAGTGCAAAGTAATCATTAGAAATTAGCATTCATGTCACCATCTTCTCCACCGAGACAGGAGTGTTTCTGTCATGCCTCTGGATGCCGTGCTGTTCAGAGATCTGGCGATCGAGCCGGACGTCTACTATTTCCTCTATGTAGGTGAGATCAAAACCGATTGTTTGAACCAATTCGTGGCGGAGACGCTTTCCAGGAGCATCGATCGCAAGGTCGAATGGATCTCGATCATCCCCGATGTCATGGATTGCTATCCGCACGGCAATGTCATGGTCGTCAATCCGGAGTCCAAGGAGATCCTGCGACGCACCGGAGAGAAGGTCCGCTGCAGGATCCCCGCCCGGACCTTTGCGGCGAGCGTCTCCTCGTCGCCCGAGGTTCTGGAACTCATCCACTCCCTTCTGGCTGCCCAGGGTGAACTCTTTGTGCACGTCTTTGAGTCAGTGCCCGAGCTGGACATTGCCGGTATTCCCGGAGTCCGAATTCTCGGACCTGACGCCCAGATTTCCACCACCTGGAACAACAAGCTGCACCAGTTTCTGCACCTGCAGGACGCCGCCCCGGTGATCGACTATCGCATTTGCCAGAACTTCGAACAGCTCCTGCAGACCGCGGACAGGCTCCTGGAAGAGTGGACCGACGGCATGTTCGTCAGTCAGGCCTATTCCGCCGCAGGCATGAACAGCTTTATCGCCCATTGTCGCGAGGACATCATCGAGCGCCTTGCGGGACGGGATGTGACCACGTTCGTCAGCCGGTATATTCCCCATGACCACGATCCCACGGTTCTCGGAGTCGTGGCCAACGAGCGGGACGTGTTCATCGCCTGCGTGGCTGATCAGCAGATCGAAAACGGCAACGCCTTCCGGGGCTCGACGTTCCCATCGCTTCTGCCCGCTGAGATCAAGGAGGAAATCCGCAAAATCACCAGAAGCGTGGGCAGGGTTTTGGGTGCAGCAGGGTATCGGGGGATTTTCGGCTGCGACTTCATCGTGGACAGAAAAGGGAAGGCCTGGTTCGTGGAGGTAAACGCCCGCAAGCAGGGCACGACCATGGAGATGTGCTGCACCATGGAATCCCTGCTGCCGGACGGGGCTCCCACGCTCATGGATCTGGAGTACCACGCCGTGACCGCGAGCGTGTTTCCCGAGGGCGTGCAGGAACTCACGGAAGCAATCAACGATTTCTGCTGGCGGACCTACAATGTGAAGATCGATCACGACATGGTCACCGGCTCCTTCGTCCCCCAGGATGGTGACGAGCGCGATCTCTTCCTGCGCATCCGGGCACGGGAAACTCCCCACGGGATGCTGGTGGTGGAGCATGTGGGGCACCACTGCCGGGTCAGGCCCGGCTGTTTCGTGGGGCGGGTCATCGCTGTGGCCAGCCGCAGGGAGGATCTGGCCGCGCACATCGAACTGGGGAAAGCCCTGGTGAGCGAACCTCTTCCGTCAGGCCCCGGGCAGGCCCCACAAGTCAAATTCAATCCCCATCGGCCGGGCAACGCAAACAATCATTAAGGATCATATCTCATGAACGCACAGGACAAATACACCCAGGACCTTTTCGAGGAACTGTTCGCCCCCTCCACAACCTCTTCAGACAGGAGCACCTCTGAAGAAGTGGCCGGTCTTTTTGCCACTGCTTCCTCCACCGAGTTGACCGGACCTGTCGTCACCCTGTTTTCCCGCCTGCTCGATCTCAGGCGGAACCAGGGAGTGAGTCCTGCCGATCTCGGGCTGTCCCGCAAGTCTCTTGAGGAGCTTGCCGCAAAGCACCAGGCCATTGACGAACACGAGGTCAGCATCGGCGGCCGCGTGGGCCAGGCCCGGTCCATTGCTGCAGGAGCGAATCAGCGGGTGCGCGAATATCTCCAGCGCCATCCTGTGGAAGCGCCCAGCGGAATGGAACTTTGGGATTCCATCAGGGAAAACCAGGAGCGCATCCGCTCTGGCCTGTCCATGAGCGATGAGGAGTGGAACTCCTCATCAGGGCAGCTTCGGCATGTCATCGAAGATGTGGAGACACTGGCCAGTCTCATCCGCCTTCCGGATCCGGTCATTGCGGACGTGGCCCGGGTGACCAAGACCTACCGTATGCGCATGACCCCGTACTATGCCAGCCTGATCCAGCCGGACAGGGTCAATGACCCCGTGCTCCTGCAGTCTGTGCCCACCGGAGAAATGGTCGACAATGTGGGCGCTGAAATTCCGCCGGTGGCCGCTGATCATTCGCCTGCACGGCTTATCGACCAGTTCTATCCCCGGGTGGTGACCATCAAGGCAACGAACATGTGTGCCATGTACTGCACCCATTGCCTGCGCATCGCCCATATCGGCAAGAAGGACAGAATCTATTCCAAAGATGCCTACACCGAGGCTCTGGAGTATATCCGGGCCAACCCGGCCATCCGGGACGTGCTCGTCACCGGAGGGGACGCGCTGGTGCTGCCCAACTCCATGCTCCGCTGGCTGCTTTCAGAACTCGACGCCATCGAGCATGTGCGCATGAAGCGTCTTGGTTCACGCATTCCCGTGACCACCCCGCAACGGATCGACCCGGAACTTCTGGACATCCTGGAAGAGTCCAATGACAAAAAACCGCTGCGGGTGGTCACGCAGATCAACACGGCCCAGGAAATCACCCCGGTTTCCCGGGAGGCGTTCAAGCGCATCTCCGGCAGGGTCAGTGCGGTCATGAACCAGGCCGTTCTGCTTAAAGGCATCAATGACACGAATGTCAAAATGTGGAAGCTGTGCGAGACCATTCAGGAGGCATACGTCCGGCCCTATTATATTTTCAACTGCAGCTATCGAAACCCGCAATTCGCCCATCTGCGGGTGCCGGTGGAGATTGGCCGTGACATTGTCGAGTCCATGTACGGGAATATTTCCGGCGATGCCATTCCCCGCTATATCGCCACGGCCGGCGGCAAGATTCCGCTGCATCGAGACAATCTGCGCGCACGGGAAGAGGGCGCTGTGGTCCTGGAAAAACCCTGGTCCGGCGAACAGGTGAACTATCCTGATGCCGATCCGTCCACCTACGCTGACAAGGAATACGCCTTTGCCCGTTTCAAAAAGTGATTTGCACGAACCCAGGGGAGTTGTGTCCGCCTTTATTCAGGAGCAGCGAAAAGCACTGTTTTCGCTGCTGCGAGATCTGGTGGAGATTCAAAGCGGCAGCCGCAATCTCCCTGGACTCAAACACATGGCCCGGCGTTGCGCCGAGGAACTCGGCACTCTTCCCCTTGACGTGACAACGGTTGAGATGCCGGGCCATGGGGCTTTGGTCAGGGCTACGAACACCGGATCGGTCAAGGGCCCGCCATCGCTGATCATCGGACACATGGACACGGTTTTTCCCGCAGACACCCATTTCGACTCCTACCGGGAGGACGAAGAAAGGGCATTTGGTCCGGGCGTTTACGACATGAAGGGCGGACTGGTGGCGGCAATTTTCGCCCTGCGCGCACTGGACAGGGCCGGGATGCTTTCACGTGTTCCGGTGACGATTGTCTTCAATCCCGACGAAGAGATCGGTTCTCCTGCATCCGGGCAGATCATCCGGGAGGAAGCCCGCAGAAGCGCCAGAGGGTTTGTCCTGGAAGGCGGAGGATTGGGGGGAGAAGTGGTCACCGGCCGCAAAGGCAAGCTGGGATTCGAACTGGAGGTGCGCGGCCGTGCCGGGCATGCCGGCAATGTCTGCCGGTCCAAGGCCAGCGCGGTCCTGGAACTCGCCCACAAGACCATTGGACTGGAAGGACTGAATGATCCGCCAGACTGGACGGTGAATGTGGGCCGGGTCGAAGGCGGCATCGGTCCGAATACCGTGGCCGATCACGCCAGGGCCCTTGTGGACGCAAGAGCGCTCACTCCCGAAGGGCTGGAGGGGCTGCGTGCGCGAATTGAAACATTGGTTGCCGCTCCTTCGGTCCCGGACACGTCCTGTCGTCTGAGTGTGAACTCGACGCGTCCGACCATGCCCCGGTCCGAGCGCAACCTCGCGCTTTTCGAACTGGCCCGGGAAGAGGCCCGGATCCTGGGGATCGATCTCGGGGAGGAGGTCCGCAGCGGCGTGTCCGACGCCAATCTCGTGGCCGACGAATCCCTCCCTGTCCTGGACGGTCTGGGTCCGGTAGGGGATCTGGATCACAGCGACAGGGAGTACATCCTCAAGGACAGTCTGCCCCAACGGGCGGCCCTTTTCGCCTTGATTTTGCGGCGCTGTTCAGAGTAAGGATTGCTGAGCCGGTATTCCATTTGACAAAAAACGCAAAAATGAAGCAAAGTTATGGACCTACTCGAAGGGTTTATTGCATACGGCAGGGGTCTTTTTTCATCTAATTCTACCTCGGAGGTGCTCCATGCTATTTAGAACCTTTTTTGTGGCCGCGCTTGCGGCACTCTTGTTCACCACGTCTGTTCCGGCGGCTCACGCCAAGGAAAACATCCTCTTTGGGGGCGCTTCGATCACCGGTGTGTATTACCAGGTCGCTCTGCAGCTGAGCAATCTCATGAACAGGGAGATGGGCGACGAGTACAACTATGTGGGTCGTCCCACCGGTGGTTCCGTTTTCAACATCAACGCCCTTGAGCGCAACGCCTTTGACTTCGGCGTGGCTCAGTCCGACCGCCACTGGCAGGCCTACAACGGAGCGGCAGACTGGGAAGGCAAGCCGGTTGAATCGCTGCGCAGCGTGTTCAGCATGCATCCGGAAACCGTTCTGCTCGTGACCCGCAAGGACACCGGCATCAAAAATGTCGAAGACATCAAAGGCAAACGCATCAACATCGGGAATCCCGGCTCCGGCCAGCGCGGCAACGCCATGGACGTACTCAGAATCTACGGCATCGATCCCGAAAAAGACATCAATGCAGAAAGCCTGCAGCAGGCCGAGGCTTCCCGCGCTCTGGTCGACCGCAAGATCGATGCCTTTTTCTACACCGTGGGCAATCCCAGTGCTGCCATCGAGGAGCCTGCCCAGTCCGTGGACATCGACATCATCTCGATCAACTCCGACGGTATAAAGAGCTTCGTCAAGGAGCATCCCTATTATGTCATGACCACCATTCCCGCAGGCACCTACAAGGGTGTGGACAAGGATGTGGAGACCTATGCCGTGACCGCAACCGTTGTCACCAACGAGAGCGTCTCCGAACAGGCCGTTTATGACCTGGTCAAGACCGTGTTCGAGAACCTCGACAGTGTCAGGGCTTCCCATGCGGCCTTCAAGAATCTCAAACCCGAAGGCATGATCGAAGGACTTTCCGCCCCCCTGCATGCCGGTGCCGAGAAGTACTATAAGGAGAAGGGCTGGAAGTAGCCTTCCCCTGCAGCAGTGTCTCACAATGCGCGGACGCCGGGCGCTTCCAGCCCGGCGTCCCTTTCGATCTTCTGAATCATCAATGGTATGCGAGCCCCTTTCCAAGCGGCAGATCGCATCCCCAGCAACACATCCAGGACTGCCATGACTGACGAGCGCAGGGCGAGTGAACCCGTGGACGTGAACACCCCCAAAGAGACCGGGCGGAAAAGGAGAAATCCGCGCCTCTCCGCCGAAGACCTGCTGGTCATGGTAGAGGCCGGAGCTCGGGAGCCCAGGAGCAGATTTTTCAGGTACCTGATCGTTGCTTTGTGCCTGTCGTGGTCGCTGTTTCAGCTCTATATCGCCTACCAGCCCCTGGATTCCTTTGTAGCCAGGGCCTGGCACCTGGCGTTTGCCCTGATTCTGACCTACCTGGTCTATCCGGCCTATAAGCAGCACAGCCCGCCCATGTGGGTCGACTGGGCCAGCAAGATCTTGCCCCGTTTCGGCAAACGGTCGATACGCAAGCACATCCCGGTGTACGATATCGTCCTGGCCGTCATGGCCACGTCCGGCGCACTCTATATCTGGTGGGATTACAGCGGAATCATCATGCGCCAGGGAATGCCCAGCCAGACGGACATCTTCATGGGCATGATCCTTATTTTGCTTCTTCTGGAAGCGGCAAGGCGCGCCCTGGGACCGGCGCTGAGCCTGCTTGCGCTCCTGTTTTTAGTCTACGTCTTCCTTGGTCCGTACATGCCTGAGGTTCTCCGCCATCGGGGCGTGCCGCTGGATTTCATAATCAGCGACATGTACCTGTCCACCACCGGTATTTTCGGCATCCCGCTCGGCGTGTCCGTGGATTTCGTCTTCCTCTTCGTGCTGTTCGGGGCTCTTCTGGACAAGGCCGGGGGGGGCAAATATTTTATCGACGTGGCCTTTTCCGCTTTGGGTACATACCGAGGCGGGCCGGCCAAAGCAGCGGTCGTGGCATCAGGAATGATGGGATTGGTCTCGGGTTCATCCATTGCCAACACCGTGACCACCGGCACATTCACCATCCCTCTCATGAAGCGGGTGGGCCTTCCGGCTCATAAAGCAGGAGCAATAGAGGTGGCCTGTTCCACCAACGGACAGCTCATGCCGCCGATCATGGGAGCCGCAGCCTTCATCATGGCCGAGATCATCGGGATTCCCTATCTCGACGTGATCCGGGCCGCCTTTTTCCCTGCGATCATATCCTATCTCGGGCTTTTTTATGTCGTGCATCTGGAGTCGCTCAAGCTGGGAATCAAAGCCGTCCCCAGGAGCGAGCTGCCCAGACTCGTCTCCACTTTTCTGCGGGGCTGCCATTTTCTCATTCCCCTGGCCATCCTCATCGTATCCATGGTCGTACTGCGACGCACGCCTATTGCTTCCGCCCTGTTCGCTGTGGAGGCACTTATGGTGATCATGCTGATCCAGCGTCCCATCGTGGCCTACCTGGTGCTTTCGACCCAGCGGAAACGAGGCGAGCTCTCCCCTGATGTCCCTGTCCTTTCCTATGTCAACTCCGCCTTCAAGCAGGGCCTGCTGGACATCTGGAACGGCTTGATCGGCGGCGCCAGGAACATGATCTCCGTGGGCGTGGCCACAGCCACCGCAGGTATCATCGTCGGCGTGGTGACCATAACCGGTCTGGTCGGTCAGTTCATCACCTTGATCGACACCCTGTCCATGGGCAACGTGGTTCTGATGCTCATCTTCACGGCCATGACCAGCCTCATTCTGGGCATGGGCATGCCCACGACGGCCAACTACATCATCATGGCCACACTGACGGCACCGGTCATCATCGAGCTTGGCGGAGAGGCGGGTCTGGTCTTCCCGCTCATCGCCGCACACCTGTTCGTGTTCTACTTCGGCATCCTTGCCGACGACACGCCTCCGGTCGGTCTGGCAGCCTACGCCGCCGCAGCCATCGCCCGAACAGATCCCATCAAGACGGGTATCCAGGGGTTCACCTATGACATGCGGACGGCCATCCTGCCATTCATTTTCCTGTTCAACACCGAACTTTTGATGATCAGCGGCGTGGATGCGGCCGGCAACGTCATCTGGATCGACAGCATTCCACATTTGGCCTGGATTTTCGTCACCGGGTTGACAGCCATGTTTTCCTTCACCTCAGCCGTGCAGGGCTATTTCTTTACCCGTTGCAACATCTTGGAGCGACTGATTCTCCTGGCCATCTGTCTGATCTCCTTCAGACCGGGATTTTTTGCTCCATACATCCCCCAGCTGGATCGTGAAGCACTGCAGGCCCTCGGTTTCTTCTCCTTCTGGGCCATGGGTGCGCTGCAGTGGCTGCGGGGAAGAAGATCCATGAACGCGCAGCGAGCCGTGTGAAGACAGGAGCACCAATGTACACGCACATTCTTTTGCCCATCGACCTGCAGGAACGAGATCACCGGCCCATGGAAACGGCCGTGCATGCCGCAGTGGATCTCTGTCGCCTCTACGGGGCACAGCTGCACGTTCTTACGGTGGTTCCCGACCTCGGCATGCCCAGCGTCGGCCAGTACTTCCCCCCTGAAGCCGAGGAGCGGATCGTCCACGATGCCGAGCACAATCTCCATGATCTGGTCAATCAGCTCATTCCCGAGGACATCGAAGTCCAGCATCTTGTGGCCCAGGGCACGGTGTATCGCCGTATCCTGCACATGGCTGAAAAAGTGGGTGCAGACCTGATCATCATGCCTGCCCACAGGACCCGTTTTGCCGACTACCTCCTGGGCTCCAATGCGTCCAAAGTAGTCCGCCATGCCAAGTGTTCTGTGCATGTCCTGCGCATTTCAATCCAATGCAAGGAATAGCGCGATAGCGAGTAGGGAGCGGAAAAGTCATCTGTGAGGGCTTTGCACGCAAGCATGAATCTCGCCTGTTTTCTGGGGAATCTTCCGACGCCTTGCACAGGTCAAGACTCTAAAAATGCTCCGCAACCGGCAGGAATGGTTGCGGAGCAGGGGAGAGACAGCGGAAGGGGGCTACTTCTTTTGGAAGCTCAGGCAGTCGGGCTGGCTTCCCCGCATCCCGACCTGGATATTGGAAGCCGAGCATTCGTAATTCTGGTTGTACGTGCACTCATAGGATTTGCAGGCGCCGACCCCGGCTGTCGACTCCATGTCTCCCCCATGCGTGGATGCTTTGAAAAAGGTATCGCAGAGGGGAACATCGGGTTTGTCACCGATCGTGATCGCCAGGGCATGACATGATTCTTCTGTATTGTAGGCGCAGTCGGAAACGGAACATTCTTTGACTTGAGACATTTTCATAGCCATTGCAGGCCTCCTTGGTTGTATGGTTTTGGATTCCTCACGAGTGTATCATCTTCACAAGGGGAGTCAAAGCCGGCAGGGTGTTTGAAAGGAAAGATCGGAAATGAAGCGATGAGCAAGGAATGGCTGCAGGTTTTTCCGGACCTGCCTTCGCAAGTACGCCGGGAAGAGTAGGCAGAGCTAGGGCAGGAAAGAGACAGAATCGCTTATTCAGCCATCCGGCTTCCCGTGTCTGTACTTTCCATAGCCTGCATTGCTTCCGGAGTGCCTTTTCCCAGCAGCACCCCTTCCGCACCTGTCTGACGGCCATCTCTTTCACGAATCCGTTCACTCATTGAGCGGGAATCTATCCCAAGCAGACTGTTCACCGGGCAGACGCGGGTGATAGCGCTTTCGACCACCCCTGTGCCGGCAATCATGGCGACAAGGCCCACTGGGCGACCCTCCCGGCCTCCAAGCCTTGAATATCCCAAGACGATCAGGGCTGGTCCTGCAATGCTTCTGAACACTTGATCCATTCTTCCCACATTCTCTTTCATGGAAACCTCCTGCGGTGAGGGTGCATCCTCAAATGTAGTCGACAACGGAATCCTTGACCAGAAAGGAAATTGTTTTTCGAGAAAGTCTGTGCTGATTGTCCCGAGGAAAGCGACACTCCGTTCCCGTGGGCAAATCGAAGGAGGAATCGCAGAAAAGACGGAAAGAGGTGAAGACAAGGATGGAGATGATATGCAGAGTGGTTTATTCTGCCACTGGATGTGCAGCGCTGGAGGGATATAACGATGCCTGAGATATTCAAAATCATTGTTTCGGTTCTGGTTGGAGGTGGGGTGTTCAGCGTGCTTTTGTGGAAAGTCGGGTCAAAATGCCTGCCCTGATTGCTTCTCTACGGCGCGCTGGGAGCGGGCCTGCTGACCTATTGGGGCTTGTCTTTTCTTCTGCCCTGACACGACTTGCTGTTTTTTCCGCCTGAAGTGT